>NZ_CAXAQH010000032.1:0-71320 GCF_963970905.1 Pseudomonas sp. EL_65y_Pfl2_R96 | reverse complement strand
TCTCCTACTCGGGTGCGGACACACCAGTGCTAATGACGGTCTCTGCCCCGCGCGCGCTCTCAACTTTAGATCCCCCCAGTTTGCTGCGCGACAGCGCGGCGTCGAAGACGGGGCGGACCCTCCTACATGGGATTGCGGACACCTGTAGGCGCTGCGATCTTTTTTCTCAAGCGAGCGCTGTATCCATCACCATCATCAAGCAAAACCCGATCAGCAGTCCGAGGCTGGCCAGTTTGTCGTGACCATGGCGTCGCGACTCGGGAATGACTTCGTGAGTCACCACCAACAGCATCGCCCCGGCTGCCAGCGCCAAGCCCAAAGGCAACAGCAGTTCAGCCAGGCTCACCAGCCAGGCGCACAGCAGTGCAAAGACCGGCTCGACCACCCCTGACGCGGCACCGATCAGGAATGCCTTGATCCGCGACATCCCTGCTCCGGCCAACACCAACGCGATCACCAGCCCTTCGGGTACATCCTGCAAGGCGATGCCCATGGCCAGGCTATCGGCGTCAGGCATGCCACCACCGGCCGAGACGCCGACTGCCATGCCTTCGGGAATGTTGTGGGCGATGATGGCAAATACAAACAACCAGACTCGCGGTGGAATCAACGGCCGCTCCAGCGTCCCCACATGCATTTCAGGCGTGGCGCCAGACACCTTGCGATCCACCAGAAACAGCCCGAATGCGCCCAACATAATGCCGAAGCTGATCAGACCACTGGCCGCCCAAGGCGTCAGCCCGAGGTTTTCGGCCGCCGCAATGCCTGGCACGATCAGCGAAAACGCCGTCGCCGCGAGCATCACTCCGGCCCCGAAACCCAGTAGCGTGTCGCTGACAGCCTGAGGCATCCGCCGAATCACCAGCACCGGCACCGCACCCAAGGCTGTGCCCAAGGCGCAAATGGCCCCGCCTTGCAGGGCGCGCAACAGTTTCGGTTCGAGGTCCAGCCACATCAGCCCCTGGGCCACCAATAACGTCATGCCTGCCAGCAGCAACAGCGATCCCAGTGCGTAACGAAACATCCGCCCGCTTCCGATCGCCAGTGTTTCAGTGCCCATAGTCAGCCTTGAATTGTTTTAAGCCAGTGCAGCCTGATAGCGCGCAGCGACTTCGGGCCAATTGATCACGTTGTAGAACGCATTGATGTATTCCGGACGGCGGTTCTGATAGCGCAGGTAATAAGCGTGCTCCCAGACATCCAGGCCGAGAATTGGCGTATTGCCGTTCATCAGCGGGCTGTCCTGGTTGCCGCTGCTTTCAACGACCAACGTCTTTTGCGGCGTCACGCTCAACCAGGCCCAACCGCTACCGAAACGGGTCAACGCGGCTTTGGTGAAGGCTTCCTTGAAGCTGCCGAGACCACCCAGTTGCTCGTCGATCGCCTTGGCCAGCGCACCTTCAGGCTGGCCGCCGCCGTTGGGCGCCATGACTTCCCAGAACAGTGAATGGTTGGCATGCCCACCACCCTGATTGATCACCGCCGCACGGAGTTTTTCCGGCAATTGCTGGACAGCCGCCACCAGTTTTTCCACGGGCCATTCGGCGAATTCGGTGCCTTCGACTGCAGCGTTGAGGTTATTGATGTAGGTCTGGTGGTGTTTGGTGTAGTGAATTTCCATCGTCTGCGCATCGATGTGCGGTTCCAGGGCGTCGTAGGCGTACGGCAAGGCAGGCAAGGTAAAAGCCATTTCAATGAACTCCATGTTGTAGGGGCGCAGGCTGATGCGCGGGCGACGTCTTGGTGTGCAGCAATCGCTGAGTGCGCGGATACTCGCCGTGCTCGCTGATGAAACTCAGCAGTTCGACATAGGTTTTGCTGCTCTGGCGCAGCGCGGCTTCACGCAAGGCCGGTGACAGCCGTGGGTCCTGCATGGTCTGCAACAGCCGTTGATGGATTGCGCACAGGTACTCGACGCTCTCCTCGGGCTGGTTCAGACGCAAGTGCAGGTCTGCCAGGTTGTGGTGAGAAATCACGCAGGCCGCCACCGCTTCGTCGGCATCCGCCCAGCGCTCGAACAACACCTGGGCCAAGGCCAATGCCTGTAAGTAAGCCTCGCGGGCATCGACCAGTTCGCCCAGCATGAAACAGCGATTTGCTCTTTCGATCGTGCGTTTCCAGTGCTCCATGGTGAGCCTCCAAAGCGCTAGCAGTGATTACACGCCACCTGCGGTGAGCTTTTCCGGATCAAGCAAAACCTCAAGCTGGCTGCGTGTCAGGTCGGTGTGTTCCAGGGCGACATCGATCACCGGCCGCCCCTGCTGATAAGCCTTCTTGGCAATTTCAGCAGCTTTTTGGTAACCAATGATCGGGTTGAGTGCGGTGACCAGAATCGGGTTGCGCGACAGCGCTTCCTTGAGCCGGGCCTCGTTGACCTTGAAGCTGGCAATGGCCTTGTCGCCCAGCAGACGACTGGCGTTGGCCAGCAATTCGATACTGCTCAGCAGGTTCTGGGCGATGATCGGCAGCATGACGTTCAATTCGAAATTGCCCGACTGACCGGCGACAGTGATGACCGTGTCGTTGCCAATCACCTGAGCGGCGACCATCGCGGTGGCCTCCGGGATTACCGGGTTGACCTTGCCGGGCATGATCGATGAGCCCGGCTGCAAAGCTTCGAGTTCGATTTCACCGAGGCCGGCCAACGGGCCGGAATTCATCCAGCGCAGGTCGTTGGCGATTTTCATCAGGGAAACCGCCGTGGCCTTGAGCTGCCCGGAAACGCTGACCGCCGTGTCCTGCGAGCCAATCAGCGCAAACAGGTCCTTGCCCGGTGTGAACTGCACCTGAGTCAGTTGACTGAGCTGCTGACTGAAACGCGCCGCAAACTCTGGATGGGCATTGATCCCGGTGCCCACTGCAGTGCCGCCCTGGGCCAGGGATTGCAGGCTCGGCAGCAGATCCTGCAAGTGACCGATATTGGCCTTGAGCTGTTGCGCCCAACCGTTGAGCACCTGGCTCATGCGCACCGGCATGGCGTCCATCAAATGGGTACGCCCGGTTTTGACGAACGGATGAACCTGCCCGGCCTTGCGCTCGATCACCTGCACCAGATGCACCAGCGCCGGCAGCAATTGCTCATGCAAAGTCAATGCAGCGCTGACGTGAATGGTGGTCGGGATGATGTCGTTGCTGCTCTGGCCGCAATTGACGTGATCATTGGGATTCACCGGCTCGCCCAACAAACGACTGGCCAGGGTGGCGATCACTTCGTTGGCGTTCATGTTGGAACTGGTGCCGGAACCGGTCTGGAAGATATCGACCGGGAAGTGCTGCATGAAGTCACCTTCGAGCAGGCCTTGAGCGGCGTCGACGATGGCTTTGCCCTGGGATTCGCTGATCTGCTTGAGCTCGACGTTGGCTCGGGCAGCGGCGGCCTTGGCCAGGATCAGCGCCCGGATGAATTGCACGGGCATCGGTTTGCCGCTGATCGGGAAGTTATCCACCGCGCGCTGGGTTTGCGCGCCATACAAAGCATCAATCGGGACCTGTAGCTCGCCCATGCTGTCGCGTTCGATACGAGTGTTATTCATCAGGAAATCCTTGCACCAGTTCTATGAGAGGGATGGAGGGTTGCAATTCGCAGGTCGCCAGTTGCCAGGCGTAGCTCCGCCAGCGCTTGAGGCGGCATTTGCAGAGTGATTGCCGTTCGAGATCACGCAGCGGTCGCCAGGCCTGGTCGAGACACAGGCTGCGCCAGTGCCAGGGCAGCGCGACGTCGGCAGCTGTGTCGAGCAATAAACGCAAGGAGGTTTCGGCGATGGTCCAGGGTGAGGTCGCCGTGCAACAAGCCAGGTATCGGCCCTCGGCCAGATAATGCTCGATCAGGCGCGGCTCGTCGGGGTCCATGGCGCAGCGGATCTGGCGACTCATCCAGCGCCAGCTTTCGAGGTAAGGCTGCTCGTGCAAGGCAGAACTCATAATCCGGGCTCATTCGGTAATGAGATTTATTATTAGATGATAATGAGAACCAAAACAAGTGCAGCAAAGCATTGAGCATTTTGTGGGAGCGGGCTTGCCCGCGATGACGATAGAAGATTCAACATCGATGTCGACTGAAATGACGCTATCGCGGGCAAGCCCGCTCCCACAGGATCTGGGTTGCGACCAATAAAAAAGGCGCGCCATCCGATAGATGACGCGCCTTTTTGTGCAGCGGTCGGAGTTTAGCTACCCGCCACCGTCATTCGCTCGATCAACACCGAACCGGTGCGAATGTTGCTACGCAGCTCCAGGTCATTACCGACCGCCACGATCTGCTTGAACATGTCGCGCATGTTGCCAGCGATGGTCACTTCCTGGACCGCGAACTGGATTTCGCCGTTCTCGACCCAGAAACCCGCCGCACCACGGGAATAATCGCCAGTGACCATGTTCAGGCCCTGCCCCATCAGTTCGGTAACCAGCAGGCCGCGGCCCATGCGGCGCAGCAAGGCGGCCTGATCTTCGTCGCCATGGGTGACGAACAGGTTGTGCACGCCGCCGGCGTTGGCGGTGCTCGGCATGCCCAGCTTGCGGCCGGAGTAGGTGCCGAGTATGTAGGACACCAACTCGCCCTTCTCCACGAACGGCTTGGCGTACGTCGCCAGGCCGTCACCGTCGAAGGCCGAGCTGCCCAGGGCGCGCATCAAGTGCGGACGTTCATCGATGGTCAGCCATTCCGGGAACAGCTTCTGCCCCAGGGTGCCTTCGAGGAACGACGATTTTCGATACAGGCTGCCGCCGGAAATCGCCGAGAGGAAACTGCCGAACAAGCCACCGGCCAGTTCCGCGGAAAACAGCACCGGCACTTCGCAGGTCGGCACCGGGCGGGCGCCCAGACGGCTCGCCGCCCGCTGCGCGGCACGTTGGCCGATGCTCTCCGGAGAAGCCAGCAAGTTGCCCTGACGGTTCACGTCATACCAGTAATCGCGCTGCATCTGGCCATCGGCTTCGGCAATCATCACGCAACTGAGGCTGTGACGGGTCGACGCATAACCACCGATAAAACCGTGGCTGTTGCCGTAAACCCGGCAGCCCTGGTGAGTACTGAGGGTGGTACCGTCGGCGTTCTTGATCCGGCTGTCGGTGGCAAACGCTGCTGCTTCACAAGCCAGGGCCTGCTCAATGGCTTGCTCCGGGGTGATGCCCCATTGGTGGAACAAATCGAAATCCTGCAGATCCTTGGCCATCAGCGCGGCATCCGCCAGGCCTGAGGCTTCGTCTTCGGAGGTGTGCTTGGCAATGGCCAGCGCGGCGGCAACGGTTTCGCGAATCGCCTCCGAACCGCTGGCCGAGGTGCTGGCCGAACCCTTGCGCTGCCCTACATACAAGGTGATGCCAAAGCCCTGGTCGCGGTTGAACTCAACGGTTTCGACTTCCCGCTGACGCACCGTGGTCGACAAGCCCTGCTCCAGCGACACCGCCACTTCACAGGCACTGGCGCCCTGGCGTCTGGCTTCAGCGATGATCTGCTCGACTTGTTCTTGCAGTGCCGGCAACGCTTGTGGGCCGACGCTTTCAACTGCACTCATGCTGTTCTCCACTCAAATTCTGCTTTCGGTAACGGTCATCGAGCGACCGGGCCGGACAAGCGGCCCCCGACTGGTTATCATGGCGGCGTTTCTTTGCGGACGGCCACCATGGTTGATTCTTACGACGACTCCCTCGATACGGGAGAAAAAAGCAAATCCCAGGTCAAACGCGAGCTGCATGCTCTGGTTGACCTCGGCGAGCGCCTTACAACACTCAAGCCTGACCTGCTGGCAAAACTGCCCTTGACCGACGCTTTGCGCCGGGCTCTGGCCGATGCGCCCAAGCACACCGCGAACATCGCGCGTAAACGGCACCTTCAGTTCATCGGCAAGCTGATGCGCGATCAGGACACTGACGCCATTCTCACCCTGCTCGATCAACTCGATGCCTCCACCCGGCAGTACAACGAACGTTTCCACGGCCTGGAACGCTGGCGCGATCGCTTGATCGCGGGCGACGACGCCGTCCTGGAGAAATTCGTCGTCGATTACCCGGAGGCCGATCGTCAACAATTGCGCTCCCTGATCCGTCAGGCCCAGCACGAACTGGCGACCAACAAGCCACCGGCTTCGAGCCGTAAAATCTTCAAGTACATCCGTGAGCTGGACGAGACTCAACGCGGTTTGCGTTAAGTCCCGAATCGGGTGAGCCACCTAGCGGCTCACCCGAAGCTCCATTTCTTACGCGCCCGTGCCACCCACGGTAATCGCATCGATTTTCAGCGTTGGCTGGCCGACACCCACCGGCACCGACTGCCCATCCTTGCCACACGTCCCCACACCGCTGTCCAGCGCCAGATCGTTACCGACCATCGACACCCGACTCATGGCTTCCGGCCCGTTGCCGATCAACGTCGCGCCTTTGACCGGGGCGGTAATCTTGCCGTCTTCGATCAGGTACGCCTCGCTGGTGGAGAACACGAACTTGCCGCTGGTGATGTCCACCTGACCGCCGCCGAGGTTGGCGCAGTAGATGCCTTTTTTCACCGAGGCGATGATTTCCGCCGGGTCGCTTTCGCCACCGAGCATGTAGGTGTTGGTCATGCGCGGCATCGGCAGGTGCGCGTAAGACTCGCGACGACCGTTGCCGGTGCGGGCCACGCCCATCAGGCGCGCGTTGAGCTTGTCCTGCATATAACCTTTGAGCACACCGTTTTCGATTAGCGTGGTGCACTCGGTCGGGGTGCCTTCGTCGTCGACGCTCAGCGAACCACGGCGCCCGGCGAGGGTGCCGTCATCGACGATAGTGCAGAGCTTCGATGCAACCATCTCGCCCATGCGCCCGCTGTAGGCCGAACTGCCCTTGCGGTTGAAATCGCCTTCCAGACCATGGCCGACCGCTTCGTGCAGCAGCACACCGGACCACCCCGAACCCAACACCACCGGCAACGTACCGGCCGGGGCCGGAATGGCTTCCAGGTTTACCAGCGCCTGACGCAACGCTTCACGGGCATAGCCCATGGCGCGGTCGTCGCTGAGGAAATAGCGGTAGTCGGTACGACCGCCGCCGCCATGACCGCCGCGTTCACGGCGACCGTTCTGCTCGACGATCACACTGACGTTGAAACGCACCAGCGGCCGCACATCCGCCGCCAGGCCGCCATCAGTGGAGGCTATCAAAATCCGCTCCCAAACCCCGGCCATGCTCACGGTGACTTGCTGGATACGCGGGTCGAGGGCGCGGGTCGCCACGTCGATACGCTTGAGCAGCTCGACTTTCTCGGCACGGGTCATCACTTCCAGCGGGTTGTCTGGCCCATACAACTGGGTAACATCCTGGGTGGTGAACGCCTGCACGGTGCCGTTCTGCCCGGCCCGGGAGATCGAACGGGCCGCACCGGCTGCCGCCCCCAACGCTTCGAGGGTGATCGCATTGCTGTAGGCGAAACCGGTTTTTTCACCCGATTGCGCACGCACACCAACACCCTGGTCGAGGTTGAAGCTGCCTTCCTTGACGATCCCGTCTTCCAGTGCCCAGGACTCGGAAATCTGCCCCTGAAAATACAGGTCGGCGGCATCGATGCCCGGGCCGGCCAGATCACCGAGCACACCTTGCAGGCTCTCGATCGTTACGCCGCCGGGCGCCAGGAGGTGTTCACTGACTGAGGACAACAACTCGCTCATATGCTTTACGCCTTAAATTCGTCGTTCTGATGCAGGTCGCTGGGCGCCCTGCGAGAAAAAGCGCCGGTGAGTGGACACCGGCATCCGCGCCCTGATGGACGCCTGTTCGCTGCTGTCGCGTTCGGCCAGCAGCACGGCCTCGCCCTGATCCTGTTGTGCCAGCACACGCCCCCAGGGGTCAACGATGGCGGCATGACCAAACGTTTCTCGTGGCCCTGGATGCGTCCCACCCTGGGCGGCCGCGAGCACGTAACACTGAGTCTCGATGGCCCGAGCGCGAATCAGCACGTCCCAATGCGCCGCACCCGTCACCGCGGTAAAAGCCGACGGTGCGGTAATCAATTCCGCGCCGGCTGCACGCAGTTCGCTGTACAGCTCCGGAAATCGCAAGTCGTAACAGACGGTCAGGCCAACTCGACCGACCGGCGTATCAGCAACCACCACACCACTGCCATAAGCATAGTCATCGGATTCGCGATAACGCCCGCGATTGTCCGCCACGTCCACGTCGAACAGGTGCAGCTTGTCGTACCGCGCCACAGTCTCGCCCTGGTCATCGACCAGCAACGAACACGCATGCGATTTGGCCATCGGTTGATCCACCGGCGGCAACGGTAACGTACCGGCCACTATCCATAACTTGAGGTCGCGGGCGGTCTGTTTCAACCACGGCAGGATCGGGCCTTCGCCCAAGGCTTCGGCGCGGCCGATGTCGGCAATGTCGCGACGGCCCATGGCGGCGAAGTTTTCCGGCAGCACAGCAAGTCGCGCACCACCGGTCGCCGCCTGCTCCAGCAGACGACGGGCCTGGGCCAGATTGGCCAGCACGTCGCTCTGGCTGACCATTTGAATCACCGCTACAGACATGGCCATTTCCTTATCTGGAATCAACACATACCTGTAGGAGCAGCCTGCGGCAGCTCCTACAGGGGGCTTACGGCCATGCTACTCCATAGGCCTGGAAAGTGGCTTTTCAAAAAGGCTTGTCGAAGGTGATTTTCGGTTCTTTCCATGGGCCTTTGACGGTGTATTTGACGCTGGCGAAACGCGCCACGCGGTCACCGATCAGCTTATCGATCAGGAACAGCGCCCCGCCGACAGCCGGTGCTCCGACGATCAGCGCGGCAATTGGCAGATTGTTGGTCACCGGCAAGGTCACCAGTAACCTGGCATCGACCTGATCCGCCACCAGGTCCAGTGTGCCGTTGAGTTCCAGGTTGCTCGACGGGCCGGTCAGCAAGATCGGCTCACGGGTCACGTACACCCCGTTGGTCGCGACCAGCAGGCCTTTGACCCGGTCATAGCTCAAGCCTTTGCCAAACAGGTCGGAAAAGTCCAGGCGCAAGCGGCGGCCGATGGAGTTGAAGTTGAGCAGACCGAATACCCGTAGAGCCTGGGCGCTGCCCTCGATTTCAACGAACTGACCTTTATTGAGCGATGCGTCAAGAGTGCCGGAAAAGCGTTTGGTAGCCAGCCACGCCGGTGAGCCGGGCCAGCGACCGTCGACATCCATGTGAAACTCTTCACTGGTGACGCTCGGCGCAAAACCCCAGCCCTTGAGCACGTCGGCGAGGTTCTTGCCACTGACCCGCCCCTTGTACCAACTGCTGGAATTACCCGGCATGCCTTCCCAACCGCCGCTGCCTTGCAAGAGGATGCCCTTGAGGCCCAGATCCAGGGTATTGAGGGCAATGCCTTTGGCGGTCGGGCGGACTTTCAACTGCCAGCCACCCACCAGATCCTGCCCCTGGAACAGCTGATTGATGGTGATATCCAGCGCCGGGATCTTCGTCGGGTCTACGGTGGCCAGCGGATCCGGCGAGTTCTCGTCGGCCAGCGCCGTCGGGTCGGGTGCCGGTAAACGTACGTATTGCAGATTGACCGCAATCGGTGCCGCTTTCGCATCGGGGATGCCGACGGTGCCCTTGGCCTGCTGACTGTCGAGTTGCAAGGCCCATGCGGTTGGCTTGCGCGTCAACTGCACCGACGCCTGATCGAGGGTGGTGCCGAAACCGCTGAGCTTGCCAACCTTGATATCCGCGCCACTGAGCAACTGCTTGGCACTGCCGCCCGGATTCTGCCCGGCATACCTGGTCACCAGATCCTGCCAGGGTGCGACATCCAGCTCGGACAGTACACCGCGCACTCGCAAGCCTTTGGCGCCGGGCAACACGGCCTTGCTGCCACCGAGAAACAGCTCGCCGCGACCGTCGACGAAATTGCCGGTCGGGGCCGCAAACGTGAAGTTCGCCAGTTCACCGTAGTTGACCCAGTAACGCCGCTCCGGTCCTTGCAGGGTCATGCGGAACACGGTGTCGCGCCCGACATCGGCCGCCATGCCGAACGGCGCCGGCAAATCCACCGCCACACCTTTGAGACTGGAGCTGACCATCAATTGGCTGTCGGCGCCATCAAGGTTCAGTTGCAACTGATAAGGGATCAAGCCCGTCACCGGCAACGGCTGAGTGACGTTCAACCATTCAGTGAGCTTCTTGACCTCGACTTCCCCCGATGCGGCGACCCGAGTATTGAGCTTGCCCGCACCGCCATCGGCGAAAATCTGTGCGGTCACTGGCTTGTCGAACGCGCGCGCCGTGATCTTTTGCCCGCTCAAACCCTTGATACTGTCGAAACGGAAATCGCCCTTGAGTTGCGTCAGTTCCAGGGGAGGCTCGCTGAGCTTCAAGCGGGCCTTGTCGGTCTTGAAGTCGACGAGAATTTTCGGCCGCTCGCCTTTGACCAGCGGGATATCGAGTTTGAGCTTGCCTTGCAGGTCGCCATCGCCTTCCCAACCGGCGAACGTGTCGGCGGTGCCGATCGGCGCTTCCTGCAGAATTTTCAGGCCATCGCCCAACCCGCCAGCGAACCCGCCGCCGAGGAACAAATGAGTGCTCTGCCCGACAGGCGCATGGGGAATATCGACGTAGATGTTGCTGACCTGTGTATCGAGCAATTGCCCCTTGCTGGCCAGAATCCTCACGCCGCTGTCTTCGACGAACACATCGCCGGTGACCTTGCGGACATGTGGCCACCCTGGCTGAAACGCCAGCTCGGCATCGTGAACCTTGAAAAACAGGCTGATGCTGCGAGCCGTTTCGGCGGCGCCATGGTTCAGCGAACCCTGGTACTGGAAGAAACCTTCATCCACCGCGCCTTTGAGAATCGCCGTGCGCAGCCATTCGTCCAGCGCCGGGCTCAACATTTGCGGCAGGTATTTGGCGGTGTAACGGCCGTCGCCGTCGACCAGACCGACCCGCAGGTCCATGTAGTCTTCCTGGGTGTGATCGAAATGCAGGCGAATCAGGAAGTCGCCGGCAATCTTGCCCTCTTCGCCCAGCACCTTCAGGTACGGCGCGATCAGGGTGAAACCTTCTTTGTCGAGTTTCCAGGTCAGCCGGGCGTTGGCCTGAATGTACTGCCATGGTTTGGCGAAAATCGGGTCCAGGTGCAGGGAAAAATCCTTGCTGTCCATCCGCAACTCACCCTGCCCGAGGTCGCCGCTGATGCTGCCGCTGACATTTCGCGCCGCCGGCGCACCGTGATAAGCGTCGAAGCCGACCCGTTCCAGATTGGCGGCAAAGCTGAATTTGCTGTCATCGGTAGCCGCGGGGCGGAGGTCGATCAGTACATTGCGCAATACCCCGGTGACCTTGAGCCGCTCGACCGCCGTAGCGACACCTTCCGGAAGTGGCCCCAAGGCATTCAGCAACGGAGTGAGCGGTGTGAGGTCGATGCGGTCGGCTTGCAGATGCAAGAACTCTGGCGCCTTGTCGGTCGCCGCCATTTGTTGAAATTGCAGCTTCGATTCCCAGCGGGTTTCTCCCAGGTTCATGGCCAGAGAATCCAGGGTCACCAGGACGCCTGTGGAGCTGCGCTGGAAATACCCGTTAAGCGCCAGATTGTTGATCTGGATCGGCTTGCGCTCGGCGTAGGCACCCTTGAGTTGCGGCGCGTTCAAACGGATCGCGGCGCTTTGCAGGGCGCCCTCGCTCCAGTTCAGCCATAGCTCGCCACCGGCCTTGATCTCGGAGAAATTCCATTGTTGGGTCAGGCGCTCAGGCAACCATTTCGACCAATCGCTTTGCGGCAGGCTCAGGTAAGCCTCGGCCTCGCCGTTCTGCCACTGACTGGCGTGGATACGGGTGCGCACACTCATCGCAACCGGCTGACCATCGGGCAGGGTCAGGCGGACATCGAGTCGCTGACGCGACACGCCGATTCTCAGGTTCAGGCCGACGTAAGTCAGGGTCAGCGGTTGCTGTTCCAGAGGCTGCAAGGTCACCTGACTGTCGAGCACCGACAACTGCTGAACCGTTTGCATGCGATTGAGCAACTGCTCCGGATCGAACGGCTGATCCTGCTGTACCGGCAAACCTTCCAGCGCCCAATGACCGTCCTCGCCTTCCTTGAGGCTGATCTTCAGGCCGCTAAGCTCCAAATGTGCGATGCGCACTTCGCGCGCCAGCAGGCTGGCCCAGAGATCGGGCACCGCGCGCACCTGATCCAGACGCAGGGCATTGGAACCCTCGCCGACCATCACGTCATGGGCCAGCAAAATCGGGGCGAGGCCGCTCCAGTTGCCTTCCAGCGCACCAATACGCAGCCGCATGCCCAAGACATCGCTGGCTTTGGCTTCAACGTCGGCACGGTATTCGGCCACCAGCGGCGTCAGCTCCCGGCCAAGGCTGACGAACAACGCCATCAGCACCAAAACCAACGCACACAGGCCCAGCCCCCAGCGGGTCAGTGCGGCAAAAATAAGTGTCAGACGGTCCATGTCAGTTGGCTCCCATGGCAAAAATACTGCAAAAAGCTGAGGCCAGCCGTTCTAGTGGGGTTGAAACACAACGATTCAGAGCAGCACCACGTCGTATTGTTCCTGGGAATACATGGTTTCTACCTGAAACCGAATGGTGCGCCCGATAAACCCTTCGAGCTCGGCGACGTTGCCCGACTCTTCATCGAGCAAACGGTCGACCACTTTCTGGTTCGCCAGCACGCGATAGCCTTCGGCCTGATAGGCCCGGGCCTCACGCAGGATTTCGCGGAAGATCTCGTAGCACACGGTTTCCGGAGTCTTGAGCTTGCCGCGTCCCTGACAGCTGCTGCACGGTTCGCACAGCACTTGCTCAAGACTTTCGCGGGTGCGCTTGCGGGTCATCTGCACCAGGCCCAGTTCGGTGATGCCGATGATGTTGGTCTTGGCGTGATCGCGTTCCAACTGCTTCTCGAGGGTGCGCAGCACCTGACGCTGATGCTCTTCATCTTCCATGTCGATGAAGTCGATGATGATGATCCCGCCCAGGTTGCGCAAACGCAGCTGACGGGCAATGGCGGTGGCGGCTTCGAGGTTGGTCTTGAAGATGGTTTCTTCGAGGTTGCGATGACCGACGAAGGCTCCGGTGTTGACGTCGATGGTGCTCATGGCTTCCGCCGGATCGACCACCAGATAACCGCCGGACTTGAGCGGTACCTTGCGCTCCAGAGCCTTTTGGATTTCGTCTTCGACGCCGTACAGGTCGAAAATCGGCCGTTCACCAGGGTAATGCTCCAGACGATCGGCGATTTCCGGCATCAGTTCGGCGACGAACTGCGTGGTTTTCTGGAAGGTTTCCCGGGAGTCGATCCGGATCTTCTCGATCTTCGGGCTCACCAGGTCGCGCAAGGTACGCAACGCCAGGCCGAGGTCTTCGTAGATCACGCTCGGCGCGCTGATGGTTTTGATCTGCACGTTGATCTGATCCCAGAGCCTGCGCAGGTAGCGGATGTCCATGAGGATTTCATCGGCCCCGGCCCCTTCGGCAGCGGTGCGCAGAATAAAGCCGCCGGCTTCCTTGATGCCTTCTTTGGCCACGCAGTCGGTGACCACTTGCTTGAGGCGCTCACGCTCGGCTTCGTCTTCGATCTTCAACGAAATGCCGACGTGGGCGGTGCGCGGCATGTACACCAGATAGCGCGACGGAATCGACAACTGCGTCGTCAGGCGTGCACCTTTGGAGCCGATCGGGTCCTTGGTGACTTGCACCACCAGGCTCTGACCTTCGTGAACCAGCGCGCTGATGCTCTCCACCGACGGACCTTCGCGCAGGGAAATTTCCGAGGCATGAATGAATGCGGCGCGATCCAGACCGATATCGACGAAGGCAGCCTGCATGCCCGGCAATACCCGCACGACTTTCCCTTTATAGATGTTGCCGACGATCCCGCGCTTTTGCGTGCGCTCGACATGGACCTCTTGCAGCACACCGTTTTCGACCACCGCCACGCGCGATTCCATCGGCGTGATGTTGATCAGGATCTCTTCACTCATGGCAGGGTCTCGTTCAGGCATGTTCACGATAATGGCCGCATCTTGTCAGTACGACGCTCAGCGCGCGCTAAGGGTTTGCCAACAGGGTATGCCGAAATGGCCGAGTAGTTCTGCGGTTTCGCACAGCGGCAATCCGACCACCGCCGAGTAGCTGCCATTGAGCCCGGCGACGAACACCGCGCCCAGCCCTTGAATCCCATAGCCGCCAGCCTTGTCCCGAGGTTCGCCGCTGGCCCAGTAGGCCGCCGCTTCATCGCGGTCGATAGTGCGAAAACGTACCAGACTGCGCACCACCAAAGACTCGCAGCGCTCGCCGTCCTGCACCGCAATCGCCGTCAACACTTCATGTTCACGGCCGGACAACAGCATAAGCATGGCGCACGCCTGGGCTTCATCCACCGGTTTGCCGAGAATTTTCCCGTCCAGCACCACAGCGGTGTCGGCGCCCAGCACGCAGAAATTCGCGTCGGACACGACCGTCCCGCGCCCGGCTTCGGCCTTGCCGCGCGCCAGACGCTCGACATAGGCCGATGGAGATTCTTGAGGTAAAGGGGTTTCATCGATGTCCGCGCTGATGGCGGAGAACGGCACGCCGATCTGCATGAGCAGTTCACGCCGACGTGGCGAGCCTGAGGCGAGGTATAACGATTTCATCAAGACATCTCCCTGTCTAGTGCCCTGTCTCACAAATACTGTTCCTTTTTGGCGGCGTCTGCTGTTGCCATACTGCGTTGCCGCTCCTCGCCATAGCGAGCCATGACTCGTCGCGGCACCTTGTCTTGCAACAACAGCCACTCGCCAAAAAAGGAACGTATTTGCGAGACAGGGCACCGGTGCGGGCACATGCCTGACCGAATCAAGTGATTTTGTAGCGTCGACGCAAACCCCGCAAACCGAAGCTGATCCATGGCCAGAGCAATGCACTGACCAGCGCCGGCAACACCAGCGCCAGGGTCGGCTGACGATTGCCGGTCAGAGCACTCAGCCACAACTGAACCAGTTGGGCGAGGCCGAAGATCACCAGGATCACCAGGCTTTGTTGCCACATCGGGAACATGCGCAGGCGCTGTTGCAGCGACAGCACCAGAAACGTAATGAGCGTGAGGATCAACGCATTCTGGCCCAGCAACGTGCCATACAGCACGTCTTCGGCCAACCCCAGGCACCAGGCGGTCACCATGCCGACTTTCTGCGGCAAGGCCAATGCCCAGAAGGCCAACAGCAAGGCCAGCCACAGAGGACGCAGGATTTCCATGAATTGCGGCAGCGGCGAAACGCTGAGCAGCATGCCGATGGCGAACGTCAGCCAGACCATCCAGCCGTTACGAGATGCAGTTGTACCGCCCATTATTCTCTTCCCCCAGTGGTGGCCGGCGCGGAGACAGGCGGTTTGGCAGCAGGCTTCACGGCAGCGGGATGGGCCGCCGGTGGTTTAGTAGCCACTGGCGCCGCCGCGGGCGGTTTGGCGGCCGCAGGGTGAGCAGCGCCAGGCTTGACCGGGGTCGCCGCGGCAGGTGCTGCAGGTGCGGCTGCCGGCACAGCCGGAGCAGCAGCCGGGATCACCGACGCGGCCGGTTTCGGCACGGTCGCTGGAATGATCGGCCCACCGCCGTGTTGGTCCAGAGACTCCTGAGCCTGGGCCGCTTCGTTGGCGCGTTCCTCGGCTGTGCGGCCGTCACTGAACACCAGCAACAGATAACGGCTGCGGTTCAGCGCGGCGGTCGGCACCGCACGGACGATGGCAAATGGTTGGCCGGAGTCGTGGATCACTTCCTTGACCGTCGCCACCGGGTAACCCGCCGGGAAACGCTGACCAAGGCCGGAGCTGACCAGCAGATCGCCTTCTTTGATATCGGCGGTATCGGCCACATGACGCAGCTCAAGGCGTTCCGGGTTGCCGGTGCCGCTGGCAATCGCCCGCAGGCCATTACGGTTCACCTGCACCGGAATGCTGTGGGTGGTATCGGTCAGCAATAGCACGCGGGAGGTGTACGGCATCAACTCAACCACCTGACCCATCAGGCCGCGGGCGTCGAGCACCGGCTGACCGAGGATCACACCGTCGCGCTCACCTTTATTGATGATGATGCGATGGGTAAAGGGGTTGGGGTCCATGCCGATCAACTCGGCCACTTCGACTTTCTCGTTGACCAGCGCGGAAGAATTGAGCAGCTCGCGCAGCCGAACGTTCTGCTCGGTAAGGGCAGCAAGCTTTTGCATGCGCCCCTGCAACAGCAGGTTTTCGGTTTTGAGTTTTTCGTTTTCGGCGACCAGTTCGGTCCGGCTGCCGAATTGGCTGGCCACACCTTGCCATAGCCGCTGCGGCAGGTCGGTGATCCAGTAAGACTGCATCAGCACCAGCGACATTTGGCTACGCACTGGCTTGAGCAGTGTGAAGCGGGCATCGACCACCATCAGCGCGACCGATAGCACGACCAGCACCAACAAGCGCACGCCCAGTGAGGGGCCTTTGGTGAAAAGCGGTTTAATAAGCCGCTCCTCCCAGGCAAATGTTCTCTTTATTCATACGGCATCAAACCGGCCTGGATGCAGACTGACAGAAGATAAACGCCAACAGGCAGCACTGCAAAGTGCTGCCTGCGGGCCCACAGCATAGATGCAACCCAACGATTTATTCGCTGGAAAGCAGGTCCATGGTGTGTTTATCCATCATTTCCAATGCACGGCCACCGCCGCGAGCAACGCAGGTCAGCGGGTCTTCGGCGACGATCACCGGCAGACCGGTTTCCTGGGCCAGCAACTTGTCGAGGTCGCGCAGCAAGGCGCCACCACCGGTCAGTACCAGACCACGTTCGGCGATATCCGATGCCAGCTCCGGAGGCGATTGCTCCAGCGCGCTTTTCACAGCCTGAACGATGGTGGCCAGGGACTCTTGCAGAGCTTCCAGCACTTCGTTGGAGTTCAGGGTGAATGCACGTGGAACGCCTTCGGCCAGGTTACGGCCACGAACGTCGACTTCGCGAACTTCGCCGCCCGGGTACGCCGTACCGATTTCCTGCTTGATGCGCTCGGCGGTGGACTCGCCGATCAGGCTGCCGTAGTTGCGACGCACGTAGGTGATGATCGCTTCGTCGAAGCGGTCGCCGCCAACCCGTACGGATTCGGCATAGACCACACCATTGAGGGAGATCAGCGCGATTTCAGTGGTACCGCCACCGATATCGACCACCATCGAACCACGGGCTTCTTCAACCGGCAGGCCGGCACCGATCGCGGCAGCCATCGGCTCTTCGATCAGGAACACTTCGCGTGCACCGGCACCAAGGGCCGATTCACGGATGGCACGACGCTCAACCTGGGTGGATTTGCATGGAACGCAGATCAGCACACGAGGGCTAGGCTGCAAAAAGCTGTTTTCGTGAACCTTGTTGATAAAGTACTGCAGCATCTTTTCGCAGACGCTGAAGTCGGCGATCACGCCGTCCTTCATCGGACGAATGGCAGCAATATTGCCCGGCGTACGACCGAGCATGCGCTTGGCCTCGGTGCCGACAGCCACGACACTTTTCTGGTTACCGTGTGTCCGAATAGCCACAACGGAGGGCTCATTCAGGACGATACCGCGCTCGCGCACGTAAATAAGGGTGTTGGCAGTGCCCAGGTCAATGGAGAGATCGCTGGAAAACATGCCACGCAGTTTCTTGAACATGGGAAAGGGACCCTAGGCAACGCGTGGGTAAAAAAGTGCGGCAAACTCTAACAACGACAGGGATTTTGGGCAAGGCGCCAATATGTTAAATTGGCCGCTTTTCTGTGCACCAAGCCCCACAATCGCGGCCTTGAGACCGTAGAAATGCGGTAGTGTTCCGACAATCTAACACACGGACGCCGTCCGTTCTGTTTTCCACTGGAGATTCCCATGGCGCTTGAACGCTCCGACGTGGAAAAAATCGCTCATCTGGCCTGCCTTGGCCTCGATGATGCCGATCTTCCACACATCACTTCGGCCCTGAACAGCATTCTCGGGCTGGTCGACGAAATGCAAGCGGTCAATACCGACGGTATCGAGCCGCTGGCCCACCCACTGGAAGCCAGCCAGCGCCTGCGTGCAGACGTCGTGACCGAAACCAATCATCGTGAGGCCTATCAGTCCATCGCACCAGCGGTCGAAAACGGCCTGTACCTGGTTCCGAAAGTCATCGACTAAAGGGAAAGAGCCTGCAATGCATCAATTGACTCTGGCCGAGATCGCCCGCGGACTCGCCGATAAAAAGTTTTCTTCCGAAGAGCTGACCAAAGTCCTGCTGGCGCGCATCGCCCAGCTCGACCCGCAGCTCAACAGTTTCATCAGCCTCACCGAAGACCTGGCGCTTGAGCAGGCGAAAGCCGCTGACGCTCGTCGGGCCAATGGTGAGAGCGGCGCCCTGCTCGGCGCGCCGATCGCCCACAAAGACCTGTTCTGCACCCAGGGCATCCGCACCAGCTGCGGCTCGAAGATGCTCGACAACTTCAAAGCACCGTACGACGCCACCGTGGTCGCCAAACTGGCCGCTGCCGGGGCCGTGACCCTGGGCAAGACCAACATGGACGAATTCGCCATGGGGTCGGCCAACGAGTCGAGTTACTACGGCGCAGTGAAAAACCCGTGGAACCTGGAACACGTTCCGGGCGGTTCGTCTGGTGGTTCGGCTGCTGCAGTTGCCGCTCGTCTGTTACCGGCCGCGACCGCCACCGATACCGGCGGCTCGATCCGCCAACCGGCAGCGTTCACCAACCTCACCGGTCTGAAACCGACGTACGGTCGCGTTTCGCGTTGGGGCATGATCGCTTACGCGTCCAGCCTCGATCAGGGCGGCCCATTGGCCCGCACCGCCGAAGACTGCGCGATCCTGCTGCAAGGCATGGCCGGTTTCGACCCGCAGGACTCCACCAGCATCGACGAGCCCGTGCCAGATTACTGCGCCGGCCTCAACGGTTCGCTGCAAGGCCTGCGCATCGGCGTGCCGAAGGAATACTTCAGCGCCGGTCTCGACCCACGCATCGCCGACCTGGTCATGGCCAGCGTTGAAGAGCTGAAAAAGCTCGGCGCCGTGGTCAAGGAAATCAGCCTGCCGAACATGCAGCACGCAATCCCTGCGTACTACGTGATCGCTCCGGCGGAAGCGTCTTCCAACCTGTCGCGTTTCGACGGCGTGCGTTTCGGCTATCGCTGCGAAGCCCCGAAAAACCTGGAAGACCTGTACAAGCGTTCCCGTGGCGAAGGTTTCGGCCCGGAAGTGCAGCGCCGGATCATGGTCGGTGCCTACGCGCTGTCGGCCGGTTACTACGACGCCTATTACCTGAAGGCACAGAAGATCCGTCGCCTGGTGAAGAACGATTTCATGGCTGCCTTTAATGAGGTCGACGTCATCCTCGGCCCAACCACGCCGAACCCGGCCTGGAAGCTTGGTGCCAAGAAAGACGATCCTATTGCCGAGTACCTGGAAGACTTCTACACCATCACCGCCAACCTCGCCGGTCTGCCGGGCTTGTCCATGCCAGCAGGTTTTGTCGATGGCCTGCCGGTCGGCGTGCAGTTGCTCGCCCCGTATTTCCAGGAAGGCCGCTTGCTCAATGTTGCCCATCAGTACCAACTGAACACTGACTGGCACACTCGCACCCCAACCGGCTTCTGAGGAGAAACACATGCAATGGGAAGTCGTGATCGGGCTGGAGATTCATACCCAGCTCACCACCCGGTCGAAAATCTTTTCCGGTAGTTCCACCACCTTCGGTTCCGAGCCGAACACCCAGGCCAGTCTGGTAGACCTGGGCATGCCCGGCGTATTGCCGGTGCTGAACCAGGAAGCGGTGCGCATGGCAGTGATGTTCGGCCTGGCCATCGATGCCGAGATCGGTCAGCACAACGTGTTCGCCCGTAAAAACTACTTCTACCCGGACCTGCCCAAGGGCTACCAGATCAGCCAGATGGAATTGCCGATCGTCGGCAAGGGCCACTTGGACATCGCCATGGAAGACGGCACGATCAAACGTGTCGGTGTGACCCGTGCGCACCTGGAAGAAGACGCCGGCAAAAGCCTGCACGAAGAGTTCAACGGCGCCACCGGCATCGACCTGAACCGCGCCGGCACGCCGTTGCTGGAAATCGTTTCCGAGCCGGACATGCGCAGCGCCAAGGAAGCCGTGGCCTACGTCAAGACGATCCATGCGCTGGTGCGTTACCTCGGCATCTGCGACGGCAACATGGCCGAAGGCTCGCTGCGTTGCGACTGCAACGTGTCGATCCGTCCAAAGGGCCAGGTTGAATTCGGTACACGCTGCGAGATCAAGAACGTCAACTCGTTCCGCTTCATCGAAAAGGCGATCAACAGCGAAGTGCAACGTCAGATCGAGCTGATCGAAGACGGCGGCAAGGTGATCCAGCAGACCCGTCTGTACGATCCGAACAAGGACGAAACCCGTCCGATGCGCAGCAAAGAGGAAGCCAACGACTACCGTTACTTCCCCGATCCGGACCTGTTGCCGGTGGTTATCGAGGACTCATTCCTCGACGACGTACGCGCCACCCTGCCGGAACTGCCACCGCAGAAACGCGAGCGCTTCCAGGAACAGTTCGGTCTGTCGGTCTACGACGCCAGCGTCCTGGCCACCAGCCGCGAACAAGCCGATTACTTCGAGAAAGTCGTGAGCATCGGCGGCGACGCCAAACTGGCGGCCAACTGGGTGATGGTTGAACTGGGCAGCCTGTTGAACAAGCAAGGTCTGGACATCGACCAGTCGCCGGTGTCGGCCGAGCAACTGGGCGGCATGCTGTTGCGCATCAAGGACAACACCATCTCCGGCAAGATTGCCAAAGTGGTGTTTGAAGCCATGGCCAACGGCGAAGGCAGCGCGGACGAGATCATCGACAAGCGCGGCCTCAAGCAAGTGACCGACACCGGCGCAATCTCGGCGGTGCTGGACGAAATGCTCGCGGCCAACGCCGAACAGGTCGAACAATACCGCGCGGCAGACGAAGCCAAACGCGGCAAGATGTTCGGCTTCTTCGTCGGCCAGGCCATGAAAGCCTCCAAAGGCAAGGCCAACCCGCAACAGGTCAACGAACTGCTTAAAAGCAAGCTCGAAGGCTGATTGCGATCAATGGTGAGGGTGGGATGTTGTGTCCGACTCAAACCTTGTGGGAGCGGGCTTGCCCGCGATGGCGGTGTATCAGATACATTGCCATCGCGGGCAAGCCCGCTCCCACATTTATTTTGGGAGCCTTTTAAATGAAGCGTCTGCTCAGTGCCTGCGCCCTGCTCTCTCTGCTGGCCGGTTGCGCCAGCACGGACACCATCGATCCACACGGCTACGACAAAACCGGCGTAGCGTCCTACTACGGCGCCAAACACCAAGGTAAACGCACCGCCAGTGGCGAGCGTTTTGACAAGAACTCCCTGACCGCCGCCCACCGTCAGTTACCGTTCGGTACGCGGGTGAAAGTCACCAATCTGAATAACGACAAATCCTGCGTGGTGCGTATCAACGATCGCGGGCCGCACACTCGTGGGCGTCTGATCGATGTTTCACACGAGGCCGCGGAACAACTGGGTATGCTCAGAAGTGGCACCGCGCAGGTTCGCGTGCAAGCCCTCGACGACTGATAGACGGAGCGCTGACTATTTTCGGACTTGCCGATTTACCCCTGATCAGCGTGATTGAATTGCTCAGCGGTCTGTTTTTACTGATCGCCGGCGCAGAACTGATGGTACGCGCCGCCGTTCGCCTGGCTGCGCGACTGCATGTGCGGCCGCTGATCATCGGCCTGACCATCGTGGCCCTCGGCAGCAGCGCGCCGCAGATGGCGGTCAGCCTGCAAGCCACCCTGGCGCAAAACGCCGACATCGCCGTCGGCAGCGTGATCGGCAGCAGCATCTTCAACATCCTCGTCACCCTCGGGCTCTCGGCACTGATTATTCCGCTGCGGGTTTCGCGGCAATTGGTGCGCCTGGATATTCCACTGATGATCGGCGCCAGCCTGCTGGTGTTCGTGCTGGCGTGGAATGAAGAACTGACTCGGGTCGACGGTGTGATGCTGCTGACAGCGCTGGCTCTGTATCTGGGCTTGCTACTGCGCCAGTCGCGACACTCGGCCCGTCCGCTATCGGGGGCTCATGAAGCGCCGCAGGCACCGTGGTTCAGCAGCCTGCTGATGATCGTCGCCGGGCTGGCGATGCTGATATTCGCCGGGCACTTGCTGCTCGGCGCCGCCGTTGCGGTCGCCACCGACCTGGGGTTGTCGGAGCGGATCATCGGCCTGACCATCGTCGCCGTCAGCACCTCCCTGCCGGAGCTCGCCACGTCTTTGATCGCCGCATTGCGCGGTCAGCGGGACATTGCGGTGGGCAATGTGATCGGCAGCAACCTGTTCAACCTCTTGGGGGTGCTCGGGCTTACCACATTGGTCGCGCCGTCGCCGCTGTCGGTCTCGCCGAATGCCCTGGATTTCGACCTGCCGGTGATGCTTGGTGTCGCGGTGTTGTGCCTGCCGGTGTTTTATTCCGGCTACCGGGTGACTCGCGCCGAAGGCCTGCTGTTTTTGGGCTTGTACCTGGCCTATGGGCTGCATGTGGTGTCGTTCACTACCGGCATGCCGCTGGCCGGCAAGCTTGAACACCTGATGCTGTTTTTCGTCCTGCCGGCGCTGATGGCGTTTTTGCTGTTCACCTCGCTGCGCGCCTGGCGTCGCCAACACCACAAGAGGGAATTGCCATGAGCACTGATAAAAAGGCTGGGGTTGAAGTCCGCCGCCAAGTGATGGGCGACGCGTTCGTCGACCGCGCCTTGGGCAATGCCACCGAGTTCACCCAACCGTTGCAGGATTTCGTCAACGAACACGCTTGGGGCGGTGTGTGGAATCGCGAAGGTCTGCCGCTGAAAACCCGCAGCCTGATCACCCTCGCTGCGCTGACCGCGTTGAAGTGCCCGCAAGAATTGAAGGGCCATGTGCGCGGAGCGCTGAACAACGGCTGCACCGTGGAAGAGATCCGTGAGGCACTGCTGCATTGCGCGGTGTATGCCGGCGTGCCGGCGGCGATCGATGCGTTTCGGGCGGCGCAGGAAGTGATTGATAGCTACCAGAAGCCGGAGTGAGTCCCCGGATTTTCGCCGTCAGTGACAACGCCATCGCGGGCAAGCCCGCTCCCACAGGGATCTGCCTTGTTGCATGAATTGCATAAGCACTGAAGACCTTTGTGGGAGCGGGCTTGCCCGCGATGAGGCCCTGGAGAACACTGCAGCTCCCGAGGTTAAATCCACCCACCCCACTGCAACAAAAAGATCCCGATGTTGGTGGTGACCGCCGCCATCAGCGTGGTAATCACGATGATCGCCGCCGCCAGCTCATGATTGCCATTGGCCTGTCGGGCCATGACGAAACTGGCCGCGGCGGTCGGGCTGCCGAAGTACAGAAACAGAATCCCCAACTCCGCCCCGCGAAAGCCCCAGAGCCAGGCGCCCAGTGTCGCCAGCACCGGCAGGCCGATCATCTTCACCAGGCTTGAACTCAGCGCAATCGTGCCGCTTTTGCGCATTGCCGCCAGCGACAACGTGCCGCCGATGCAGATCAGCGCCAAGGGCAAGGTGGTTTGTGCCAGGTATTGGCCGGACGTTTCCAGCCACCCCGGCAGGCTGATCTTGAACCAGGCAAACGGTGCCGCCGAAAACACGCTGATGATCAAGGGGTTCATCATCACGCTCTTGCAGATGCTCCACGGATCAGACTTGATCACCGGGCTGTAGACCGCCAGCACGATGGTCGAGAGCGTATTGTAAAACAGGATCACCAGCGCCGCGAGAATCGCCCCGAGGGAAATCCCGTAGTCGCCGTACATACTCGCCGCCAGGGCCAGACCGATAACGCCGTTGTTGCCGCGAAACGCGCCTTGGGTGTAGATGCCTCGGTCTTCGCGCGGGCATTTCCAGATCGCCCAACCCCAGGCAATCGCAAAGCCCATCAGGGTCGCGATCGAAAAGTACATCAGCAGCGCCGGTTGCAACGCGGCGTGCAGGTCGGCATGCAAGATGCCCAGAAACAGCAACGCCGGCATGCTGACGTTGAACACCAGGGCCGACGCGGTATGAATGAAATTGTCGTTGATCCAGTCGATGCGCTTGAGCAGCACACCCAGAAACAGCATGGCAAACACCGGCGCGGTGATATTCAGGGTTTCGAGGAAAATAGCCAGCATGCCGGGGGAACCTTGGGTGAGCGTCGTTAGGGGGCTAATGATAAGCCACTTTCACCCGGATCGTTCCCACGCTCTGCGTGGGAATGCCTCTTGTGACGCTCTGCGTCACGCTTTTGGGACGCAGAGCGTCCCGGGCTGCATTCCCACGCAGAGCGTGGGAACGATCACTCGGTCTCAGGTAATCGGCGCAGGGTTGAACAGGGTGATGTCGTTATGCAGCTTGTGCCGCTGCGCCCACGTCTGTTTCTTGCCGCTGGCCACGTCCAGGTAATAGTGGAACAACTCCCAGCCGAGCTCTTCAATCGACGCCCGCCCGGTGGCAATCCGCCCGGCATCGATATCGATCAGGTCCGGCCAGCGCTGTGCCAGTTCTGTGCGGGTCGACACCTTCACCACCGGCGCCATGGCCAAACCGTAAGGCGTACCCCGCCCGGTGGTGAACACATGCAGGTTCATCCCTGCCGCCAATTGCAACGTCCCGCAGACAAAATCACTGGCCGGGGTCGCGCAGAAAATCAGCCCTTTGCGCTTGAACCGTTCCCCAGGGCCGAGCACTCCGTTGATCGCGCTGCTACCGGATTTGACGATCGAGCCCAACGACTTCTCGACAATGTTCGACAACCCGCCCTTCTTGTTCCCCGGCGTGGTGTTGGCACTGCGATCCGCTTCGCCCTTGGCCAGGTAACGGTCGTACCAGTCCATTTCCCGCACCAGTTCCTGAGCCACTTCCTCGGTTTCGGCGCGAGACGTCAGCAGGTAAATCGCATCACGCACTTCGGTGACTTCGGAAAACATCACCGTCGCACCGGCCCTCAGCAACAGGTCCGAGGCATAACCCAGCGCGAGGTTGGCGGTGATCCCGGAGAACGCATCGCTGCCGCCGCACTGCATACCAAGGATCAGCTCGGACGCCGGCACGGTTTCCCGACGACGCAGATCGAGCTTCTTCAAACGGGTTTCGGCCAGCGCCATGATCTGCTCGATCATCTCGGTGAAACCGTGGCTGGAATCCTGCAAGCGATACAGCCACGGCTCGCTCAAATCCACCGAGCTGTCGTTCTCGTGCATCACCTGTCCGGCCTGCAATTTCTCGCAGCCCAGGCTGATCACCAGCGCTTCGCCACCCAGGTTCGGGTTGCGCGCCAGATTGCGCACGGTGCGGATCGGGATGTACGCGTCGGTGGCGGTGATCGCCACGCCGCAACCGTAACTGTGGGTCAGCGCCACCACGTCGTCGACGTTCGGGTACTTGGGCAACAACTCGTCCTTGATGCGCTTCACCGCGTGATCCAGCACCCCGGTGACGCACTGCACGGTGGTGGTGATACCGAGAATGTTGCGCGTGCCGACGGTGCCGTCGGCGTTGCGATAACCCTCGAAGGTGAAGCCTTCCAGCGGTGCCTGCGCGGCCGGTACTTCGGTGGACAGCGGCAAGCTGTCCAGCGGTGGCGCGGTCGGCATGCGCAGTTGATCTTCCTTGACCCAGCTGCCGCGAGGAATCGGTTGCAACGCGTAGCCGATCGTCTGGCCATAACGAATCACCTGGCCGCCCTCGGGGATGTCCTCGAGAGTAACTTTGTGGCTCTGCGGCACAAAATCCACGGTGACCAGGCCATCGGGGAATTCGGTGCCGGCCGGCACGCCCTGATCATTGACCACAATCACTACGTTGTCCCGCTCGTGCAGGCGGATGTAGCGCGGCGAGTCGGAATGTTCAATCAACTGCATGACGCCGCTCCTCAGGAATGCGCTTCAGATAACTTGTTGTTCGTTTCAGGACCGCTGACTGGCGGCTCTTTGAGCACAACGCGTTTGATCGGGCCAACGATCACCAGATAGCTGAAGACGGCCACCAGCGCGTTGCAACCGACGAACACTAGCGCCCATTTGAACGAGCCGGTGGAGCTGATGATGTAACCGATGACAATCGGCGTGGTGATCGACGCGATGTTGCCGAAGGTGTTGAACAGGCCACCGCTGAGACCGGCGATCTGTTTCGGCGAGGTGTCGGACACCACCGCCCAGCCCAACGCACCGACGCCTTTGCCGAAGAAGGCCAGGGCCATGAAGCCGACGACCATCCATTCAACGTCCACATAGTTGCAAGCCACGATGCTGCTGGAAACCAGCAAGCCAGCGATGATCGGCGCCTTGCGGGCGAAGGTCAGCGAGTGACCTTTGCGCAGCAGGTAATCGGAAATCACCCCGCCGAGCACACCACCGATAAATCCGCAGATCGCCGGCAGCGAGGCAATGAAACCGGCCTTGAGAATGGTCATGCCGCGTTCCTGCACCAGGTACACCGGGAACCAGGTCAGGAAGAAGTAGGTGATACCGTTGATGCAGTACTGGCCCAGATACACGCCGAGCATCATGCGGTTGGTCAGCAACTGGCGGATGTAGTCCCACTTCGGACCGTCGCCTTTTTTGCCTTTGCCTTTGTCCGAGTCCATATCGACCATGCCGCCGTTGTCGGCGATGTGTTTGAACTCGGCGTCGTTGATCATCGGGTGTTGGCGCGGGCTGTGGATAACCTTCAGCCAGATCCCCGAGAAGATGATGCCGATCACCCCCATGACGATGAACACGTGCTGCCAACCGAAGCTGTAGACGATCCAGCCCATCAGCGGTGCAAACAACACGGTGGCAAAGTACTGCGCCGAGTTGAAGATCGCCGACGCTGTACCGCGTTCAGCGGTCGGAAACCAGGCCGCCACGACGCGTGCGTTGCCAGGGAAGGATGGCGCTTCGGCCAGGCCCACCAAAAAGCGCAGCATGAACAGCGCAACCACCGCCGTGGACATGCCGAACTCACCAACATAGCCCTGCAGCACGGTGAACAGCGACCAGGTGAAGATGCTCAGCGCATAGACTTTTTTCGAACCGAAACGGTCCAGCAGCCAGCCACCGGGAATTTGCCCGGCCACGTAGGCCCAACCGAATGCGGAGAAGATATAACCGAGGGTGACCGCGTCGATGCCGAGGTCTTTTTGCAGGCTGGAGCCGGCAATTGCGATGGTGGCCCGGTCGGAGTAGTTGATCGTGGTCACCAGAAACAGCATGAGCAGGATCAAATAGCGGACGTGAGTCGGCTTGGTCGATTGCATTGTAGATGTACTCCCACTGATTATTTTTATGCGCGGGTGAATCTTCTTTGGTCTTTTGTGGGAGCTGGCCTGCCAGCGATGACATCACCGCGATGCAACTGACAGACCGAGGTGCCCGCATCGCTGGCAAGCCAGCTCCCACAGGTATTGCGTGTATCAGGAGCCGATGTAGCTGGTCTTCACGACCGTGTAGAACTCTTGCGCATAGCGACCTTGCTCACGTGATCCATAGGATGAACCTTTACGCCCACCAAACGGAACGTGGTAATCCACGCCGGCGGTCGGCAGGTTGACCATCACCATCCCGGCCTGGGAGTGGCGCTTGAAGTGGTTGGCATACTTCAGCGACGTGGTAGCGATGCCCGCCGACAGACCGAACTCGGTGTCGTTGGCCATGACCAGCGCCGCCTCGTAGTCGGCCACGCGAACGATGTTGGCCACCGGGCCGAAGATCTCTTCGCGGCTGATGCGCATCGCGGCTTCGCTATCAGCAAACAGGGTTGGCGCGAGGTAGTAACCTTCGGTGTCGCATGTCACCAAACCACCGCCACTGACCAGACGCGCGCCTTCGGACCGGCCGATGTCGATGTACTTCATGTCTTGTTCAAGCTGAGCCTGCGAGACGACGGGACCGATATCAGTGCCGGTTTTCAGCGCGTGGCCGACCTTGATCGACTTCATGCGCTCGGCCATGGCCTCGACGAATTTGTCGTGGATGCCACCGGTGACGATGAAGCGGCTCGATGCCGTGCAGCGCTGACCGGTGGAGTAGAACGCGCTCTGTACCGACAGCTCGACCGCTTGCTTGAGGTCGGCGTCATCGAGAATGATCTGCGGGTTCTTGCCGCCCATTTCCAGCTGGACCTTGGCCTGGCGCGACACGCAGCTGACAGCGATCTGACGACCCACGCCCACGGAACCGGTGAAGCTGATGCCATCAACTTTCGGGCTCTGCACTAGCGCATCACCCACCACGCGGCCGCTGCCCATCACCAGGTTGAACACGCCGGCCGGGAAGCCTGCGCGGGAGATGATTTCCGCCAGCGCCCAGGCACAGCCCGGAACCAGATCAGCAGGTTTCAGGACGACGCAGTTGCCGTAAGCCAGAGCCGGAGCGATCTTCCACGCCGGGATCGCGATCGGGAAGTTCCACGGGGTGATCAGGCCGACCACACCCAACGCTTCACGGGTCACTTCAACGTTGACGCCCGGACGCACCGACGGCAAATAGTCGCCGGACAGGCGAAGGCATTCACCGGCGAAGAACTTGAAGATGTTGCCGGCGCGAGTCACTTCGCCGATGGCTTCGGGCAAGGTCTTGCCCTCTTCCCGGGCCAGCAAGGTGCCGAGTTCTTCGCGGCGGGCGAGGATTTCGCTGCCGACTTTATCCAGGGAATCGCTGCGCGCCTGAATGCCCGAAGTCGACCAGGCCGGGAATGCGGCGCGAGCGGCGTCGACGGCGGCGTGGACCTGAGCCAGATCAGCCTTGGCGTAGTGGCCGATGGTATCGGTCAGCTCGGACGGGTTGATGTTGGCGCAGTAATCACTGCCCGCCACCCATTCGCCGTTGATGTAGTTATCGAAACGCATTGCATCTGCCATCTGGAAATCTCCTCACGCAAAAGGCCGCTGATCACTCAGCGGCCTTGTTTAATCGGGTGTGTTACTGCGCACCTTGCTTGTCGATCAGCGCGGCGAGCATTTCGTACTCTTCGCCCGTCAGATCGGTCAGCGGCGCACGCACAGGACCTGCGTCATAACCGGCGATTTTCGCCCCGGCCTTGACGATGCTCACGGCGTAACCAGCCTTGCGGTTACGGATGTCCAGGTACGGCAGGAAGAAGTCGTCGATGATCTTGCCGACGGTGGCGTGATCTTCGCGAGCAATGGCGTGGTAGAAATCCATCGCGGTTTTCGGGATGAAGTTGAACACCGCCGAGGAGTAAACCGGCACTCCCAGCGCCTTGTAGGCCGCGGCGTAGACTTCAGCGGTCGGCAAACCGCCCAGATAGCTGAAACGATCACCGAGGCGGCGACGGATCGACACCATCAACTCGATATCGCCCAGGCCATCCTTGTAACCGATCAGGTTCGGGCAGCGCTCGGCCAGACGTTCCAGCAAAGGAGCGGTCAGGCGGCAGACGTTACGGTTGTAAACCACCACGCCGATGTTCACCGATTTGCACACCGCTTCAACGTGGGCGGCAACACCGTCCTGGCTGGCTTCGGTCAGGTAGTGCGGCAGCAGCAACAGGCCTTTGGCGCCCAGACGCTCGGCTTCCTGAGCATATTCGATGGCCTGGCGGGTGGCGCCACCGACACCGGCAAGGATCGGCACGCTGGTGGCGCAGGTGTCGACGGCAGTCTTGATGATTTCCGAATATTCGCTGGCCGCCAGAGAGAAGAACTCACCGGTGCCGCCCGCGGCGAACAATGCCGAGGCGCCGTATGGGGCCAGCCATTCGAGACGTTTGATGTAGCCCGCGCGATGAAAATCGCCCTGAGCATTGAAGTCGGTGACCGGGAACGACAGCAGGCCGGAAGAGAGGATGGACTTCAGTTCTTGTGGATTCATTATTCGAACACCCTGGGTAGCACGTTGTGTGAAGAAATCGTTCAGCCTTCGCTGAAGTTGTAGGTCATCGTACAACTTAAAATACAACCGTCAACTGCATTTCATCGCCGCCCTCAGAATTTGAGTCAGAAATGTCAGGTCTACACGCTCAACCGAAGGAATACACCCGACAGATCATTGCCGATCTGGATGATCTTTTTACTGAGCACGGCATCGCCGTTTCCGGCGATGGCGCCACGCTTAAACGCTGGCGAGTTGGCCGTGAGGGTGGATCGTTCGATCCTGACACAAGGCTCAGCCGTCACAACCGGAAACGGTTGGTCATGATCATTTTCGGCACACCTGGCAAGAGCCTCCTACAGTGATAAAACCGCCGTGAAGGAATCATGGCCCACCTCGCATGGAGAGCGAACCCATCATGACTTTTGCCCCACCCATTCTTCCCCAGCTTCTGAAACACGAACCTGAAAAAGCAACCGTAAAACTGTCGCACCTGGGCGATGACTTGATAGTCCGCGTCCCGGATCCGAGAGATATTCCGCCGAATTGGGAGGTCTATCCAATCCTCGGCGCAGATACGGAAGAGCCCGACTGGAAGGGCCTCGAAGGGCCTACCGGCGCCTGGGATGACGCCAGTGACGACATGGCAAAGCTGACAGGAATTGAATTGCGAATCCCGAAAGTTGAGCTGGAAAAGTACAAGAACACAGAAGTCGAATTGCGTTACAAATTCGCGGATGAGTCCAGTCTGGAGCCGTGTTCGGAGCCCCTGAGACTGTATATCGAAACCTGATCTCTCTTCGCGCCTGATCGTTTAGCGGTCAGGCGCGTTTTTGTGCCAGGCGTCTTCCTGGCACGCGCAATTTAACGCTGGGCCTGCGCCTCTTCATGGGCCTGGCGCAGCCGTTCGCGGCTATTGGTCAGGTGCAAGCGCATCGCCGCCCGCGCCGCATCGGAGTCCTGCCGCGCGATCGCGTCATAAATCTCTTCATGTTCACGGCTCAGGCGACTCATGTAGTGCTGCTGGTCGTCATGGGCCAGGCGCGCGGAGTTGAGGCGTGTGCGCGGAATGATGCTGGTGCCCAGGTGGGTCATGATGTCGGTGAAGTAGCGGTTGCCGGTGGCCAGGGCGATTTGCAGGTGGAACTGGAAGTCTGACGCCACGGCATCGCTGGCATGGGAGACACTTTCATTCAACGCGTCCAGCGCCGCTCGCATCAACGCCAACTGTTCAGGGCTGCGACGTTGCGCGGCAAGGCCGGCGGATTCCACTTCCAGGCTGATGCGCAGTTCCAGAATCGCCAATACGTCGCGCAAGGTCACCACGGTGGCCGGGTCGATACGAAAACCGCTCGGGCTTGGGGTGTCGAGCACGAAGGTGCCGATACCGTGACGGGTTTCCACCTGGCCTGCGGCCTGCAAACGGGAAATCGCTTCGCGCACCACGGTGCGGCTGACGCCGTGGGCATCCATGATCGCCGACTCGGTGGGCAACTTGTCGCCACGCTTGAGCTGACCGTCGCGGATCTGCTCGGAGAGCACCGTCACCAGTTCCTGAGCGAGGCTGCGGCGCTTGCGAGGGAGGCGAGGTGCGTCGATCGGGTTTTCCATGGTGAACATCTGTCTCGAAAAAACGGCTGAACCCGCATCATAGCTCAACACGGTTGTACGATCACCGTCAGCATCCACTATCCCCTATGGGAGCGGGCTTGCTCGCGAAGGCGGTGTGTCAGACACCTCAATACTGGATGTCAGACCGCTTTCGCGAGCAAGCCCGCTCCCACAAGGGGATTGCGGTGTTCAGGCGGTCACGGTTTGGTCCACCAAATGGCCATTCTCGATACGCACATGCCGTGGATGGAAACGCTTCAGGCTGCTGCGATGCCCGACGCTGACAATGCTCAGCCCCGGCAATTCATCGATCAACGCCTGATACAGCGACGCTTCATCCTCTTCATCCATCGCCGAAGTCGCTTCATCCATGTACAGCCATTGCGGCGCATAAAGCAGCGCTCGGGCGAAGGCCAGGCGTTGCTGCTCACCCGGCGAGAGCATGCGCTGCCAGTGATTAGCCTCATCCAGACGCGAAACCAGGTGCGGTAAGCGACAGGCTTCCAGTACGTGGACGTAGCGCTCGTGCGGGTAGGTGTCGCCGGGCTGTGGATAACTCAGCGCCTCGCGCAAGGTACCAATCGGCAGATACGGTTTTTGCGGCAGGAACAGATAACGCCCCGTCGGCAGGCGGATGCCGCCGTGCCCGGCCGGCCAAAGGTGCCCCATCGCCCGTAGCAAGGTTGATTTGCCGCTGCCGGAACGACCGCTGAGCATGACGCGCTCGCCCTCCTCCACGGTCATGTCGGCGTTGGTCAGCAGATGACGGCCGTCAGCCAGGTCGAGGCCAAGGTTATGCACCCGTAGCGCCGAACCCTGATTCTGCACATCGATGGCCGGTGCGCGTTCTTCGTTGTCGGTCATGGCCTGACGGAAACTCAGCAGACGATCACAAGTGGCACGCCACTCGGCGAGATCCTGGTACGCACTGATGAACCAGCTGAAGTTCTCCTGCACGTTACCGAACGCCGAGTTGATTTGCATCAGCTCACCGAGTTCGATCTTGCCGGCAAAGTAACGCGGCGCCGCGACCATGAACGGGAAGATGATCGCGATCTGGGCATAACCGGAGGTGAAGAAGGTCAGGCGCTTGGACACTTTCATGATGTCCCAGAAGTTGTGCCAGACCAGGCCGAAGCGGCTGCTCAGACGACGGTTCTCATTGGGCTCGCCGTTGTACAGCGCAATGCTTTCGGCGTTCTCGCGGACCCGCACCATGGAGAAACGCAGGTCGGCTTCGAAACGTTGCTGGTTGTTGTTGAGGCCAATCAGGCGACGACCGATCAAATGCGTGAGCCAACTGCCGACGGCGGCGTAAACCAGTGCACACCAGAACATGTAGCCGGGAATCGTGAAGCCAAGCACTTCGATACTGCCCGACACGCCCCACAAAATGATCGAGAACGACACCAGGCTGACGATGTTACGGATCAAACCCAAGCCCAGGCCCAAGGTATTGGTGGTGAACTTGTTGAGGTCTTCGGAAATCCGCTGGTCCGGGTTATCGGTGTAACCGCCCTGCTCCAGCTGGTAGTAGTTCTTGTTGCCGAGCCAACGGGCGAAGTGCTTCTCGGTGAGCCAGGCCCGCCAGCGAATCGTCAGCATCTGGGTCAGGTAGAGCCTGTACACCGCGCCGAGGATCGCCACGGCCGCGATGCCGCAAAAGTACAGGATCAATTGCCAGAACGCTGCTTCGTCTTTCTTCTGCAGGGCGTTATAGAAATCCTTGTACCAACTGTTGATCCACACCGAAATCGCCACGCTGAACAATGACAGCGCGATCACGGCGATCAACAGCGTCCAGGCCTTGCCCTTCTCTTCGCTGCGCCAGTAAGGCGTGGTCATCGCCCAGACTTTGCGAAAAAACTGCCCGCGCACAGCATCGTTGACCGCGGAATATTCAGCGTTCTGATTCATGAATAAGGCTCGATAAAGAAAAGAACACACACGAGCCGATCATAAATGAACGGCTCGGCTTGTAGCGAAGTGTGACAACAATTGTTCAGCGCCGGTTCAGCGACGGACCGGACGCTTTTGCAGTTTGCGCTGCAGCGTACGGCGGTGCATGCCCAAGGCACGGGCGGTGGCGGAGATGTTGCCTTCATGCTCGGTCAATACGCGCTGGATGTGCTCCCACTGGAGGCGGTCCACGGACATCGGGTTTTCCGGCACCAGGGTGTCGAGGTCGGCATGCTCGGAGAGCAACGCAGCCAACACGTCATCGGCGTCCGCCGGTTTGCACAGGTAATTGCAGGCGCCACGCTTGATTGCCTCGACGGCGGTGGCAATGCTCGAGTAACCGGTGAGGATCACCACGCGCATGTCCGGGTCGAGTTCGAGCAGCTTGGGCAGCAACACCAGGCCCGAGTCGCCGTCCATTTTCAGGTCCAGGGCGGCGTAATCCGGGATGTCGGCCTGGGCGATGGTCAGGCCCTCTTCGGCAGAACCTGCCGTGCTGACGCGAAAACCGCGGCGGGCCATGGCGCGGGCCATCACGCGGGTGAAGGTTGCATCGTCGTCTACCAGCAGCAAATGCGGCAGTTCTTCGCCTTCGACTTGGATCTCGTCACTCATGTTCGTCTCCTCGGGCGACACGGGGCAGGCGCAGCTCGGTGAGCGTGCCACCTTCCTCATGACTGTAGAGTTTCACTGAGCCGCCGGCGCGTGTCACGCTGGCCTTGCTCAAAAACAGGCCCAGGCCGAAACCTTTGCCCTTGGTAGTAAAAAACGGTTTGCCGATCTGCTCGGCAATGGCCAATGGCACACCGGCGCCATGGTCGCGAATGCTGATGGTCAGGTCCTCGGCATTCCAGTCCAGGGTCACTTGCAAGCCTTCGGGGCATGCATCGGCGGCGTTGTTCAGCAAATTCAGCAGGGCCTGGGTCAGGTCCGGCGGTGGCGCCATGCGCGGCACGGTCCCTTGGCCCAGGCGCTGGAAGCGATAACTGGCTTCCGGGCGCATCAGGTGCCAGCGGTTCAGGGCTTCGTCGAGCCAGTCGGTGACGTCCTGCATCTCCACCGCCAAACGACGATTGGCTTCCGCCGCCCGTACCAGCTGCTGCAAGGTTTCTTTGCAGAGTTTGACCTGATCCTGCAACACGCTCAAATCGTCCTGCAGCAACGGGTCGGGATGATCCTGGCGCATTTCCTTGAGCAATACACTCATGGTCGCCAGCGGCGTGCCCAGTTCATGGGCGGCGCCGGCAGCCTGGGTCGCGACAGCCAGCAATTGTTGATCGCGCAGGCCTTCTTCGCGACGAATGGCACGCAGTTCCTCCTGACGGCGCAACTCTTCGGCCATGCGCGCGGCGAAGAACGTGATGACCGCCGCCGCCAGGGCGAAGCTCAGCCACATGCCGTAGATCTGCAGGTTCTCCCGGGCGATCGGGAACGTTTCCAGCGGGTAGAACCGCGCCAGCAGCAACGTATACAGCGCCAGGGCAATACCGGACAGAATCACCGAAAAACGCCATGGCAAGGTCACGGCGGCGATGGTCAGCGGCACCAGGTAATAAGAGACGAACGGGTTGGTCGAACCGCCGGAGAAGTACAGCAAGGCACTGTGGATAAACAGGTCGCAGGCCAGTTGCACGGCGTACTCGAGCTCGGTCACCGGCCACGACGTGCGCAGGCGAATCGCGGTCAGGGCGCAGAGCACCATGGAAAAACCGAGGGTGATCGCCAATTGCATCCACGGCAACGGCAGCAGGTGGAACCAGTAGGCCAGGCCCACGGAACCGGCCTGCGCGGCCAGCACCAACGTGCGGATGAACGTGAGCCGCCAGAGGTTCTGGCGAGTGGCGGAAGTGATTTGAACGGGGGCGAGCATGAGCTCTCCTGATGAGCGCTCCAGGCGGATCGCACGGAGTATAACCAAGCCACGGGCCTGAGAGGCGAAAGTGCGGCAAACGACCACAGCCAAAGACCATTGATCTGTGGAAATACATCTGTGGCGAGGGAGCTTGCTCCCGCTCGGCTGCGCAGCAGTCGTAAACCTGTATGCAAGGTGAACCAGGCTCACTCGGTCGACTGACTTGGGCCTGCTTCGCAGTCCAGCGGGAGCAAGCTCCCTCGCCACAGAAGCCCCACTCACCACCGAAGTTCTTGTTGGTTGTCGATCTGTATAGAAGTTGTAACTGTGCGAACCGGACCATTGAAGCTAGAGTCTGATGGTTTCACGCAGGTTCGGACCTTAACCCCTGCGCACTGTCCAAGGAGCTTTTCATGCACACATTGCGCCGCAGCGCCGCCCTTCTTGCCTTAAGCGTTGGCACCGTCGCCAGCCTCCCGGCCCTGGCCGTCGACGAACTGCATTACAACCAGATCTCCCTGCGCGCCGAAGTCAGCCAGGAAGTGGCCCGCGACCTGATGATCGTGACCCTCTACACCGAAGAGCAAAACACCGACCCGGCCAAACTCGCCGCCGACGTCAGCACCACCATGAACAAGGCATTGGCCCAGGCCAAACAGGTCAAGGACATCACCCTGCGTCAGGGCAGCCGCAACAGCTACCCGATCTACGACACCAAAGGCCAGAAAATCACCGGCTGGCGTGAACGCGCCGAACTGCGCCTGGAAAGCTCGGACTTCGCCGCCCTGTCCAAACTCACCGGCGAACTGCTCACCGACCTGAAAATGGGCGGCATGGACTTCGCCATCGCCACCTCAACCCGCAAGGCCAGCGAAGACGCCCTGCTCAAAGAAGCCGTGACCGCCTTCAAGTCCCGCGCCCAACTGACCACCGACGCCTTGGGCGGCAAGGGCTACAAAATCGTCAACCTGAACCTCAACAGCAACGGTTATCCACAACCGTACATGCGCGGGCCGATGATGATGAAAGCCGCCGGCATGGATTCCGCGCCGGTGACGCCGGAGGTTGAAGCAGGGACCAGCCAGGTCAACATGACGGCGGATGGGGCGATTGAAGTGTTGATGCCTTGATGCGGTGGTGGATCAGTCAGTTTTGCAGTGACCGATCCGCCGCCTTCGCGGGCAAGCCCGCTCCCACAGTTGATATGTGTCGTACGCTGAATCTGTGAACGACGATGAACCACTGTGGGAGCGGGCTTGCTCGCGAAGAACGATAACGCGGTCTATGCCGGATCGACGTTATCCAACGCCCGGTTCACCGCCAACCCCGCCAGCATGATGATCTGTTGAATCGCCAACGCCGTATTGCGCTGCGGGCCGATCAGGTTTGTTGCGAAATCGCTGGCCAGGACACTGGCCGAGGCCAATGACTCGCAAGCTTGAGCCAGGAGACTTTCGGTGTCGCTGTCCGGGAAAACCAGGAACATCGTACTGGGGCGACGAGGTTTTGCGGAGTAAGGCTTGGGCGAATCGAGGTAGTAGTCGAGCGCACGTTTTATGGCTTCGCGGTCTTTGTGTAGCTCTTCGGTACGCAAAGCTTCGGCGTTGGGTGTGGAGGTGTTGAAGGGTAGGTCGGGGATTAACTTATCCATACAAACTTCCTTTTGATATTGGAGCCATCAATTTCCGATCTCACTCGGCGAAGAGGTGGCAGCTATGTGCGGTGTGAGATTACCGGCAAAAGGAACCCGGCCCGGGAAAGGTCTGCGCACTGAGACATCAATTAAACATTCAAAAGCGGAACGCGGAGCATCCCTGGCGGCGTTCCCACGCGGGAGCGTGGGAACGATCATTGAGCATCAGCTCTGGATAGATTTATGGGAAGCTCTGATGGCATCAATCGCCTCTTGAGTGAGCGTCATAACAGTCGTTGTGCTTACTTCAATCCGACTGATGATGTCTGCTCTCGGACCTTGCTTCCAATCAGTACTTGAGTAAAAAAGATCTTGAGAGGCTTGCCGATGATTCTCGCTCTCGTAGGAGCGAATTAAGTGATAACTGTCATCGTCATGCAAAGAGCCGCCATAAGAAACAACATCCATACCCGCCTTTAAGTGAAGCGGAACGCTTACTTCCCGCATTATTCGATGGAAATCCAATCCTGATCCCGGTTTCAAGGTGTACATCAGGATTTCAACAATTCGAGTCATTCCAAATCTTCCATGTGGGATTTCAGTTCCTGCCTAAGGATATGTGCTGGCTGATCCGCCGCCTTCGCGGGCAAGCCTCGTCCCTACAGTAGGACGGTGTACATCTGGGGGAGATTGAGACTGTCAGGCCGCCAAGATCAAGGTCAAAAGATCGCAGCCTTCGGCAGCTCCTAACCGTCCGCCATCAACGTAAAAACCGGCCAACTATGCCCGGATAGAGGGTTCCCCTCAAAAAACGATATTTCCGCCCGCCCCGCCAACAACGCTACCCTCAAAAAAACACCACCGCCCAAACCCCGGGGACTCCATGGAAAGAACCACCGTCAAACCACTCCTGCTCGCACTCGCCCTCGCCACAACCGCACCACTCGCCCAAGCCGCCACCACCCTGGTCTACTGCTCCGAAGCCAGCCCCGCCGGCTTCGACCCCAGCCAATACACCAGCGGCACCGACTTCGACGCCTCGGCCGAAACCGTCTTCAACCGCCTCACCCAGTTCAAACGCGGTGGCACCGAAGTCGAACCCGGCCTGGCCACAAGCTGGGATGTCTCGAAGGACGGCCTCGCCTACACCTTCCACCTGCGCGACGGCGTGAAGTTCCACACCACCGACTACTTCACCCCCACCCGCGACTTCAACGCCGACGACGTGCTGTTCACCTTCCAGCGCTTGCTCGACCCGGAAAACGCATTCCGCAAAGCCTATCCCGCCGAATCGCCGTACTTCACCGACATGGACCTGAACAAAACGATCAAGAGTGTCGACAAAATCAACGATCACACCGTGCGTTTCAGCCTGAACAACATCGACGCCGCGTTCATCCAAAACCTGGCCATGAGTTTCGCCTCGGTCCAGTCCGCCGAGTACGGCGCGCAGTTGTTAAAACAAGGCAAAGCGGCGGACATCAACCAGAAACCGGTCGGCACCGGCCCGTTCGTCTTCAAGCGTTATCAAAAGGACTCGCAGATCCGCTATGCCGCCAACAAGGCCTACTGGAAACCCGAGGATGTGAAGCTCGACAACCTGATTTTCTCGATCACCCCGGACGCCGCCGTGCGCTTGCAGAAGCTCAAGGCCGGCGAGTGTCAGGTCAGTGGCTACCCGCGCCCGGCGGACATAGAAGTGATGGAGAAAGACCCGAACCTGACCGTGCTCAAGCAGGCCGGTTTCAACCTCGGTTTCCTCGCCTACAACGTGACCCACCCGCCGCTGGACCAACTCAAGGTGCGTCAGGCGCTGGACATGGCCATCGACAAGCCCGCCATTATCAAAGCTGTCTACCAGAGTGCCGGGCAACTGGCACAGAACGCCTTGCCACCGGCGCAATGGTCCTATGACCCGACCATCAAAGACGCACCCCACGATCCGGCCAAAGCCCGCGCGCTACTAGAAGAAGCAGGAGTTGCACCCGGCACCACCATCGATTTGTGGGCCATGACTGTGCAGCGCGCGTCCAACCCCAACGCGCGGATGTCGGCACAGATGATCCAGCAGGATTGGGAGAAAGTCGGGATCAAGGCCAACATCGTCAGCTATGAGTGGGGCGAGTACATCAAACGCGCCAAGAATGGCGAACACGACGCAATGATCTACGGCTGGACCGGCGACAACGGTGACCCGGACAACTGGCTCGGCGTGCTCTACAGCTGCGCTGCGGTGAAAGGTAGCAACTACGCCAAATGGTGTGACCCGGCCTACGACAAACTGGTGCAGCAAGCCAAGGTGTCCACGGACAAACAGCAGCGAGTCAAACTGTACCAACAGGCACAGCAAATCCTTAAGCAACAAGTACCTATCACACCGATTGCCAACTCGACGGTGTTCCAGCCACTGCGCAAGGAAGTCACCGACTTCAAGATCAGCCCGTTCGGCCTCACCCCCTTCTATGGCGTGGGTATAAATAAGTAACACCAGGCTCCAACCGGGTGCGTCACACGCCTTGGGCGCCCCTTATCAGTGCGCGTTTTGCACCGTAAAAAACCTGCGCAAACGGTCAAATATGTCGCTATTTATACATATGCGACATTAAGGTACGTTCGTGCCACTCTTTAAGGCTTGTGGCCATTCAGGATCTTGCAATGGGTACGGCCCCTGCATAAGTATCCGCAGGGTCGACTCACGAGGTCGTCCTCTAATTCCAAAAATGACAACAAATCATGAGGCCACCATGCTTAAACACGCGGTCATTCCGTTTTTAGTCGGCGCAAGTCTGTTAGCCAGCGCACCTTTCGCCTTCGCTGCGACTAACCTGGTGTTTTGCTCCGAAGGGAGCCCGGCCGGTTTCGACCCTGGTCAGTACACCACCGGAACCGACTTCGACGCCTCTGCAGAAACCATGTTCAACCGCCTGACCCAGTTCGAGCGCGGCGGCACCGCCGTGATTCCTGGCCTGGCGACCAAGTGGGACATTTCCGATGACGGCCTGACTTACACCTTCCACTTGCGTGAAGGCGTCAAGTTCCACACCACCCCGTATTTCAAGCCGACGCGTGAGTTCAACGCCGACGACGTGCTGTTCACCTTCAATCGCATGATTAACAAGGATGACCCGTTCCGTAAGGCGTACCCGACCGAATTCCCGTACTTCACCGACATGGGGATGGACACCAACATCACCAAGATCGATAAAGTCGACGACCACACCGTCAAGTTCACCCTCAAGGATGTAGACGCCGCGTTCATCCAGAACATGGCCATGAGCTTCGCCTCGATCCAGTCCGCCGAGTATGCTGCCCAGCTGCTCAAGGAAGGCAAGGCCGCCGACATCAACCAGAAGCCAATCGGCACTGGCCCGTTCGTGTTCAAGAGCTACCAGAAAGACTCCAACATCCGCTACACCGGGAACAAGGACTACTGGAAGCCTGACGACGTGAAGATCGACAACCTGATCTTCGCCATCACCACCGACCCGTCGGTACGCATCCAGAAGCTGAAGAAGAACGAGTGCCAGATCACCCTGTTCCCGCGTCCAGCCGACCTGAAAGCGCTGAAAGAAGACAAGGATCTGAAGCTGCCTGACCAGGCCGGTTTCAACCTGGGCTACATCGCCTACAACGTGATGGACAAGGTCAAGGGCAGCAACGAGCCGAACCCGCTGGCCGACCTGCGTGTTCGTCAGGCGCTGGACATGGCGGTCAACAAGCCGCAGATCATCGACTCGGTTTATCAGGGCGCGGGCCAACTGGCCGTCAACGCCATGCCGCCGACCCAATGGTCCTATGACACCACCATCAAGGATGCCAAGTACGATCCTGAGAAAGCCAAGGCGCTGCTCAAGGAAGCCGGCGTCAAGGAAGGCACCGAGATCGTTCTGTGGGCGATGCCGGTACAGCGTCCGTACAACCCGAACGCCAAGCTGATGGCTGAAATGCTGCAATCCGACTGGAAGAAGATCGGCCTGAACGTCAAGATCACCAGCTACGAATGGGGCGAGTACATCAAACGCTCCAAAGGCGGCGAGAACCAGGCGATGATCATCGGCTGGAGCGGCGACAATGGTGACCCGGACAACTGGCTCAATGTGCTGTTCGGCTGCGACTCGCTGAGTGGCAACAACTTCTCCAAATGGTGCGACAAGAAATTCGACGGCCTCGTCAAGGAAGCCAAGCGCACCACCGATCAGGCCAAGCGCACCGAACTGTACAAACAGGCGCAACACGTCCTCAAAGATGCTGTTCCAATGACACCTATCGCTCACTCGACGGTGTTCCAACCCATGCGCGCCAACGTGCAGGACTTCAAGATCAGCCCATTCGGCTTGAACTCCTTCTACGGCGTCAGCGTCAGCAAATAAGAAAAAGCAGCGGCGACGTTTTCAGCGTCGCCGCTGCTTTTTTCTGCCGAGAAGCTAGGAATTTGCCTACATCCAAATCCGCTGTCTGACGCAGCCAGGGGTTAGGACGCGTTGCCTTTTCCTACGAGTCTTTAGGACTCAGCGCATTTACTGCCAGACCCACGGCACCTACCGTCGGGTTCTGACCAGTGACTGCGTGGGCTATCGGTTTGCTGCCCCGTATTGGTTTGGGCTCAATGCAGCCACAACGTCCCCGGACGGGATCCCGGCGCATTGAATAACACTACAAAAAGAGGGAGCGTCATGCGCCATACCTTGGTTTTATCCGCATTGCTGGGCACCGGCCTGCTGGCCGCCACTTCCATCAGCCAGGCCGCCAACAACAGCCTGGTGTTCTGCTCCGAAGGCAGCCCCGCCGGTTTCGATACCGCGCAGTACACCACTGCGACCGATAACGACGCCGCTGAGCCGCTGTACAACCGATTGGCAGAGTTTGAAAAAGGCGCCACCAACGTCGTACCAGGCCTGGCAACGAGCTGGGATATTTCCGAGGACGGTCTCAAGTACACCTTTCACCTGCGCGAAGGGGTGAAATTTCACACGACCAAATACTTCACGCCGACCCGCGACTTCAACGCCGACGACGTGCTGTTCACGTTCAATCGCATGCTCGATCCGCTGCAACCCTTCCGTAAGGCTTATCCGACCGAGTTCCCGTATTTCAACGGGATGAGCCTGAACAAGAACATCGCCAAGGTCGAGAAGACCGGGCCGCTGACCGTGGTGATGACGCTCAACAGCGTCGACGCCGCGTTCATCCAGAATATCGCCATGAGCTTCGCCGCCATCCTGTCTGCCGAGTACGCCGACAAACTGCTCGCCGAAGGCAAGCCGAGCGACATCAACCAGAAGCCGATCGGCACCGGGCCGTTCGTGTTCAAGAGCTACCAGAAAGACGCCAACATCCGTTACAGCGGCAACAAGCAGTACTGGGATCCGAGCCGGGTCAAGCTCGACAACCTGATTTTCGCCATCAACACCGACGCCTCGGTGCGCGTGCAGAAGCTCAAGGCCAACGAATGCCAGATTACCCTGCACCCGCGCCCCGCCGACGTGACCGCACTGAAGAACGACCCGACCCTCAAGCTCATCGAGAAGCCCGGCTTCAACCTCGGCTACATCGCCTATAACGTGCGCCACAAACCGTTCGACCAGCTCGAAGTGCGCCAGGCACTGGACATGGCGGTGAACAAACAAGGCATTCTCAACGCTGTCTACCAAGGTGCCGGTCAACTGGCGGTCAACGCCATGCCGCCGACCCAATGGCCCTACGACGAAACGATTAAAGACGCCGCCTACAACCCGGAAAAAGCCAAGGAACTGCTCAAGGCTGCCGGCGTCAAGGAAGGCACCGAAATCACCCTTTGGGCCATGCCGGTTCAGCGTCCGTACAACCCCAATGCCAAGCTGATGGCCGAAATGCTCCAGGCGGATTGGGCGAAGATCGGCCTCAAAGTCAAGATCGTCAGCTACGAATGGGGCGAGTACATCAAGCGCACCAAGAACGGCGAGCACGACATCAGCCTGATCGGCTGGACCGGTGACAACGGCGACCCGGACAACTGGCTCGGCACGCTCTACAGCTGCGACGCCATTGGCGGCAACAACTACTCCATGTGGTGTGATCCGGCCTACGACAAGCTGATCAAGCAGGCCAAAGTCGTCACCGATCGCGACCAGCGCACCGTGCTCTACAAACAGGCGCAACAGTACCTCAAGCAGCAGGTGCCGATCACGCCAGTCGCCCATTCAACGGTTAACCAGCCGTTGAGCGCCAAAATCGAAGGATTCAAGGTGAGTCCTTTCGGTCGCAACGTGTTCTCGGGTGTCAGTATCGACCAATAACCCATTAGCCAGAAACGCTGGGGGCGGATTCCGCCCTCACGCAAGCGTATTGCCGTAATTCGTCAATCTGGCCTGTAGCAAACGTTTGCGATGCCTTGAGTGTGTTTTAAACCAAATAGCCGGATCACCCAAAAAGACCGGCATTAAAAAAGAAAGAAAGGAGCTTCACCCATGAAACTGAGCAGCACCGCGTTATTGGCCTTGGCCATCAGCAGCGTGACCGCCACGGCGTACGCAGAATCCCAGAGCCAGGCGTTCACCCCGGTTACCGTGAAAGAGAAAAGCGCCCAAAGCGAAGCCACTGGTTTTGTCGAAGGCCAGTCGATCACCGGCAGCACGCGTAACTGGTACGCCAACGAGCATTTCAAGCGGGGTGCGACACTCAACTACCGTCAGAACGGTGAAACGCGCCAGACTGACCGTCGCATCAACTGGCTGCAAGGCACAATCATCAAGTACAACTCGGGGTTCACTGAAGGCACCGTCGGCTTCAGCACCGAAGTAGCGGCCTACAACGCCATTGCCCTGGATCGTGATCGCAAGGATCTGGCGTCCAACAACGGCGGTGCGCCGACCACGCGTCCTGGCGCGGGTAACAACCGTACGCTGACCAAAGAAGGCGGCGACGCCGTCGGCCAGTGGAGCAAACTGGGCCTGGCCAACGTCAAGGCCCGTATCTCCAACACCACGCTGACCGCCGGTCGCCAGAACTTCAGCAGCCCACAGGTAGACGTTATCGGTAACCGTGCCCTGCCTTCGAGCTTCGAAGGTGTGACCCTGCACAGCGAAGAGCTGGAGAACCTGTCCTTCGACCTTGGCACCTTCGACCGCAACTCACCGCGTACCGAACAAAGCCAGCGCAAGTTCCGTTCCGAATACGGCGACACCAATGCCGAGGCCGATCACGTCCACACTGCCGGTATCACCTACCAGCCGTTCGCCAGCCTGACCACCAGCCTTTGGGGCACCCAGGCTGAAGACTTGTGGAATCAGTACTACTTCGGCGCCACCCATGTACTGGGCGACAGCCAGGTCCTGAGCCTGACCACCGGCCTGAACTACTACAAAACCGTGGATGAAGGTAAAGCCAAGCTCGGCCAGATCGACAACGACACCTACTCCCTGTCGTTCGGCCTGACCCACCAGGCCCACAGCCTGACCTTCTCGTACCAGGAAGTGAACGGTAACGAGTACTTCGACTACCTGCACGAAACCAACGGCATCTACCTGGCCAACTCCCTGCTGTCGGACTTCAACGGCCCGAACGAGAAGTCCTTCCAGATCGCCTACGGCCTGAACATGGCCGAATACGGCGTGCCAGGCCTGAAGTTCAACATCTACCAGGCTCGCGGCTGGGGTATCGACGGTACTCACTACAACAGCACCGGCTACACCGATGTGAAGGCGATGGACGGCGAGCACCACTATGAATACGGCATCGGTGCTTCGTACGCCGTGCAGAGCGGCCCACTCAAGGCCACCGCTATCCGTGCGACGTACACCGCGCACCGTGCCAGCGAAAACCAGGCGGACGGCAGCCTCAACGAGTTCCGTCTCGTGACCACCATCCCGTTCAACATTTTGTAAAACCCATGCCTGCGGCTGACTCATGACGAGTCGGCCGCCTGGCTTTTCCGTTCAACCGATTGCAGAGGGCTCTAGATGAAAATGCTTCCCCTACGAGCAGCCATCGCTGCCGCGTTGCTGAGTGTCGCCGTTGGCGTCTCGGCCAAACCCTTGGTGGTCTGTACCGAAGCCAGCCCGGAAGGCTTCGATATGGTCCAGTACACGACTGCAGTCACAGCCGATGCGGTGGCCGAAACCATCTTCAATCGTCTGGCGGACTTCAAGCCCGGCACCACTGAAGTGATCCCGGCACTGGCCGAGTCCTGGGACATCAGCGACGACGGTCTGACCTACACATTCCACCTGCGCAAAGGCGTCAAGTTTCACACCACCGACTACTTCAAGCCGACTCGCGACATGAATGCCGACGATGTGGTCTGGAGCTTCCAGCGCCAGCTGGACCCGAATCATCCGTGGCACAAGAAATCGAGCGTGGGCTTCCCGTACTTTGAAAGCATGGGCTTCAAGGAACTGCTCAAAAGCGTCGAGAAAGTCGACGACAATACGGTCAAATTCAACCTGACCCGCCGTGAAGCGCCGTTCCTGGCCGACATCGCCATGGCCTTCTCCTCGATCTACTCCGCCGAGTACGCCGATCAGTTGCTCAAGGCCGACAAGACCGGCGACCTGAACAACAAGCCAGTCGGCACCGGCCCGTTTGTCTTCCAGCGTTACGCCAAAGACGCTCAGGTCCGCTTCAAGGCCAACCCGGGCTACTTCCGTGGCAAGCCACCGGCTGACGCGCTGGTGCTGGCGATTGCCACCGACAACAACGTACGCCTGCAAAAGCTCAAGGCCAACGAGTGCCAGATCGCGCTGTATCCGAAACCGGATGACATCCCGAGCATCAAGAAAGACGCCAACCTGAAGGTCGATGAACTGAACGCGATGACCGTTTCCTATATCGCCATGAACACCACCCACAAGTACATGAGTGACGTGCGGGTGCGCAAAGCGATCGACATCGCGTTCGACAAAGAAGCTTATGTCAACGCGCTGTTCGGCAAAGGCAATGCGACAGTGGCGGTCAACCCCTACCCGGACACCCTTCTGGGCTACAACCATAAACTGACCAACCCGCCTCGCGACCTCGACAAGGCTCGCGCCCTGCTCAAGGAAGCCGGTGTACCGGATGGCACCACGTTCACCCTGTTCACCCGTAACGGCGGCGGCACGACCAACCCGAACCCGATGCTCGGTGCGCAGATGATGCAGGCCGACCTGGCCAAGGTCGGGATCAAGGTCGATATTCGTGTCATGGAATGGGGCGAAATGCTCAAGCGCGCGAAAAACGGCGAGCACGATATGGTGTCCGCTGGATGGGCGGGCGATAACGGCGACCCGGATAATTTCCTGACGCCTATGCTCAGTTGTGAGGCCGCCAAAAACGGCGAAAACTATGCACGCTGGTGCAATGAAAAGTTCCAGGCGCTGATCGACGAAGCGAGGGCTAAAGTGAACCCGGACGAACGCGCGGCGCTCTACGAACAGGCCCAGGCCATTTTCAACCAGGACCAGCCATGGATCAGCATGGCGCACACCCGCATGTTCACTGCAATGCGCACCAATGTAGAGGGCTATCAAATTAGCCCCCTCACCACTAATAACTTCGCCACCACCCAGGTGAAGTAGATAAAAAACGCCCGGCATCGCTGACCCCAGCGCCGCCGGGCACGCCTAACCGGCTGATGAGGTACAACACACGATGTTTAGTTTTATTGCCCGCCGATTGGGATTACTGATCCCCACGTTCTTCGGCATCACCTTGCTGACTTTCGCGTTGATCCGCATGATTCCTGGCGACCCCGTAGAAGTGATGATGGGAGAACGTCGGGTCGACCCCGAAATGCATGCTCAGGCAATGGAACGCCTAGGTCTGAACAAACCGCTGTATGCCCAATACCTGGATTACATTGGCAAACTGGCCCACGGCGATCTCGGCGAATCCCTGCGTACCCGTGAAAGCGTGTGGAGTGAATTCAAGGTGTTGTTCCCGGCCACCTTCGAGCTGTCGATGGCGGCCCTGTTATTTGCCGGAGTCCTCGGACTGCTGGCCGGTGTAATCGCCGCGTTGAAGCGAGGATCCCTGTTCGACCATGGGGTCATGGGCATCTCCCTCACGGGATACTCGATGCCGATCTTCTGGTGGGGCCTGATCCTGATTATGTTCTTCTCGGTCAGCCTGGGTTGGACGCCGGTCTCCGGGCAGAACGACTTGTTGATCGACGTGGAGCGCAAAACCCATTTCATGCTGATCGACACCTGGCTCAGCGATGAACCGGGCGCGCTACTCGACTACCTGCATCACTTGATCCTGCCGGCCATCGTGCTGGGCACCATTCCGCTAGCGGTGATTGCCCGGATGACCCGTTCCTCCATGCTTGAAGTGCTGCGTGAGGACTACATCCGCACCGCTCGGGCCAAAGGCCTGTCGCCGGCACGCGTCGTGTTTGTCCATGGCCTGCGCAACGCGTTGATTCCGGTGCTGACCGTGGTCGGCCTGCAAGTCGGCACACTGCTGGCTGGCGCTGTTCTGACCGAAACGATCTTCTCCTGGCCCGGCATCGGCAAATGGCTGATCGAAGCCATCGGCGCCCGGGACTATCCCGTCGTGCAAAACGGCATCTTGTTGATTGCCTGCATCGTGATCCTGGTTAACTTCGTGGTGGATATCCTCTACGGCTTTGCCAACCCACGCATTCGTCACCAGCGCTGAGGTAAATACCCATGAGCACTCCAACTTCCTCAGCAGTCACGTCTACCTCCGCCGTGGATCAAAGCCTGCTGTATCCATCACCGTACAAAGAGTTCTGGCATGCATTTTCGAAGAATAAAGGCGCCGTGGCCGGCCTGATGTTCTTCACCCTGATTGTGTTCTGCGCGATTTTTGCCCCTTGGGTTGCGCCGCACAATCCAAGCGAGCAATACCGTGATTTTCTGCTGACGCCTCCGGTGTGGCTCGATGGCGGGCAATGGCGCTTTTTCCTCGGCACCGATGAACTGGGCCGCGACCTGCTGTCGCGTTTGATTCACGGCTCGCGCCTGTCGCTGTTGATCGGCCTGTCCTCGGTGGTCATGTCGCTGATTCCCGGCATCATGATGGGATTACTGGCCGGGTTCTTCCCACGCGTGCTCGGCCCGACCATCATGCGTCTGATGGACATCATGCTGGCGCTGCCGTCCCTGCTGCTGGCCGTGGCGATTGTCGCCATCCTCGGCCCTGGCCTGATCAACACCGTGATCGCCATCGCCGTGGTGTCCCTGCCGTCCTATGTTCGTCTGACCCGCGCCGCGGTGATGGGCGAGCTGAACCGCGACTACGTGACCGCCGCGCGCCTGGCCGGTGCCGGTCTGCCACGCCTGATGTTCATCACCGTGCTGCCCAACTGCATGGCGCCGCTGATCGTGCAGGCAACCCTGAGCTTTTCCTCGGCGATTCTCGATGCCGCGGCACTGGGCTTTCTCGGCCTTGGCGTACAACCGCCAACCCCTGAGTGGGGCACCATGCTGGCTTCGGCCCGCGACTACATCGAACGCGCCTGGTGGGTGGTGAGCTTGCCTGGTTTGACCATTTTGCTCAGCGTGCTGGCAATCAACTTGATGGGCGACGGCCTGCGCGATGCGCTGGACCCGAAACTCAAGAACGCCGCCTGAGGAGATTCAAATGTCACTGTTAGAAATCAAGAATCTCAACGTTCGCTTCGGCGACGCCAACGCCGTTCCGGTGGTCGACGGTCTCGACATAACCGTGGACAAGGGCGAAGTGCTGGCCATTGTTGGCGAATCGGGTTCTGGCAAGTCCGTGACCATGATGGCGCTGATGGGCCTGATTGAGCACCCGGGGATCGTCACTGCCGATGCCCTGAATTTCGACGGCAAGAACATGCTCAAGCTCAGCAACCGTCAGCGTCGGCAAATCGTCGGTAAAGACCTGGCCATGGTGTTCCAGGACCCGATGACCGCACTGAACCCGAGCTACACCGTCGGTTTCCAGATCGAAGAAGTGCTGCGTCTGCACCTGAAGATGTCCGGCAAGCAAGCCCGCAAGCGCGCCATCGAACTGCTGGAAAAAGTGGAAATCCCGGGCGCCGCCAGTCGTATGGATGCCTACCCGCATCAGCTCTCCGGCGGTATGAGCCAGCGCGTGGCGATTGCCATGGCGATTGCCGGCGAACCGAAACTGCTGATCGCCGACGAACCGACCACGGCACTGGACGTCACGATTCAGGCGCAGATCATGGACCTGCTGCTGGCCCTGCAGAAAGAGCAGAACATGGGCCTGGTGCTGATCACTCACGACCTCGCGGTCGTGGCCGAAACCGCCCAGCGCGTGTGCGTGATGTACGCCGGCCAAGCGGTTGAAGTCGGTCAGGTGCCACAGCTGTTCGATATTCCGGCGCATCCGTACAGCGAAGCACTGCTGGCGGCGATTCCGGAACACAGCATGGGTGCCGCGCGCCTGTCGACATTACCGGGCATCGTTCCCGGTCGTTACGACCGCCCGCAAGGCTGCCTGCTGTCGCCGCGCTGCCCGTATGTGCAAGACAACTGCCGCGTGCAACGTCCGGCCCTTGACCAGAAAAGTAACAGCCTCGCCCGCTGCTTCTACCCGTTGAACCAGGAGGTGGCGTAATGGCCGTCGTACTTACCGCCCGCGACCTGACCCGTCACTACGAAGTGTCCCGTGGCCTGTTCAAGGGCCATGCGATCGTGCGCGCCCTCAACGGTGTGTCGTTCGAACTGGAAGCCGGCAAGACCCTCGCCGTTGTGGGCGAATCGGGCTGCGGTAAATCCACCCTGGCCCGCGCCCTGACGCTGATCGAAGAACCGTCCTCCGGCTCCTTGAAAATCGCCGGGCAGGAAGTCGCCGGCGCTAACAAGGCCCAGCGCAAGCAACTGCGCAAAGACGTGCAGATGGTGTTCCAGAGCCCGTACGCGTCGTTGAACCCACGGCAGAAGATCGGTGATCAGCTTGCAGAGCCATTATTGATCAACACCAACCTCAGCGCCTCGGAACGTCGCGACAAAGTCCAGGCGATGATGAAGCAGGTGGGCTTGCGTCCCGAGCACTACCAGCGCTATCCGCACATGTTCTCTGGCGGTCAGCGCCAGCGGATCGCCCTGGCCCGCGCAATGATGCTGCAACCGAAAGTGCTGGTGGCGGACGAACCGACCTCGGCGCTGGACGTGTCGATTCAGGCACAGGTGCTCAACCTGTTCATGGATTTGCAGCAAGAGTTCAACACCGCCTACGTGTTCATCTCCCACAACCTCGCCGTGGTGCGCCACGTCGCCGATCACGTGATGGTGATGTACCTCGGCCGGCCGGTGGAAATGGGCCCGAAAGAGGACATCTACACCCGTCCTCTGCACCCGTACACCCAGGCGCTGCTGTCGGCCACTCCGACCATCCACCCGGATCCGGACAAACCGAAAATCAAGATCGTTGGCGAACTGCCCAACCCGCTGAACCCGCCGTCCGGCTGCGCCTTCCACAAGCGCTGCCCGTATGCGACCGAGCGCTGTGCCATCGAAGAGCCGGCCCTGCGCCTGCTCGACACCCGCCAGGTGGCTTGCCACTACGCCGAGCAATTCCTCGACGGCGCGGCATAAGATGTGGGAGCGGGCTTGCTCGCGAAAGCGATGTGTCAGGCGATATCAATGTTGATTGTGACGCCGCCTTCGCGAGCAAGCCCGCTCCCACAGAGATTTCGCTTAACTGACTGGCATTGACCAGTTGCCCCCTTTTATTCCGATTGCGCATCAGTCGGGGGAGAAGGGGGGGTTCTTTTGTCTGTCATTTACGTTTGCTTGTCTTCCTCATCCTCATCGGTGTCTGGGTCGTCAGTGGTTGAGTCGTCATCGCCTGTTTGGGACGCAGCGATCATCAACTGGCTGTGCGTACCTTGCCCGTACCAAGCCTGCTCATCATGGTTCGTGCATTGCGCCCATGCCGCCGACGTGCCGATGGACAGCATCACCAAAACCTTAAGCAGCAACATAATGCGTTGAAAAATGCTCATAGCCGATTCCATCCTTTGTTGGGTGAAGCATGGGACGCCTGACAGGTGCTGAGTGAAATCTAGTTCCGATTGACCGGGTTCTCCAGACAGGACGCTACCGGGTAGCAGAAAATGCCACTGGCAAGGAGATTGGTTTGGAATAGGTGTTATGCCGAACCGATATTACTGTGGCCCGAGGCAGATACCAAAAAGCCCCGCAGCTTTCGCAACGGGGCTTTTGATTTTCGCAACTCAGCGCTTAGTGATGCTCACGCGTCGCACGGAATTTCACGTCCGGCCAGCGCTCTTCCATCAGCGCCAGGTTGACCCGGGTCGGGGCCAGGTAGGTCAGGTGACCGCCGCCGTCCAGTGCCAGGTTTTCCACAGCCTTGTTGGAGAATTCCTCAAGCTTCTTCTTGTCGCTGCACTCGATCCAGCGCGCGGAATACACGGTGATCGGCTCGTAGGAGCACTCGACCTTGTATTCCTCTTTCAAGCGGCTGGCGACCACATCGAACTGCAGCACGCCGACCGCGCCGAGGATGATGTCGTTGCTGCGCTCGGGGAAGAACACCTGGGTGGCGCCCTCTTCCGCCAACTGCTGCAAGCCCTGGCGCAGTTGCTTGGATTTCAGCGGATCACGCAGGCGCACGCGACGGAACAGTTCCGGGGCGAAGTGCGGGATGCCGGTGAAGCCCAGGGCTTCACCTTCGGTGAAGGTGTCACCGATCTGGATGGTGCCGTGGTTGTGCAAACCGATGATGTCGCCAGCGAAGGCCTCTTCCAGTTGCTCACGCTCGGAGGAGAAGAAGGTCAGCGCGTCGCCGATCCGTACGTCCTTACCCGTGCGTACGTGGCGCATCTTCATGCCTTTTTCGTACTTGCCGGAGCAAATGCGCATGAAGGCGATGCGGTCGCGGTGTTTGGGGTCCATGTTCGCCTGGATCTTGAACACGAAACCTGAGAACTTCTCTTCCACCGGTTCCACGGTGCGCTCGTTGGCGACTCGGGCCAGCGGTTTCGGTGCCCAATCGACCACGGCGTCGAGCACGTGATCGACACCGAAGTTGCCCAGTGCGGTACCGAAGAACACCGGGGTCAGTTGGCCGTCGAGGAATTCCTGTTGATTGAATTCGTGGCAGGCGCCCTGCACCAGTTCCAGCTGTTCGACGAAGCGATCGTACTCGTCGCCCAAGTGCGCGCGGGCTTCGTCGGAGTCGAGCTTCTCGATGATTTTCACATCGGTGCGCTCGTGGCCGTGGCCGGCGGTGTAGACAATGATGTAGTCGTCGGCGAGGTGATAAACGCCCTTGAAGTCGCGGTAGCAACCGATCGGCCAGGTGATCGGCGCCGCCTTGATTTTCAGGACCGCTTCGATTTCGTCGAGCAGTTCGATCGGGTCGCGGATATCACGGTCGAGTTTGTTGATGAAGCTGACGATCGGCGTGTCACGCAGACGGCAGACGTCCATCAGCGCGATGGTGCGTGGTTCAACACCTTTACCGCCGTCGAGCACCATCAAGGCCGAGTCCACCGCCGTCAGGGTGCGATAGGTATCTTCGGAGAAGTCTTCGTGGCCCGGGGTGTCGAGCAGGTTGACCATGTGGTCGCGATACGGGAACTGCATGACCGACGTGGTAATGGAAATACCCCGTTGTTTTTCCATTTCCATCCAGTCGGAGGTGGCATGGCGGTCGGACTTGCGAGACTTCACCGTGCCGGCTACCGCAATCGCCTTGCCCATCAGCAAGAGCTTCTCGGTGATGGTGGTTTTACCGGCATCGGGGTGGGAAATAATGGCGAAAGTGCGGCGTTTCGCGACTTCGGCGGCCTGTTTGGTCATGGGAAATCGCCTGGCGGTGATTCAAAAAAGGGCGGCGAGTATAGCTTAAAAAGTGACCTACGGACCACCATCCACAGGGCTGACGGAGGTTGCGATCCAACGTTGGAGCTGCCGAAGGCTGCGATCTTTTGATCTTCGCTTCTAAAAGCAACATCAAAAGATCGCAGCCTTCGGCAGCTCCTACCCGGTGGCTAAATGCTGCTGATTATGGAACCTTTTAAAAGGTGGAGGCGTCCACTCCCCTGTTACGACCCATCGTCAGGGGCTGAAAAATCAGCAAGTCAGCCTGACGAGGCTGCGCTTATGGCTCGATTTCATGCGGTTTCATCACCGTGTAGAGCTGCTTCTCGCGAACGTTGTTTTCCCGGCAGCCAGGCATGGCATTGCCACTCGGGACTGCGTCCGCCGACAGAAAAAAGGAGTCCGCCTGTGGCTATTCGCTATGGCAAAGGGCTGACAGGAGGTGCGGTTGTCGTCGCCCTTCTGGCCCTGCTGATCCACTGGATTGGCATCAACACGATCGAACAGTACCGCGACGATTTGTTGTTTTACCTGCAAGCTCATCTGATTCTCGTCCTCGCTTCCATGCTGGCCGCCCTCATTGTGGGCATACCCGCTGGCATCTTCCTCAGCCGCCCGACCATGGTTGGCCGCGCCGAACGTTTCATGCAGATCTTCAACATCGGCAACACCGTGCCGCCTCTCGCCGTACTGGCCATCGCCCTGGGTATCCTCGGCATTGGCAGCGGTCCTGCGATTTTCGCTTTGTTCCTCGCCTCACTGTTGCCGATTGTGCGCAACACCTACGAAGGGCTGAAAAACGTCCAGGGCTCACTCAAGGAAGCGGCCGTCGGCATCGGCATGACGCCGACTCAGGTGCTATGGCGGGTCGAACTGCCGAACGCCGTGCCGATCATCATCGGTGGCGTGCGCGTGGCGCTGGCGATCAACGTCGGTACCGCACCGCTGGCGTTCCTGATCGGCGCCAACAGCCTGGGCAGCCTGATTTTCCCCGGTATCGCCCTGAACAATCAGCCGCAACTGCTGCTCGGCGCGGCCTGCACCGCCCTGCTGGCCTTGCTGCTCGACGGACTGGTGACACTCGCCAGCCGCCTCTGGCTCGAACGCGGCCTGCGCCCGTCTTAAGCCCCGGCAAAGGAATTTTCATGAAGACATCAAGCTTTTTACTAGGCTGCGTTCTGCTGTTCGCAGGATTTGCCCAAGCCGCTGAAAAACCCGTGATCCGCATTGGCGCCCGGGTGTTCACCGAACAAACCCTGCTGGCGGAAATCACCTCCCAATACCTGCGCGCCAAAGGTTACGACACTCAAGTGACGGGCGGTCTGGGCAGCAACCTCGCCCGCAGCGCCCACGAAAGCGGTCAGCTGGATTTGATGTGGGAATACACCGGCGTGTCGCTGGTGGCTTACAACCACGTCACTGAAAAACTCGACAGCGCTCAGTCCTACGCCAAGGTGAAAGCACTCGACGAAAAAAAAGGCCTGATCTGGCTGACCCCGTCGAAGTTCAGCAACACCTACGCCCTGGCGCTGCCGGAAAAAACCGCGAAGGCTTACCCGCAGATCAACACGATCAGCGAGCTGAACACGGTGTTGCAGGCTGAGCAGAAGCAAAATCATCTGGTAGCGCTGGATACCGAATTCGCCAACCGCTCCGACGGCCTAGCCGGCATGGTCGACCTCTACGGCATGAACCTGACCCGCAACAACATCCGCCAGATGGACGCCGGGCTGGTCTACACCGCCCTGCGTAACGGCCAGGTGTTTGCCGGTCTGGTTTACACCACCGACGGTCGCCTGAACGCCTTCAAGCTCAAATTGCTCGAAGACGACAAGCATTACTTCCCGGACTACACCGCCGCGCCGGTGGTGCGCCAGGCCTACCTCGATGCCCACCCGAAACTCACCGAAGAGCTCAAGCCACTGGCCCAGCTGTTCGACGACGCCACCATGCGCCAGCTCAATGCACGGGTCGATGTCGATCACGAAAGCCCTTCATCGGTTGCCGCAGATTTCCTGCGCCAGCATCCGTTGAACTAAAGAGGAAAAGTCATGGATTTTCTCAACGCCTTTTCCCATCTCGACGGGCCGCAGGTTTTGCACCTGACCTGGCAGCACATCACCCTGGTCGGCATCGCGGTAACACTGGCGATTCTGGTCGGCGTGCCGCTGGGCATCCTGATGACGCGCTTCCCGACGCTGGCCGGTCCCTTGCAAGCCAGCGCCACGGTGCTGCTGACCGTGCCGTCGATTGCGCTGTTCGGCCTGCTGCTGCCGTTCTATTCCAAGTTCGGTCAGGGCCTCGGCCCGATGCCGGCGATCACCGCCGTGTTTCTGTATTCGCTGCTGCCGATCATGCGTAACACCTACCTGGCACTGACCGGCGTGGAACCCGGCATTCGCGAAGCGGCGCGTGGCATCGGCATGACCTTCGGCCAGCGCCTGCGCATGGTCGAACTGCCCATCGCGGTGCCGGTGATCCTCGCCGGCGTACGCACCGCCGTGGTGATGAACATCGGCGTGATGACCATCGCCGCGACCATCGGCGCCGGCGGCCTTGGTGTACTCATTCTCGCTTCCATCAGCCGCAGCGACATGTCGATGCTGATCGTCGGCGCCGTGCTGGTCAGTCTCCTGGCCATCTTCGCCGACCTGCTTCTGCAATGGCTGCAACGCACGCTGACTCCAAAAGGACTCCTGAAATGATCGAACTTCAAAACCTCAGCAAGACCTTCCAAAGCAACGGCAAAGATGTGAAAGCCGTGGACTCGGTGAGCCTGACCGTCAATGAAGGCGAGATCTGTGTGTTCCTCGGGCCATCGGGCTGCGGCAAGAGCACCACGCTGAAGATGATCAACCGGTTGATCAAACCGACTTCGGGCAAGATCCTGATCAACGGTGAAGACACCACTGACCTCGACGAAGTGACCCTGCGTCGCAACATCGGTTACGTGATCCAGCAGATCGGTCTGTTCCCGAATATGACCATCGAGGAAAACATCACCATCGTTCCGCGCCTGCTCGGCTGGGACAAACAGAAGTGCCATGACCGCGCCCGCGAGTTGATGAGCATGATCAAGCTTGAGCCCAAGCAGTACCTGACTCGCTATCCCCGTGAATTGTCCGGTGGCCAGCAGCAACGGATCGGCGTGATTCGAGCGCTGGCGGCGGATGCGCCGCTGTTGCTGATGGACGAACCGTTCGGCGCGGTCGACCCGATCAACCGCGAGATGATCCAGAACGAGTTTTTCGAAATGCAACGGGCGCTGAACAAGACCGTGATCATGGTCAGCCACGACATCGACGAAGCGATCAAGCTCGGCGACAAGATCGCGATTTTCCGCGCCGGCAAACTGTTGCAGATCGACCACCCGGACACCTTGCTCGCGCATCCGGCGGACGACTTTGTCAGCAACTTCGTCGGCCAGGACAGCACGCTCAAGCGTCTGTTGCTGGTGAAGGCTGAAGATGCGGCGGACAACGCGCCATCGGTAAGCCCGGAAACCCCGGTGGCCGATGCACTTGAATTGATGGACGAACTGGACCGTCGCTACGTGGTGGTCACCTGCGCCGAGAACAAGGCCTTGGGCTATGTGCGTCGGCGCGACCTGCATCGCCAGGCCGGCACCTGCGCGCAATACCGGCGCGAGTTCAACGCCACCGCGGCCTACGACGAACACCTGCGCATCCTGTTGTCGCGCATGTACGAGTTCAACCGCTCGTGGCTGCCGGTGATGGACGCCGAGCGGGTGTTTCTGGGGGAAGTGACTCAGGAATCGATTGCCGAGTATTTAAGCTCTGGCAAGTCCCGTGGGGGCAAGACCAGCATTGTTTCGCCGGCTGAGACTGCTGTCGCCTGATCTGACGCCTTCGCGGGCAAGCCCGCTCCCACAGGGTTCTTGGCGTACACAAGATTTGTGTACGACAGAAATCACTGTGGGAGCGGGCTTGCCCGCGATTGGGGGCACTACAAACCCCTCTGACACTCCTCAAATATCCCTTCTACGGGAACATCACACTGTCATGCAGGTCGGTTACATCAGTAGCTGTCGGGGACCGCACGACGGAAGCGTGCAAAAACGCGACATTTTTTGTTGATCTCAAGCCCCTCACGCCCTAAAGTTCGCGCCGAACGTCCATGCTGGAAACGATCCATCCGGCTCAAGTACTGACGACGAGACAGCAAGGCCAAGGGAAAGCACCGCCTCCCATGGCCTTTTTGCTTTCGGCGACATGCCTTGGGAAGTAGGCGAACCAAAGTGGGGATACGGAGGACGTTCATTTGCACCCATTGTTAATTTCAGTTTGCCAGTAGGAGTTCCCAGCATGTCGATCAACGTCGAAGACTATTTCGCGCGCGATACCTTCAACAAAATGAAGGCCTTCGCCGACAAACAAGAAACCCCGTTCGTGGTGATCGACACCGCGATGATCGCCCAGGCCTATGACGACCTGCGCGCCGGTTTCGAATTCGCCAAGGTCTACTACGCGGTAAAGGCCAACCCGGCCGTGGAAATCATCGACCTGCTCAAAGAGAAAGGCTCGAACTTCGACATCGCCTCGATCTACGAGTTGGACAAAGTGCTGAGCCGCGGCGTCGGCCCGGATCAGATCAGCTACGGCAACACCATCAAGAAATCCAAAGACATTCGTTACTTCTACGACAAAGGCGTTCGCCTGTACGCCACCGACTCCGAAGCCGACCTGCGCAACATCGCCAAGGCAGCTCCGGGCTCGAAAGTCTACGTACGTATCCTGACTGAAGGCTCGACCACCGCCGACTGGCCACTGTCGCGCAAATTCGGCTGCCAGACCGACATGGCCATGGACCTGCTGATCCTCGCTCGCGACCTGGGTCTGGTGCCATACGGCATCTCGTTCCACGTCGGTTCGCAGCAACGCGACATCAGCGTCTGGGACGCGGCGATCGCCAAGGTCAAAGTGATCTTCGAACGCCTGAAAGAAGAAGACGGCATTCAACTGAAGCTGATCAACATGGGCGGCGGCTTCCCGGCCAACTACATCACCCGCACCAACAGCCTGGAAACCTACGCTGAAGAAATCATCCGTTTCCTCAAGGAAGACTTCGGCGACGACCTGCCGGAAATCATCCTGGAGCCAGGCCGCTCGCTGATCGCCAACGCCGGCATTCTGGTCAGTGAAGTGGTGCTGGTGGCGCGTAAATCCCGTACCGCTGTCGAGCGATGGGTGTACACGGATGTGGGCAAGTTCTCCGGCCTGATCGAAACCATGGACGAAGCCATCAAGTTCCCGATCTGGACCGAGAAGAAAGGCGAGATGGAAGAAGTGGTCATCGCCGGCCCAACCTGCGACAGCGCCGACATCATGTACGAAAACTACAAGTACGGTTTGCCGTTGAACCTGGCTATCGGTGATCGCTTGTACTGGTTGTCGACCGGTGCTTATACCACCAGTTACAGCGCTGTTGAGTTCAATGGCTTCCCGCCGCTGAAGTCGTTCTACGTGTAAACGTAACGCGCCCACAAAAAAGCCCGTGATAAATCACGGGCTTTTTTGTGGGCGATAGTTTTTAAAAAACATTAACTAACAACAACTAAAAACCGGTTACAGACAAAACATACACTTATTCTGAAAGCACCATTACCTTAGCCACTCGGACCACATATTAAATGGAATTAGACAAATGCAAACCAATAGCAACCCACCGACACCCATCATTACTAAAGACGACATCCAAAAAATCAAGCGCTATGTAACTACCGCCAAGGCCCTGCCCATTACCCTGAACGAAGTTGAGCAACAATTAAACACCCAAAAGACCGGCATTATCGGACTGGAACCGTTTGATGTGCTCAGCCTATATCACAAGATCATCAACAACGCCAATTCGTGGACAGATATAGAGTCTTCCATGAAGCGCGTAAGTGGCAGTCTTGCGACGTTCTCGGAAGATCTGGAAAGTTTTGGCCAGGACATTATCGACGCCATTGTGACCATGCCAGGTTATCAGAACTACATAGGCACGCTCGACAATATGAGCGAGGAAGAGATCAGCCTTCTTCCCCCGCTCGAAATTGGTCGAACGGAAAAAAACCGCTTTGGTTCAATCCAGGAATCTCTGAAATTTATCGCCAGTTCGATTGATGAAAAAAAGTTGAGCAGCCTGGATGTCCTGACCCGTCTGAAGTTTTTCAAGGACGAGATGAGTAACGAAGTCCAGCCCGGCATCGGCTCCAAATTGAAACTGGCCAATAGTGAAGACATCAACAGGCAAATCACGGCGCTGAACAAGGTAATCGACGAAGCCCAGAAGCGCATCGACGAAAAGATGCGGGAAACCTCGCCCAATTTCTTTGATTACATTTTCTCCGGCTACAGCCCGGTAGGTTTCCTGCACTCCGGCAACCTTGAACTATTGCAGAAAACCCACGTGGCGCCGCTGCTCAGGCAGCGTGAACAGCTGACGCAGCAAATCAAACAGAAAAGCATTCTCGCCGGCACCCTGGTGGAACTTCACGGCGACCTGGACAGTTTACTGACCTACGTTCAGGGTGCAATCACCAGCACCGCACAACTTGAAACCTTATGGATCTCAATCTCTGAATACATTAATGCCTCCAGAAACAAAGTTGCAGGCATTAACGACTTTCTAACCCTGAGAAGTTTTGTTTCCAGTCTCAAGATCATTCTCAAAAACTGGAAAACCATTCAGAACAATGCGAACACGATGATTGTCGCGTTCGACTAACCACGCCTTATAAAAACCGAAAAAAGGATTTCCCCATGACTAATCTTGCTTATGCTGTTCCTGACTTCGCCCAGCTTCGTGAAAGCCGCGCAGCCATTCGTTATCAGTCGATCGTCGGTTCCGCCAACCTGTACATCAAAGCTTTGAGTGACGAATTGATCAGCCTCAACGCCGCTATCAGCAGCACCGATCAACTGGTCGCCAACGCCATTACGTCAGCTATAACCGCGTTGGAAACCGATGATCTTCGCGAAAACCTGGAAGCGCTGGCGGTATTGAACGCTCGTGAGCCAGACCACAATACTAAAAAAGCAATTGCGCTCTATTCGAAAATTGCCAACCAACTGATGGAAATGTGCATCGACCAACTGTCACAACTGCACATTAAATTACACACCGGACTGTTCAATGTTCAGAGCGTGTCCATCAGTGACAATCGGTTCAGGCTTGCCGAACTGGCTGATTCCCGGATCGGCCTGGCCAAAGAACTGAGCGTCGAACAGGCGGCGCTGAACGAAGTGGTCAGTGACGAACGCATCTTGAATGAAGCGATCAAGCTGTTCGAAAAGATGACGTTTATCGATCGTATCAAGCCCCTTTTTGAACAACTGGCTGGACTGGCCGGCAAGCCTCAAACACCGGAGACCGCCGCGATGGAAGCTGGATTGGCAGTCGCCTTCAAGTTTCTGGATGAGGCCAATGAGTTGGTCAAGTACAGGGATTTGCTGAGGGCACGGCAGATTGTCCAGACTCGCATTGGCCAGCGACAGGAACGAGTGTCATCGCTGGAACAACAACTGCGCACCAACGAAAACCACACTCGACAGCTCAATGACACGCAGAAGGTCATTCCTCACCAACACACCTACGTCAGTGAAACCACCAAACTGGTCGATACACTGTCGATGTTCCTTAAGTCGATCATGCCTGGCACTGACGATGACATGTTGAAAACCGGTGAGCGCCTGATCGAACGTAGTCAGAGTTTGCTCGCGTACATGAATATTCTGCAGGGTCGCTGGTTACGCGGTTGATCTCATCCGTTGCCGCCCATCTGACGGTGGGCAGCAACGGAAGATGTCGGCTAACGCCCGGAAAGCTTAGCCATATGCGTGCGATAAGCTTGGCCCATCGCACGCATCTGCGGATGACAAGCGCCGAGCAGCGACTCACTGCTGACCCGCAGAAAATTCAGATTGCCGCCGACCAGCGCCCTCTCCAGCCACACGAGCGCTTCATCGACATGGCCTTCATCAGCCAGCACCGTGGCATAACTGAACTGCCCCCGAAAATCCCCACCCTCGGCCGAACGCCGATACCAGTCGCGAGCCCCCGCCAGATCCGCCGGGCACACCTGCCCTTCTTCCAGATAACGCCCCAGCAGATTCATCGATTTGGCGTGGCCTGCCTCAGCGGCGCGTTGATACAACGCCAGTGCCTGAAGATGATCCTCAGCCACACCGCGCCCGGTCGCCAGCAGATTGGCGAAGTTGTACATCGCCCAATCCAGTCCGGCCTCTGCCGCGACTCGATAATGCCGTGCAGCCACCGAAGCATTGACCGGGCAACCCCAACCCTGTTCATGGCAACGCCCAAGCATATTGCGCGCCATCAGATGACCTTGGCCCGCGGCGATCTCGAACCAGCGCAGAGCCAACGGTTGATCCTGAGCGATGCCCTGACCGTCGAGCAGAATCTGCCCGAGCAACGCCTGCGCTTCGAGCACGCCTTCGCCGGCGGCCAGCAGAATCGCCTGGGCCGCGCGGGCCGGGCTTTCTGCGAGCATGGCCGTAAACCGCTCGCCGTCGAGGACTTCCTCGCGGCGCAAACGAAAGTCCGCCACTTACACCTCGACCCAGCGGCGCAACAGGTTGTGGTAAGTGCCAGTGAGACGAATCAGTGAAGGATGCTCGGGCATGTCCTGGGTCAGCTGCTGAATCGCCCCGTCCATCTCGAATAGCAAGGTGCGCTGGCTGTCTTCACGCACCAGGCTCTGGGTCCAGAAAAACGAGGCGTAGCGGGTTCCGCGCGTAACCGTGTTGACCTTGTGCAGGCTGGTGCCGGGGTACAGGACCATGTCGCCGGCCGGTAACTTCACGCGCTGGGTGCCGAAGGTGTCCTGGATTTCCAGTTCGCCGCCGTCGTAGTCCTCCGGTTCACTGAAGAACAGCGTCGCCGACAGGTCGGTGCGCACCCGCTCGATGCTGCCCTTGGGCTGACGCACGGCGTTGTCGATGTGGAAGTCGAAACTGCCACCGGCCGTGTAACAGTTCAGTAACGGAGGGAAGACCTTGTGCGGTAACGCCGCTGACATGAACTGCGGATTTTTCCACAACCGTTCGAGCATCGCAGCACCGATCTCCTGGGCCAGCGGGTGACCTTCAGGCAGTTGCAGATTGTGCTTGGCCTTGGCCGACTGGTAACCGGCGGTAATCTTGCCATCAGCCCAATCCGCTTGCGCCAGGGCCTCGCAAATGCGCTGCACTTCTTCTTTCGCGAACACGCCGGGAATGTGCAGCAACATGGAAAGACACCTGAAGGCAAAGGAATGCCAATGGTATTGATTCTTATTGCCTGTGTAAAACCCGAGAGACGAATGACACCGTAAAAACCGTAAAGGTAAATTGTAAAGAATGTAAATTCGTCGCGAATAGCAATACTTCGCAATTGATACAAATACGTATTTACCCTATATTCCGCGGCCTCAAATCCTTGGGGAGGGGAATTCACATGTCACGCCTACAACTACAATTACCGGTCGGTTCACCACGTTTGCTCGCGTCTGCAATAGGCGTGGCGATCACCGCCGGCTCTGCGGGCCATATGGTTTTCGCGGCCGAGAAGACCGATGAAAAGGCACCCGGCAATACAATTTCCCTGGACGCGACCAGCGTTGTAGGCGAGCAGGATGACACCTCCTACAAGACCGATACCTCGGCCTCCAAGAAGTACACCGCGCCACTGCGCGAAACGCCGAAAAGCGTCACCGTGATCCCGCAACAAGTGATTCGCGACACCGGCGCCACCAGCCTGGTCGACGCCCTGCGCACCACCCCGGGCATCACCTTCGGTGCCGGCGAGGGCGGCAACCCGGCCGGCGATCGTCCGATCATTCGCGGCTTCAACGCCGAAAGCGACACGTTCGTCGACGGCATGCGCGACCCGGCGTCCCAGAGCCGCGAGATCTTCAACGTTGAATCGGTCGAAGTCAGCAAGGGCCCGGGGTCAGCCTTCACCGGCGCCGGTTCCACCGGTGGCAGCCTGAACCTGGTGAGCAAGACCGCCAAGCTGGGCAACGCCTATAACGGCGGCTTCACCTGGGGCTCGGACCAGACCAAGCGCACCACCCTCGATCTGAACCAGCAGATGACCGACACCTCGGCCGTGCGCCTGAACCTGATGAAACACGAAGCCAACGTCGCCGGCCGTGATGCCGTGGACGTCAGCCGTTGGGGTGTGGCGCCGTCCTTCGCCTTCGGCCTGGGCACCGATACCCGTCTGACCGTCGGCTACTACCACGTCGAAACCGACGACATGCCCGACTACGGCATCCCGCTGACCTTGAGCCCCAACCGCAGCAAGTACAACGTCGACAAGCCGGCCAACGTTAACCGCGACAACTTCTACGGCCTCACCGGTCGCGACTATCGCCAGACCAGCAACGACAGCGGCACGATCAAGATCGAACACGATCTGAACGATAGCCTGACCGTGTCGAACAGCTTCCGCATGTCCCGTTCGACCCTGGACTACATCGTCACCAACCCTGACGACAGCAAGGGCAACGTGGCCAATGGCAGCGCTTACCGTGGCGCGAAGACCCGTAACTCGACGTCCAGCGGCTGGATCAACCAGACCGACCTGAGCGCCAAGTTCAACACCGGCGCTATCGAGCACAGCCTGGTGACTGGCCTGGAGTTCTCCTATCAGGACACCCACAACCGCCCGTACCTCCTGACCTCCACCGCCAGCGGCACCCGCTGCAACCGCGCCCTGTTCAACTCCGGCGACTGCACCAGCCTGTACAACCCGACGCCTGGGGATAACTGGAATGGCACGATCACCGACAGCAACGCCTTCACCGACACCGACACCAAGACCGCCGCGGCGTACGTGTTCGACACTCTGAAGTTCAACGAGCAATGGTCCCTGAACCTGGGCCTGCGTTATGACAACTATCAGGTTGAATCCAGCGGCTTCGCCAACGCCAGCAGCACGGCCACAGCGGGCAGTTTCTCCCGTGAGAACACCAGCGACCTGGTGAACTACCAGATCGGCGTGGTCTACAACCCGTTGCCTAACGGCAGTATCTACGCGGCGTACTCGACCTCCAGCAACCCGGCCGGCGAAACCAGCGGCAACGGTGGCCTGGAACTGGCGGCGAACAACAGCAATCTGGACCCGGAAAAAAACCGCAACTACGAGATCGGCACCAAGTGGGACTTCTTCAATGACAACCTGTCGCTGACCGCCGCGCTGTTCCGCACCGAGAAAACCAACGCGCGTATCAACGATCCAAGCGGCGGCACCACTCAAGTGCTGGACGGCGAACAGCAGGTCAATGGCCTGGAGCTGGGCTACACCGGCAAGCTGAGCCATAACTGGAGAGTCTTCGGCGGCTACACCTACATGGACAGCGAAGTGGTCAAGACCACCCTCGCCGCCGATGAAGGCAACCACATGCCAAGCACCCCACGGAACAACTTCACGTTCTGGTCGACCTACGACCTGGTACCGGACAAGTTGACCGTCGGTGCCGGTGCGACCTTCGTCGATTCCCAGTTCGGCAACGTCGCCAACTCGGTGGAGATCCCGTCCTACTGGCGTTACGACGCAATGGCCAGCTACCGCCTGACCAAGAACGTCGACCTGCAACTCAACGTCCAGAACCTGACCGACAAGCGTTACTTCGACCAGATACTCCAGAACCACTACGCCCACGTGGCGGCGGGCCGTACCGCCCTGCTGAGCGCCAACTTCCACTTCTGATCCTGTGGGAGCGAGCCTGCTCGCGAATACGGTGTCTGTCGCACTTTATCTGTCGCGGCTGACATAGCCTTCGCGAGCAGGCTCGCTCCCACACTAGAGTGGTGGGCAAGACGCCCTGGCCCCGTTCATCGAACTGAACGGGGCTTTTGTGTGTAAAAAAGAATGCTTCTCGACAACTCACGGCATAATGCGCGCCGTGATGATGACTTTTGAACGAACAAGGCGAGCGACGTGTTGAAGAAATCCCTGTTCCAGTTGCACTGGTTTTTCGGCATCAGCGCCGGACTGGTCCTGGCCCTGATGGGCATCACCGGGGCGACGGTATCGTTTCAGGATGAAATCCTGCGGGCGCTGAACCCCTCTGTGCTGCACGTCGAGAAGCAGATTGCCGGCGTACTGCCGCCTGCCGAGCTGGTGGAGAAAATCGAAGGGGCTTCGGGCAAGAAAGTCTCGATGCTCTGGGTCGAGACCGACAGCGGCAACGCCGCGCGGGTGATCTTCACCGCGCCACCCGGCGAACGTCGCGGGCCGATGCGTTACTTCGACCCGTACACCGGCGAGTTCATGGGCGACGTCACGGGCCAGGATTTCTTTGGCCTGATGCTGCAACTGCACCGGGTCCTGGCCATGGGCGATATCGGCCGACAGATCACCGGCGCCTGTACCCTGATTCTGCTGTTCTTCTGTCTATCCGGCTTGTACCTGCGCTGGCCGCGCCAGTGGAAAAGCTGGCGCGCCTGGCTGACCCTCGACTGGAAGAAAAAGGGTCGCAGCTTCAACTGGGACCTGCACTCGGTGGCCGGTACCTGGTGCCTGGTGTTCTACCTTTTGGCGGCGCTGACCGGGTTGTCCTGGTCGTACGAGTGGTACAACAAGGGCCTGACCAGGCTGCTTTCCGATTCGCCGCAAAACGAGCGGGTACGCAGTGGTCGAGGCCCTGCGCCAAGCGGCCCGGCCCCCACCGCCGATTACGCCGCCATGTGGAGCAGCATCTACAGCGCCGCTGGCCCTGGTCTTTCGTCTTACAACGTTCGTATGCCGCCCGTGGTCGGGCAACCGGCAACCGTGTTCTACCTGCTGAAGCATTCACCCCACGACCGCGCGCTGAACCAGATCATCCTCGATCCGGCGACCGGCACCGTCAGCCGTCATGACCGTTACAGCGACAAGAGCCTCAAGGCGCAGCTGCTGACCAGTATCTATGCGCTGCACGTCGGCAGTTATTTCGGGCTGATCGGGCGGATCATCCTGACCGTCACCGCGCTGAGCATGCCGCTGTTTTTCGTCACGGGCTGGTTGCTGTACCTGGACCGTCGACGCAAGAAACGCCAGATCAAGGACGCCCGCAAAGGCCTCGCGCAACCAGGCAGCGACGCGCCAGCATGGCTGGTCGGCTTCGCCAGCCAGAGTGGATTCGCGGAACAATTGGCCTGGCAGACCGCCGGGCAATTGCAGGCCGCCGGGTTACCGGTGAAGGTTCAACCGTTGGCGAATGTCAGCGAACAGGACCTGCGAAATTCCAGCAACGCGCTGTTCGTGGTCAGCACCTTCGGTGACGGTGAAGCCCCGGACAGCGCCCGAGGATTCGAACGCAAAGTGCTGGGTCGTGCGCTGAGCCTGGACAGCTTGAACTATGCCGTGCTCGGCCTCGGCGACCGCCAGTATCAACACTTCTGCGGCTTCGCCCGCCGCTTGCATACCTGGCTGGGCGAGCACGGCGGCAAGACCTTGTTCGCCCCGGTAGAAGTCGACGGCGGCGACCCCTACGCCCTGCGTCACTGGCAACAGCAACTCGGCCTGTTGACTGGCCAGGCGCCGGTGGACACCTGGCAAGCGCCCAGCTACAGCAACTGGACCCTGACCCGCCGCGAATTGATGAACCCGGACAGCAGCGGTTCGCCCGTGTACTTGCTCGGCCTCAGCGCCCCTACCACCAGCAGCTGGCTGGCTGGTGACCTGGTGGAAGTGCTGCCGCGCAATTGTTCGTGGGCCATCGAGCATTTCCTCGACGGCCTGGGGATTGACGGTCGGGCCACGGTTGAGTTCGATGGTCTGTCGCAAACACTGGAACAAGCCTTGGCCAGCCGCCAACTGCCCGAGAACCGCGCTCATCTGGTCGGCCTGCACGCGCAAGCACTGGCGGACGCTCTGGTGCCGTTGGCCATGCGCGAATACTCCATCGCTTCGATCGCCGCCGACGGCGTGCTGGAATTGATCGTGCGTCAGGAATTGCATGCCGACGGTAGCCTGGGCGTCGGTTCCGGCTGGTTGACCGAACACGCGCCCGTGGGTAGCAGCATCAGCCTGCGGGTACGCCGCAACAGTGGTTTCCATCTACCGAACGAACCGGTGCCGATGATCCTGCTGGGCAACGGCACCGGGCTGGCCGGGTTGCGCAGTTTGCTCAAGGCACGGATTGCCGATGGGCAGCAGCGTCACTGGCTGCTGTTCGGCGAGCGTAATCGCGAGAACGACTACTTGTGCCGTGCGGAACTGGAAGAGTGGTTGATCAACGGTGATCTGGCGCGTCTGGACCTGGCGTTTTCCCGCGATCAGGCACACAAGATCTACGTGCAGGATCGCCTGCGCGAGTCTGCCAGCGAGTTGAAAAAATGGCTGGCCGATGGCGCCGTGATTTACATCTGCGGCAGTTTGCAGGGGATGGCGTCAGGGGTGGATCACGTGCTCAACGAATTGCTGGGCATTGAAGAAGTCGACCGCTTGATCGAACAGGGCCGCTACCGTCGCGACGTGTACTGACACCTTTGATCCCCTGTGGGAGCGGGCTTGCCCGCGATGAGGCCATCACATCTAACATTGATGTTGCTGACAGTCCGCAATCGCGGGCAAGCCCGCTCCCACATTTGATTGATGTCCACTCAAACGATAGTTGCCAGCCTCACACCGGCTGCAACTTGCGCTCAAACACTCCCACCCCATCCAGATCCCGCAACACAACGGTCAGCTCCCCCGTCTGCCCATCGATATTCACCTCGCCAAAAAACTGAAACCCGGCAAACGGCGAGGTGTTCTGCGCCGCTGGTGCCTTCTCGAACACCACTTCAGGGCCGAAGGTTTTATCCAGCGCATTAGGCCCGAAGCTCCCCGCGTTCAGCGGCCCCGCGACAAACTCCCAGAACGGTTCGAAGTCCTGAAACGCCGCGCGGTCCGGGTGGTAATGATGCGCCGCGCAGTAATGCACATCCGCCGTCAGCCAGACGAAATTGCGCACCTGCTGCACCCGCAGAAAACCGAGCAATTCAGCGATCTCCACTTCACGGCCCTGAGCCGGGCCCGGATCACCGTTGGCCACCGCTTCCCAACGCGCCACGCCGGGGCTGACTTCACCGTCCGGCACGCCGAGGCCAATGGGCATGTCGGCGGCGATGACTTTCCATTGGGCCTGGGAGCCTTTCAATTCACGTTTGAGCCAATCCAATTGCTCTCGACCGAGGAACGGCTTGGCGGCACCGAGGTTATCGTCATTGGCACCGCGATAACTGCGCATGTCGAGCACGAACACGTCGAGCAGCGGCCCATAGCTGAGCTTGCGATAAATCCGTCCGCCACCGTCGGCGCTCTGCAAGCGCATCGGCGCATATTCGAGCCAGGCCTGCCGCGCGCGACCCACCAGGCTGTGGATATCTTTGCTCTTGTAGCGATCATCCAGTTGCTTGCCCGGCGACCAGTTGTTCACCACTTCGTGGTCGTCCCACTGCCAGATCTGCGGCACTTCGGCGTTGAAGCGGCGGATGTTTTCGTCCATCAGGTTGTAGCGATAATTGCCGCGATACTCGTCGAGGGTTTCGGCGACTTTGCTCTTGGCTTCGCTGGTGAGGTTGCGCCACACACGGCCGCTTTCGGTGGTCAGTTGCGCCGGCACCGGGCCGTCGGCGTAGATGGTGTCGCCGCTGTGGATAAAAAAGTCCGGCAGGCGCAATCGCATGGCTTCGTAGATGCGCATGCCGCCGATGTCCGGATTGATGCCGAAGCCCTGGCCAACCGTGTCGCCGCTCCAGACGAACCGAATATCCCGCCGCGCGTTTGGCACACTGCGCAGATGACCGAACCAGGGTTCACTGGCGACTCCGCTCTGGGCGTCTTCGAACGTCACGCGGTAGAAAATCGCCTGATCGGCGGGCAGGCCAGTGAGCTCGACCCGGGCGGTGAAGTCGGTACGGGCATCGGCCAAGGGCGAGACGAATCGACGAGGGTTACTGAACAGGCTGCGCGTATCCCATTCCACCACCATCCGCGCCGCACGGTCGCTACGGCTCCAGATCATCGCCCGGTCGCCCAGCAAGTCGCCGGACTGCACGCCATCGGTGAGTTGCGGCCGATCCTTGACCGAAGCGATCACCGCCGGCGCCAGGCCAGGCATCAACAGCCCGGCCCCAACGACCTGCATGACACGACGACGGCTGAGGTCGAATTCGCTCATGGTGTTCTCCCTGAAAAAAAGAAAACTTAAGCATGGCTGTGTGAATCCGGCATGACACAAAAAAGATCGCAGCCTCCGGCAGCTCCAGGTTCGATGTACGCCGCAATATCACGGTCAAACACAATCCCGGGCAGGAGCTGCCGAAGGCTGCGATCTTTTGCTTTTAGGCGTTGGCCGGTTCCAGCGCCCGATTCACCGCCAGCTCACCAAGCATGACCACTTGCTGAATCCCCAACAGGGTGTTGCGATGCGGCCCTTCCATCAATCCCGCGAAATCACTGAGCGTCACACTCGCCGAGGCCAGTGACTCACAGGCGTTGGCCAGCAAGGTTTCGCTGTCGACCTCCGGGACTAATACGAAAGGATCGCGGCTTGCGGTAACGCCATGGATTAGGAAATTTCCGCACCACATTTAGGAAACGTCCTAACGCCAGCCCTTGAACGTCCCAGTTAGGTTTGCGGCTTTCCCAGCCACACGCAGAAAAGGACACCTATGGCTCGCAACAAGGACATACCCCAAGTCTGGGAACATGGCGGTGGTGGTGGCGGCTCGGGCATTGGATATCGTTACCTGCGAGACATGACCCCGACTGAGCTAGCCGAGCGCAACGCCAGACAAACGTCTTACGACGGTATGCTTGCCAGACAACAAGCGTTTGAAGACCGTCTCGTCAGACCATTGGAAAAGCAGGACCGACCCAATACCAGAGGTTGCGTATTCGCCAAAAGCTGCAACCTCCCCGACGGTCTAATCAATCACAACAACCCAGCCGGATTTGTCCCCGTCGAGAAATTGGCTGATTACGGATTGTGGGCCGTACTCGGTACCGGCGCAGCGATTACAGTCGAAGGGATTCCCCTGAAACTGGTGGGCGGCTCAGCAACGGGCGGCGTCATCGCCCAACGTCTCGGCGGCTCTCTTGCACTCACTCTACTAACAGGCTCAACGGTTGTTGCGACTAGTGCAGCGGTTGGGACAGTTGCACTACTGATGCCGAACACCAGCCTTTCGCCCGACAGTGCCTTCTACAACAAAGAACAGTACGCGGTGCTTGATACGGGGCGAACTCGTGTCCGCATCAATGTGAAGACATTGCCGGATGGCTCCGTCAGCGCTTAGGGTTTCTACACGGGCGGGAAAAAAGACTGGGAGTTTGTCCCTGTCATCAAGGCAACCCAGCAAGACAGAAAGTTTGTCGCAGACATCGGCAGCGGGATCGGCCTCACCTGGACGCCGGCGGTGAATCCTGATGAGGCACTCGGCATTCCCGCACTGGAAGGCGCCCCACAACTGCCGTCTGTGTGGGTGTACCCGCCCACAGAGCAAGCCAACAAAGCACTGGTGAACCCAGAGCATCCACCCGAGTATCAGGATGCGATCATCTGGTTTCCTGCCGACGTGGGTCTTGAGCCAATCTACATTGTGCTGAACGTGCTGCCGGGGGATCACAGCTATCACCCAAGACCGAGCAGCTTTCCTGCATTCCCTGGGCTCAAGCGCGCAACACCTAAAACGCCAAAAAAAGGCGGTGGATTACGCGATAGATGGAAAGATGAAGACGGTACGATCTACGAATGGGACTCTCAACATGGGGCGCTGGAGAAGTACAACAAGCGTGGCAAACACCTCGGCGAGTTCAACCCGCAGACCGGAGCACAGACAAAACCTGCAAACAAAACCAGAGAGGTTGAACCATGAAATATGAACTGAAGTTTCAGATTTACGGAATACCTGAAAACGGTGACTTGGCTGTATTCGAGGTGGATTTGCCCCGCTCCGTTACCACGGATGCCCTGATGCCGATAATGGCTTGGCATGAAGAAGAGGATGCCATGGAGAGCCATCCTCTATCCGCCGGACAGGTTACGGCAATAGAGAGTCTCGCAATGATCGAACTTCCCAAGGAGCTAATGCTGTATCTCAGCAGCCACGAGTGATCCTTGGGCGTCCCGCACTTGAACTCTCAAGTGTTTGATGCTTCAACCGGCGCAAGAAGAAGTAGGCACAGGAAAGTAGAAAAATGAAGCATGTCATAGAGGTCTTCGACAAACAGACCGAAGAACTACTCCTGAGTGTCGAAATACCCCGCAACCGCCACGATAAGCTAGCAAAACTAATGGATTGGCAAACAGTGGAGGATGAGTTTGATGGCTACGACCTTTCTCCAGAACAAGTGCAAACACTTGAAGCGTGGACCGGAAAAAGCCTGAAAGACGCGAACCACATCGTGCAATTGGTGTGCATCGAATAATCCCGCGCGCAACGTGCCCGGGGGAGCAAACGAGGCCGCCGACCTGGCTCGATATCGGGATGACAAGAAAAATATCGTAGCCTTTGGCAGCTCCTTGGTTCGAGGTACGCCGCAATATCACGGTCGAACACAATATCCCGGGTAGGAGGGTCCGCCCCGTCTTCGACGCCGCGCTGTCGCGCAGCAAACTGGGGGGATCTAAAGTTGAGAGCGCGCGCGGGGCAGAGACCGTCATTAGCACTGGTGTGTCCGCACCCGAGTAGGAGAG
>NZ_CAXAQH010000031.1:0-72004 GCF_963970905.1 Pseudomonas sp. EL_65y_Pfl2_R96 | reverse complement strand
AACTCTCGCCGCGCACCGCCAGCAGCAGTGCGTAAGCCGCCGACCACAAGTAAGGCACCAGAATCATCGAGGTGGCGAGGTAGATCAGCGACAGGTAAGTACTGGCCGAAAACAGCGTGATGATCAGGAACACCTGCACCATCGCGTTGGTCAGCGCACAAGGCGTTGACCGGCACGTGGTTGGTGTTTTCCTTGCGCAGGAAGGCCGGCATGGTGTGGTCCTTGCTCCAATGCAGGAGAAGAGATAAGGCAGGTTGAATTCATTCATTGTTGAGTCATCTGATTTAAATCAATGTATGGGCAGATTCCATTTGGAGAACTATCATCAGCGTCAGTTCTGCTAGGATCTTGAGGCCACATTCATCAATCAGAGGTTGCTAACTGCCCAGAAACGCCAGGCTAAGAATCATACCCGCAAGCATGAACCTTGACGGACCATGAAAACGCTCTTGGATGGGGACTGTCCGCGACACCGCCCGGTGAAGTTGGGCAAAGGAGCTACATTGATCTAGATACACTTGAATGCGCGCGCGAATTGGCGTCAAAACAAACCACAAAACCCGTCGCGTACCCTTATTGACTCCGTAGAGATCACCTGCTGAATGCGGTGAGTCTTGCCCGGGAGTTTTTCATGAGTCTGCAAACACCTGAACCAAATGCATCGACAGACTTGGCTCAAAGGAGACGTGATTGCCGGCCTGACCGCTCAGCAGTCGTCATGCCCAAAGCGCTGGTACGCCACTATTACGGGACTGCCGGTGCAGGTAGGTCTCTATACGAGGAGGCGAAACCAAGCACCGTGGTTCTAGACGTCAGTGGCGTTGTTGATCTGGAGTACACCGTGTTAAAGACGCTGACGGACGCTGAGCGCCGATTGCGCGCGCAGGGTGTGACACTTTGGCGCGTAGAGTTAAACCCCTCGCATATTGGTCATGGTAATGAACCCACCCTTGGCAGAGGTAGGTTGCACGCGAATGTTCTTAAATCCAGAGCAGGCTGTAGCACGTTACCAAGCATGACCAGTAATTTGCCGATTGCAGAATATGAATAGTTTATTTGATGCAGTCGTACTCGGGCTGCTGGCATTGTTGCCATTAATCAATCCTCCTACGACGGTGGCGCTTTTTCTAGCCTTATCCAAAGGACTCAGTCGAGAAGAAAAAAATAAACAGGCATTTCTGACAGCATTTTACGTCTTCATCATTATGACGCTCACCTATTACATTGGTGAGTTTGTTATGGGTGTATTTAATATATCCATCCCGGGCTTACGGATTGCCGGCGGTGGAATTCTTATTGTAATCGGCTCGAGAATGTTATTCCCTCAACCCCGCGAGATATCTTCGTCTGGCAATGGCGCGGTGGAACGAACTAGCTTTGCGTTCATCCCATTGGCCATGCCAAGTACTGCTGGTCCAGGTACTATTGCAATGATAATTAGTGCTTCTGCTACCATTAAAAACAACACAGTCTTTCCTCCTTGGGTATTGTTAACAGCGCCGCCGCTGATCTTTCTTTCGGTCTCGTTAATACTTTGGTGCTGCTTGCTGGCTTCAGACTTAATTATGAAAGCAATAGGAGAGTCAGGCATTGATGCCATTTCACGCTTAATGGGGTTTTTACTAGTTTGTATGGGGGTTCAGTTTGCCATTAACGGATCTATAGAAATTATACAAACCATCATGAATAATAATACTAAAATAACATGAGGCTGTTGCGCTTCCGTCTTGGTTTTGGTGGGGCGATACCCATAATCGAATGATTCTTGAAGCCTTTAATCAATCTAAGGTAGATTGTCAACATTGGCAATCGATCGAGTACAACCGTCAGTAGTTATCGAAGAGGCTAGCGAGTCAGAATGCCCAGAATTGTACCGTGGCAATACCTGTCATTACGCGTCAATCGGCCAGCACCGATGGATGCAGATCATCGGTGCCGGCCTCGGCACTACTTGACCTCATAATTCACGTAGCCAAACTCGTTGCTGCGGGCCGCTACGTGTTTGAGGCGAAAAATACCGTTTACGTGTTGATGGGGTCGGTGTGCAATGGTAAAGGGTGGGGCAGAGCTGTTCCTATATATAACGGGACGATAAGTTCAGCATAGCCCTGAGGCCCGAAGTTTACGGAAATGATCAATTGCAGCCCTTACTCCGCTGGGAGGTAGAAGGCATCGTTCTTGCCCATTTCCACACGGTTTCCGCAGCGCTTGCGTCAAACTGTATTTAAGCTTTAGCGGAGAACACGACGCGCGCGAAGAGCTATGTCAATGAGGCGGAGTACCTGATCCCGGGCCAAACCATCCCACGCTCATCGAGTAAAAATTGGCATTACCAATTTTTGCCGCCTGCAACCGGGAGCCGCGTTCCACCGTAAGGGGCAGAAACGATCGCTCATGAGAGGCCGGTATTGCAGCAATGTAGCCCTGACCACATGTTCGATATCCAAATGCTTTTGCGGGTTGAGTTCGAACTGCTCATGTACGAACTGCTGAAGGATGATAGGTGTGACAGACGATTTTTTCCTACCTGATGTTCCCCATAGCTGTTCACAACTATATGTGATAGTTACCAGTGGAACGAAATCTGTCATTCGTGACAGGCAACGATTGGTCGATCTCTGTCGGTCATGAATGCGGCGACTTTTAGTCACTTCGAATGCAGTCGGTTGGTCTGCACGTATGGGTTAGCTATTCAGAGGTAATGCAAATGGGGCGCAAATGCGACTCAAATGGGTGGTCGAGTGAGGTGCAATTTCGCAAGGCTATACCACCGGCATCCCCCGGTCTGAAAGACACGGGGGCAGTAGAAAAAGTTTAGGGCCGGGGGGCTTTGTAGCTCCTAAATTAGATCCAAGAAATAATCCCGAAAATAGGGGGAATTAGGCAGTCTTGAGCTTTTTTAGGACTGTATAGGGGCAGCTTAGGCTGGGGTCTCTTCACCGCCCAACGCTTCAACCAGTGCCGGCAGGAAGTCGCCGAAGGTCAGCATCATCAGGGTGAAGCTGGCGTCCAGTTGACCCAGTGCTTCGTCGCCACCGTCCTGTTCCGCCTGATCTTGCAGCAGGTCTTCGAACTTCAGGCGCTTGACCACCATTTTGTCGTCGAGCACGAACGACAGTTTGTCCTGCCAGGCCAGCGACAGTTGAGTGACCACTTTGCCGGTGCTCAAGTGCAACTGGATTTCTTCGCTGGTCAGGTCCTGACGCTTGCAACGCACGATGCCGCCGTCTTCGTGGGTGTCGCGCAGTTCGCACTCATCCAGCACGAAGAAGTCGTCCGCGGCTTTCTGGGTGGTGACCCACTCGGTCATGGTGGCGGTCGGCGACATCTTCACGGTCAGTGGACGCACCGGCAGCGAGCCGATCACTTCGCGCAGGGTGGACAGCAGGTCTTCGGCACGTTTCGGGCTGGCCGAGTTCACCAGGATCAGGCCCTGTTTCGGCGCGATGGCGGCGAAGGTCGACGAGCGACGGATAAAGGCGCGGGGCAGGAACGCCTGGATGATTTCATCCTTGATCTGATCGCGTTCCTTTTTGTAGACCTTGCGCATTTGTTCGGCTTCGATCTCTTCGACCTTTTCCTTCACTGCGTCACGCACGACGCTGCCCGGCAGAATGCGTTCTTCCTTACGGGCGGCGATCAGCAGGAAGTCTCCGCTGATGTGCACCAGCGGCGCGTCTTCGCCCTTGCCGAATGGCGCGACGAAACCGTAGGTGGTCAACTCCTGGCTTGCACATGGACGCGCCAGTTTGGTGGCCAGTGCAGTTTCCAACGCCTCGGCATCAAAAGGCAGATCTTGGGTCAGGCGATAGATAAGCAGGTTTTTGAACCACATGGGGTAAGTCTCTCCTTATATACAAAGGGGGGCATTATTCTCTTAGCGGCGCCATAGGCCAACCCTTCGCTAAGCCTTTGGAAGGCCTGAAAAAATTATTTAAAAAAGTGCTTGCCAGAGGTGTGGTCGCTCCGTAGAATGCGCGCCACACCGAAAGTGAAGGGTGATTAGCTCAGCTGGGAGAGCGTCTGCCTTACAAGCAGAATGTCGGCGGTTCGATCCCGTCATCACCCACCATTCGCTTTAGTGTTACGCGCAGCGGTAGTTCAGTCGGTTAGAATACCGGCCTGTCACGCCGGGGGTCGCGGGTTCGAGTCCCGTCCGCTGCGCCATATTCGGTAACCTGGAACGCTGAACGCCAGGTCACCACGGAAAAGCCCGCTAACGCGGGTTTTTTTCTGTCCAAGGTTTGAACGTTGTTCCTGCAGGTCGTGTCGTTTTACCGGTTTTCAGATTTTTTTGATTTTTTATCAATTAAATCAACACTTTATGAAAATCTGTGGCACAATGCGCCCCGCAACGAAGGTAAAGGGTGATTAGCTCAGCTGGGAGAGCGTCTGCCTTACAAGCAGAATGTCGGCGGTTCGATCCCGTCATCACCCACCACTTTCAACGCTACGCGCAGCGGTAGTTCAGTCGGTTAGAATACCGGCCTGTCACGCCGGGGGTCGCGGGTTCGAGTCCCGTCCGCTGCGCCATATTCGGTATCTGGAACACTGAACGCCAGATCACCACAGAAAGCCCGCTTAATGCGGGCTTTTTGCTGTCTGGGATTTGGCTTTTTAGCGGATCCACTGAAAAAGCGACCCGAACAGGTCAATGCCATTCAGTTAAGCGCGGAACCTGTGGGAGCGGGGCTTGCCCGCGATAGCGACCTGTCTGACACATCAATGGTGAATGTGCTGCCATCATCGCGGGCAAGCCCGCTCCCACAGGGATTTTGCTTAACTGACCGGCACTACCCGAACAGGTCGCTTTTTTCGTTTCTGTCTTGCCTATTGTTCGGCGTTGCGGCTGTGCCGGTAGTCGCTGACGGCTTCGTACACCGCTTTGCGTAACCGGTTGATCCCACCAATCGGCCTATGGGCTTCCAGGCCGAACCACGGGTTGAACGACTGGTTGTCGCATTGCAGGTTCAGCGCCGGGGTGTCGAAGTCCTGGGCGGGCAGTTTGATCCTGGCCACGGTTTCGAAGGGTGCATCGCTTTCGCTCCACTCGATACTGGTGTCTTCGATCGGCATGTACTTGCCCGCATCCTGGCGCTGGATCTGCAAGACGAAACACGCCGGCACCCGGTCAGTCGACAGCTGCTGGTTCAACGCGCTGCGCAGGAAGTTCGGCAGGTTTTGATTTTGCGTGGGCAGCACGTAGGCCGGGCAGCTATCAGGATCCGGCATCACCCGGAATTTGGCGTTGGCTTCACCAAACTTGTACGGCGAAACCGAAAAGTAGGTGGTCTGGGTCGGGCTTGCGGGGGCAGGGGAGAGTGTCGCCAACGCAATAAACAGATGGCGAACCTGCCAGGTGCGCGGGTCCCAACCCGGAAAGAACGCCATCACTTTTTTGCCGTCTGCCTGAGCGGCCACATTCTGACGATACTCGGCGACATCGCTGACGAAGAAGTTCGGATGGTTGAACATCACGAAGTCCTGTTCGTTGTGCCCTTGTCGGTCACTCAGCAACTGTTTACCCGGCACATCGAACAACTTGATCGCCATGCCCCGGGCATCGCGGATGCTGTCGAACTGCGGATAGGCATTGCCGTTGGACAGCCGCACCGTCGCTTGCCAGGTTTTGCCGGGTTCGCTGAACACGCCTTGACGTAACGCCGTCGCCAGATCCGGCAACACCTGAACTTCAGCCTTCACACAGCCATGGGCCTTGGCGTGGGCGTCGCGCAGGTAGCGGGTACTTTCGCGGTGTTGATCGACGATTCGCACGGCCGTCTGAATGATGTCCTGGGTCATTGCCGCTTCGCCGCCCGGAATCAGTTCTTCAGCCGATACCGGACCGCGATGTTGCCAGGCGGACCCTGCCGTGACCAGCGCCCAGCCGAGCAGGCCCAGACCCAACAACCACAGCAGGGTTTTGCCGAGGAAGGCGCCCAGGCGCAACCAGAGAGTGATCAGCATGGGTCAATCCTTATCGCTGAGGAGATGGTCAGGCAATTGCGACTCCAGCGGGCCGCCCAGCACTTTCAGGTATTCCAGCAGCGCCCAGCGTTCTTCCGGTTGCAGCAGGCGACCGATTACGCCGTTACCACGCTCGCCTGCGCGGAACTCGTGACCACTGTTGTGATTGCCGGTGATACGCGTGTCGAACACAAATCCGTTGTTGAAGGCTTCGGTGCGATAGCCCAAGTGTTTCGGATCGTATTCGAAGGTGCCCTTGTAGAACGTGGTCAGGCGTTCATCCTGGGGCGAAAGCAGTTGATAAATGCTCGGCACCGAACCGTTGTGCAGAAACGGCGGTGTGGCCCAGACGCCCGCCAGTGGTCGGGCTTTGTAGCTGCGCAACTCCTGAACGCCGATAGGCAGGCCGAAACCGTCCAGGTTCGGGCGCTCCGCCGGTGTCACATTGGCTGCGCGGTAGGCCTGGTTCCCCACAAAAGCAGTGACGTAGGCCAGGCCCTTGGCCACTGACAACTGGCTCAAATCCAAGGGTTCCGTGGGTTTGGGATGCAGTTGTACGTCCAGTTGCGCAAGCTCTGCCGGATCCCACTGCAATGCCGTCAGATCGAAGCGATGGTCGGCAATATTGTTGGCGGCACCGGGGTCTGTACCCATCACCTCCACGGGCAGTAATTTCAGATGTTGCACCGGTCTGCCATCGATTTGGGTGACGCGGGGCACGTGGCATCCAGCGCAGTTTTCAGTGAACAGGGCGCGGCCTTTTGCGGCCAGGGGCTTGTCGATGGTGCCCAGCAGGGTTTCCGGCCAGGCGGGCGGTTTGAGTCGTTGCAGGGTTTGCTCGATCCGGTACAGATCGCGCACCCGGACGCTGGACGGGTAGCGGTCATCGCCCTTGAGGGGCTGCCCGCTGCTGTTGAAGAAGTTCAGCGTGGCGCCTACACCCAGGGCCTCGCCGATATTGCGGGCCATCGGTTGCTGCGCCGAACCGTTCCACTGCACCCAGTCGAAGGTCCACATGTCCCACAGTTGCGGGTAGTCCACCGGCGCGTTGGCCACGCGGTAGTTGGCGGGCGAAATGGCGTCGCCGAAGCTGGCGTTGGCAATGCGCCCGAAGGCGTCGGTGCGGCCAGGGCCTTCTTCGGTGGGGTAAAGGCCGCGATGGGTGTCGTTCCAGGCCACTTTCAAGAAGGTATCGAGGGAGACTTTGAAGTCCTGGCGTAGCTGTTGATGACGCGCGTCGTAGTCCTGACCCAAAACATTGCGCGCGAAACGTTCGAATTTCCACGGGTTGTAGTAAGTCGAGGCGAGGCTGGCCACCAGTGCCTGGCCGAAGCTGCCGCCGCGCAGGGTCGGGACGCTGGAGGGCAGCACATGCTGGGCCGAACCGCCGTCAATGCGCACGGCCTGGCCATTGAAGCGTAATTCGCCGGTGTGGCAAGCGGCGCAGGTGATGTCCAGAAACTCGTCCTGGCTACCGGGGTTTTGATGACGGGTAAAACCCACGGGCAGGTTTGCGGGATTGTTCGGCGTGGCTTTCAGGCTTGGGTCGATCAGAAAACCAAAGCGCGCGAGGTATTCGGGAGCGGCGAACCGGCTTTGCGAAAAGGGCAGTTCGAGGGCGTTGAACCAGTCATAGCGCAAGCCTTTGACCTGGGTGCCCTGAGGCGTGAAGTAGTAAGCCTGGCGGTCGGCAGCGCTCCATTGCTCCAGGTAATGCACCTGTTGCGCGGGGGACCAGGCCGGCAATTTCGGGTTGGCGACGTAGTACAGCACCACGGCGAGGCCCAGGCCCAGCAATACGGCGATCAGAATCAGCAAGCGGAATATGAGGCGCAAGAGAAACATCCTTGTCAATTTGTAGCTCTCTTATGCCTCAGCTGACGAGGTGCGGCAAGAGGCCATTACGCCAGAGGCTGTGGGAACCGGTATCCGGGGCTGTGGGCGCAAGATGACAGAAGCTTCATTCTTCTATTGCCCAAATGCGTTTAGGCACCTGAACTTATCGGATGTTTGCTGCTCTCATGCCGGTAGCCATTGGTCGTGGCGGCCTGATAAGCTCGCGGCTTTACTCGATTGCCCTTTAGGCGCATGAACAAGGAAATAGCATGAAACAGCATCGGTTGGCGGCGGCGGTGGCCCTGGTTGGCCTGGTACTTGCGGGTTGTGATTCGCAGACCAGCGTAGAGCTGAAAACCCCGGCGCAAAAAGCTTCCTACGGCATTGGCCTGAACATGGGCAAGAGCCTGGCTCAGGAAGGCATGGATGATCTGGATTCCAAAGCTGTAGCCCAAGGCATCGAAGATGCCGTCGGCAAGAAAGAACAAAAGCTGAAGGATGAGGAACTGGTTGAAGCCTTCGCAGCACTGCAGAAGCGTGCTGAAGAGCGTCTGGCCAAGATGAGCGAAGAGTCGGCAGCTGCCGGCAAGAAATTCCTCGAAGAGAACGGCAAGAAAGCCGGTGTCATCACCACGGCTTCCGGCCTGCAATATGAAGTGGTCAAGAAGGCCGATGGCGCACAGCCCAAGCCGACCGACGTAGTGACTGTTCACTACACCGGTAAACTGACCAACGGCACTGTTTTCGACAGCTCCGTCGAGCGCGGCAGCCCGATCGATCTGCCGGTCAGCGGTGTGATTCCGGGTTGGGTCGAAGGCCTGCAACTGATGCACGTTGGCGAGAAGTACAAACTGTACATCCCTAGCGACCTGGCTTACGGCGCCCAAAGCCCAAGCCCGGCGATTCCAGCCAACTCGGTGCTGGTATTCGACCTGGAGCTGCTGGCCATCAAGGATCCAGCCAAACAAGACGCCGCCAAGTAATTCGCGTCTGCTCTAAAAACAACGCCTCGCTTATGCGGGGCGTTGTTGCATCTGGCGTTCAGTGGAGGTAAACAAAGCGAACGGATGCAGCACGCTGAAGTCATAGTCCGTGAGGACGTCAGAGCTAGACGGCCCGAGGCGCCAAGTCAATGAATTCTTGGGTTTTTTTATGTGAGTAAAAAACGCCCGATCTGAGTCAGGCCCTTATGAAACGGGGCTTCCAGCGGTGAAATGCAGCTCTGTTCACAAGGTTATCCACAATTTGTGTGGATAACATTTCAGTGGGAGGAAAAGATGAAAACGCCCTGGAATTTCGCTCGTTTCCTGCCTCTGGCCGGACGCCTGCTCGCCCGTGGTCGTTTGCCGACCCTGCTGTTCGCAGTTGCCAGCAAAGGGGCCAGCCAAGGCAATCGCCTGGGCAAGCTCAAAGACGATCTGCGCCTGTTGCAGGCACTCTGCCTGGCCTACTGGCGTGGCGAGTACCGGGCCATCAGCCCGAAAGCACTGGTTTCGGTGGTGGCGGGCCTGATGTATTTCCTGAGCCCGGTGGATGCGATCCCGGATTTCATCCCGGTATTCGGAATGCTCGACGACATTGCCGTGCTGGCCTGGCTGATGAAAGTCCTCGATGACGAGCTCAACGCCTTCCGCGCCTGGCGCAAACGTCAGTTGCCGGAAAAGCTCGCAGTGGTCGAACGCCTGCCCGATACCCCGGAACAGCTGCAACTTCAGGGCCCGAAAAAAAACTGAACCGATTCAGGATCATCCATATTCATACCCCCGCGCGACCTTGGCCGCTGTTAGGATTACACTTCTAGGGAAAAGTGCCGACTCGCTAAGTGTCGTTGTCCTACGGGGTAGTCATGGATATTCAGATAATTACACGCGAAGGCGAACCCGAATATGCGGTTCTGCCATGGGCTCAGTATCAGGCTCTACTGAAAGCAGCAGGCATCAAGCAACAACCACCACACGACGCCACAACGCGTCCCGTGGCGGCACCAGACCAGATTCTTCCAGGTCTGGATCAACTACGCAGTTTGCGCGAAGGGAAGGGCATCGCCATCGAGGTGCTGGCCCGCACGGTAGGCATCAGCCCGTCTTATCTGGCCTTGATCGAAAGTGGCGAGCGTCAACCCGACGCTGCGATTCGCCGCAGCCTGGCCTGGGAATTGACGGTGCCAGGATGGAGGGATGAATCGTGAGCGTACGCATCAGTCGTCAACATTGGGACGGATTGCTGGGGGAACTGGATCAGGCGCGTCGTCAGCGCCATCTTTTGACTTATCGGGCGTTGCTGGAGCGTTTGCAGCTACCCACACCCGCTATGCAAACCCTGACCGCCGCCCTTGAGCACCTGGCCGCGCTGGACGCCAAGGCCGAGCAGCCGCTGCGCAGCTCGTTGGTGATCAGCCAGGGCGCGAGCCGCTTGCCGCGCACCGGGTTCTTCGAATGTGTCGAGCGCCTCGGGCGTTTCTCCGGGCCCTCCGATGGCGTGGCTGCCGCGTCCTGGCATGCCTCGGAAGTGGTGCGGGTGTTTGAATACGAGTACCCGGAATCGGCGGAAGCCTGAGTGTTTTTACGAATCAAGGCGCGGGCCGGCTACTGGCTGGCCCGCCGGTTGTTTCACTGGTCGTGGTTTGTGCGTCAACCGCGAGGCTGGCGTTGGCTCGAGGGCCAGTTCGCGCGTATGGCGAACTTGGGGGATGTTGGTGCCCAGAGCTTTTACGGCCACATTCTGACCTTTCGTGGCGTCGGTCTTGGGGCTCGTGAGGAAGGGGTGAGGTTACTGCGCCTGGCGGCGTTGGCGGGGGATGGCAAGGCGGCGTATCAGGTTGGCGTGATCAGCCTCGCAGGGACGGCGAGCAAGGCGCCGGATCCGGTGGAAGCGGCGCGGTTTTGGCGTATTGCTTTGAAGGCCGGGCATCCTCTGGCTGAGATCAAGTTGAACGAGTTGGCGAGTGGCGATACTGAGCAGTGATTCGATGTCCCCTTCGATAAGCAAACGTTGTGGAGGGGCCTAACGATGGTCAATTATAAATTCTATGGCGAGCTGCTTTCGGCTGTGAGAGAAGTCATTCAGATTTGTCTACAAACCTGGGGGCGAGTCATCACGTTTCCCAACGATGCTGAAGCCCTGACGTTAGCTTGCTAGTTTTCTCTCATTCGGCTAAGACGAACGGGCTGGTTCTTTTTCCTGTATGGATGTACAGTTTCGTGGCGGTCCCGGCTGCGCTCATGATTTGGTATGGATTCCATTTGACGCTTTCGCGCATCGAGATAAGCCCTGAAGTTTGTTGGGTAAGGTGTTATTTTCAGTGATTCCATATTGATGTTATCGGAACGGAATTCGACCCATGATTACACTGAAAACCGCCATCATCCACAGCTTCAAAAAGCTAGCGAAGACGAGCTTTATCTCCGAAGTGGTGAAAAAGGATGTGGTGCTCAATACCGAAAACCCGGCGTTACAATTTCTTGTGAATGGGATTCACGGTCTCATCGGCAAGGAAGGCAACAGTGTGGTCTATGGTCAGTTCGCCAATGATGAACGCCAAGGTCCATTTCCGAGACGTTTCACCGAGTTCGTAGCCGTCCAGGATGATGAGGCCCAATTCATCGATCTGACTCACTTGGCTATGGATCAATTGGTCGAACAGGCAGGTAATCAGGTGCTCTCGACCGGCGGGCATATTCTGTGTGCGCAGTACTCCTCAGGGGCTTCCAACTTTTTCCTCGTCGCCAGCATGAAGGAGCGTGATGGCATTCAGCTGGACGAAAATTATGTGCCTAAAGAGATTCAGGAAGTAGACCTGAGCAAAGTTCAACAAGCCGCTCGGATCAACCTGGGTAGCTTTGTCGCCATTCAGGCTATGGCAGCTGCTGCCGCCTCAGCGCCTGAAACGACCGAAGATGAGACGACAGAAGAGGCCGACTCCACCTACCTGTGCTTCATCAGTCGTGGTCGCGATAGCCAGGCATCCGACTACTTCATCTCTGCACTGGGTTGTGCAAAAGGAGTGGCTTCGGGGCGTGCTACGAAAAATGCCATCGATAACGTTGCCAAGTTCTTTCGCGACAAAAAACCCTTAAAAAGCTTCGGCTACAGGGCTAAAGAGGCGGTCATCAAATATCTAGAGGCGCAATTGGCGGCAGGCAAGTCAGCACGATTGGACTCCATTGTTCACGCCGCAGTCGCGCATGTTCCTGCTGACCTGGTGGATGAAATTGCTGGCTTGAAAGATTATTTGAATAGTGAAAAAAACAAGGTACCTGACGATTTTACGGTCAACGCTAAAACGCTGAGGGAGAAGACTCGAATCAAGGGAGATGCTTCCAATTGGTCGCTGCAGTTCGAACGCGGAGCGCTTGGGAAAGATCCGGCAGCAGACGTCTATTACGATGAGGCTCGGAAGAAATTGACCCTGTCCAATATGACGACTGAACTGATCGATGTGATCGAGAAGGAATTACAGGCAAGGATCAGCTGACAATGTTCTCTCATGTGGTAGCCCTCTACCGCGCCCTTGGGACACCCACCGTTGAAGACGGAGTCGTCAGTTATGAGGGGGCGCCAACGGCTGACATCATTAGCTCATTGCGAAAATGTGATGGGTTGCCCGCCGCCTACGGAAAGTTCGAGCATCTTTCTGAGGAGACCGACGCTCTTGAGATTGAATTTCGCCTGCCTTCGAATGAGTCGGGACGCTTTTACAGCAGCCTAAGCGAGTTTGTCGCGCGAAATGGCTCGTTGGGAAAGGGCCATTTTCCAAGCAATGTTTACATCACTGAGCTCTGCTGGTCGGACAGCGATGAGATTGATCCCCCGGAGATCAAGTCTCTCAGGCGGGTTTGCCGGCTAATCGAATTGCTTGCGTTACTAGCGATCGGCGTTGATAAAGACAGTAGCCCGGATGGCTATAACCTATTTTTTGCCTTGCCTCCTGATGGAGCCAAACCACCGAGAACATTCCTTCTGCCCACTCAGGTTGATATCAAAGTTCTTGATTATGAACTCAACCATTTGAGCTTGCTGGAGGAAATCCTCAATCGAAAAAACGAAAACAAGGCGCATCTCTCCGAGCGTAAGTTGATGATTCGGATGGCTGTTGCCAGTGTTATTGAAAAGTTCGAAAGCGAGCCGAATTTGCTCCTTGTGATCGTGCGGGAGTGGCGGGAAGTTCTGGCCACTTACCGGGCGAATCTCCAAACCTACGTCTACAGCTTTTCGTTTGAGCGGGTTAGACGCGAGGTAGCCCAAGCTGAAATTGACTATGGCACCAAGCTAAGCGGAGTGCTTGGTGATATTGCAGGTAAGATGCTGGCCCTGCCGATATCTTTTGCCGGTCTGGTAGTCCTAGAGAAGACCACCTCCAAATTCGAAGCTTTCATCCTTGTAGTTGGTCTGGCGGTAGTCTCCATAGTCTTGCTGGCGATCTTGCGCAATCAAATGCTACAAACAGAGCGTCTATTACACAGTTTTAACGTCATTTTCGATGAGTTTAAAGACAAGATAAAAACGTACCCCCCAAAACTTCAGGGTCTACTCAGAATTACCATCGATCAAGTCGATAGGCAGGGCAAAACTCTCAGCAAGACTTTTCATTTGCTGAAGGGACTTTCTATGTTGCCAATCGCTGGGGCTTTGCTGTTGGCCTTAGTCAAATACTGGGATGGTTTTGTGTGGCTATCGATGGCTGTTCTATCAATCGTATTTACTGCCCCGACGGTTGACCCGATTTTCCTCAGCCCATGAAACAAGTTTTGTATTGGGAGGACTGAACCGACCCTAGATTTGTAGATACCTTAGAGCGACCGCTTCTGGCCCAGAGTGTGTAAAAACGCCTCCGCGAACCCTTGCTATGATTTCTGAGGATTTCATCGCAGGGATCGCCCATGAAGCGCTTTATCCAAGGTGAACATCGAGGCCAAGGCACCTTACTTCCCGAGAGCCTCGACGACTACGTCAGCGATACCAATCCGGTGCGCGTAGTCGACGTCTTCGTCGACGAACTCGACCTGGTCAATCTGGGTTTTGAAGGTGCCATCCCAGCCGATACTGGCCGGCCGGCTTACCACCCGGCGATCCTGCTGAAGATCTACATCTACGGTTATCTCAGCCGCATCCAGTCGAGCCGACGTTTGGAGCGAGAAGCCCAACGCAACGTCGAGCTGATGTGGCTGACCGGGATGGCAGTAAATTCAAAGCAGTCAACAACCGCGACCGCAATTTCACCAGCGCCAAACTGAAACGGCGCATGGAAGAAATTGAATCGAGCATCAATCGTTACCTGGCGGCACTCGATGCTGCCGATCAGCAAGAACCCACAGCTTCCGAGCCCAGCGCCGTGCGGCTGGAAGAGAAAATCGCCAAGCTCAAAACTCAAATGAAGGAGCTTCAAGCGATCGAAATCCAGCTCAGTGAATCGCCGGATAAGCAGGTCTCACTGACCGATCCAGACGCCCGCTCCATGATGACGCGCGGCACGGGAATCGTCGGCTACAACGTGCAGACAGCGGTCGATACTCAGCACCATTTGATCGTTGCACATGAGGTGACCAACGTCGGTTCTGACCGCGATCAACTCAGTTCAATGGCCAAGCAGGCCCGCGAGGCGATAGCGTCAGAAACGTTGTCGGTGGTGGCGGACCGAGGTTATTTCAAAAGCGAACAAATCCTGGCTTGTCACGATGCCGGCATCACCGCCTATGTGCCCAAGCCGATGACTTCGGGAGCCAAGGCTGACGGGCGTTTCAATAACGATGCCTTCGTCTATGACGCTCCGACCACATCGATCTGACCTCGATCGATGCCCGGACCTTTGGCGCAGGTTTCGCGGGTAATCAGGACTTCACCTTCCTCGGCGAGTGGAACGGCGCCGGCACCGAGTTCAGCAACCAGGCGCAATTGAAGTACCACTTCGTCAATGTCGGCGGGGTCGATCACACCTATGTGGAGGGCAATGTAAACAGCGGTAATGGCGCCGATTTCCAGATTGATCTGGTCGGGCATGTGGCCCTTACCGCGAGTGATTTTGTCGGCGTGGCATAGGTTGGCAGCGTACAAAGGGCGCCCGTTTTCATTAACGGGCGCCCTTTGTTTTTTGTGCGAAGGAACCTGAACTAGACCACGGCGCCAAACAAGTGCCCCACCAGTGCGGTAATGCCCATGGCCAGTGCCCCCCAGAATGTCACCCGCCAGGCGCCGGTCATGACATTGGCCCCGCCGGCCTTGGCGGCGATGGCGCCCAGCGTCCCGAGAAACACCAATGACATGCCCGATATCCACGGCACTGCGTTGTGCTCCGGCGCGACAAACGTGACCGCCAACGGTAATGCGGCACCCACCACGAAGCTGGCGGCTGAGGCCAGGGCGGCTTGCAAGGGTTTGGCGGTGAGCGTGGCGCTGATGCCCAATTCGTCCCGAGCGTGAGAGCCGAGTGCGTCATGGGCCATCAATTGATCGGCCACCTGATGCGCCAACTCGGGGGAGACACCACGATGCCTGTAGATGTTGGCGAGTTCGATGTGTTCGGCTTTCGGATCATTGGCTAACTCGGCCCGTTCGCGGGACAAGTCGGCGCGCTCGGTATCGGCCTGGGAGTGCACGGAAATGTATTCGCCTGCGGCCATGGACATGGCGCCGGCCATCAGCCCCGCCATCCCCGTGACCAGCAACGTGGCGTGGCTGGCGTTGGCGGCCGCAACGCCAATCAGCAGGCTGGCGGTGGAGACTATCCCGTCATTGGCCCCAAGGACGGCGGCGCGCAGCCAGCCGATACGATCGCTTCGGTGTGCCTCGGTGTGCCTGTGCATGAATTTCATGGTTGATCGCGACTCACTGTCATTGGGCGGTTCACATCGGACGGGTTTCAATCTGCGCCTGCAATTGGCCGCCGACAATGGATATTTCCTTGAACTGTTGGCCGTCGCGCAGCACGAACAAGGCGTCCATCCCGCGCTCCTGGGCCAGACGTGGACCTGCGGTTTCACCCAGCACCATCAACGCCGTGGCCCAGGCATCGGCGAGCATGCAGGAGGACGCCACCACGGTGACGGCGGCAAGCGGGTTGCACAACGGCGCGCCGGTGGCCGGGTTCATGGTATGGGCATAGGACTGACCGGCGACGTCGACCCAGTGTCGATAGTCCCCGGAGGTCGCGATAGCGGCATCACCCAGTTCCATCACGCCCATGACTTCGCGCACGCCCCGGCGGGGCTTTTCCAGGGCCACGGCCCAGCACTGGCCATCAGGTTTGACGCCCCGGGCGCGCATCTCGCCATCGATACCGACCAGGTAGCGAGTGATGCCCAATCCGTCCAGGCAACGGGCCAGTTCATCCACGCCAAACCCTTTGGCGATGCCATTTAAATCAAGCTGCAGTGGTGCGCGTTTGCGCACCTGATTGCGTTGCGCATCAACCACCAGCGCGGCGCTGGCGGACGGTCGTGCGTGCGACGACGGCGTGGCGAGCGCCTGCGCTGTGATCGCGTGTTCTCCGGGGCCGAACCCCCAGGCGTCAACCAGATCACCGACCGCGATGTCGAAGGCACCGCCCGATTGCTGACTGACGCGCAGTGCCGCAGACAGCACCGTCGCCAGTTCTTCAGGCACTGACACCCATTGCTGTTCTGGGGCGGCGTTGAGGCGATTGAGGTCAGAGTCGGGTTTCCAGGTGGACATTTGCTGATCCACCCGGGCCACGGCGCAGGCCAGGCTGTGGTTCACTGCTTCGGTATCAATCCCGGCAGCGGCATAGAACAGGGCGGTGTAGCGGGTGCCCATGGTCTCGCCGTTCAGGCTGTAGCGTTGCAGCTCAGTAGACGTCTTCACGGTAGCGTCCTTGTGCCTTGAGGGTCAGCACGCTCAGGTTGAGAGGCGCCAACACTTCATCGAGGGCCTGCATCACGCCTTTGGCCATCTCGCGACTGCCACACACCAGCACCTGGGCGCCTTTTTCAATCAGTCGGCGCAAGGCCAGGGCATCGCTGATCAGCCGGTCTTGCACGTAGCTGCGGTCCTGAACCTGAGAGAAGGCTGCACGCAATGCCGTGAGGCGGCGGTCCGACAAGTACTGATTAAGCTGCGGTTCATAAAGGAAATCCGAGGCCGGGTTACGCCCGCCCCAATACAAGTGCATCGGGTGTCGAGCGGTGTTGTTGCGGATAAAACCCGCCAGGGGGCCGATGCCGGTGCCGGCACCGATGAGGATCACCGGGTGCGTGCCCGACGCCGGGCGAAAGTGCGGGTTGGGCTGGATAAACGCTTCGATTGGCCCGCCGATGTCCAGGCCATGGAGAAACTCCGAGCACACGCCACCGTTGTGTTTGCGTACGCAGATTTCCAGCACGCCATCCTGCGAGCCGCTGGCCAGCGAGTAGAAGCGTGGGATCGTACTGCCTGGGGGCAAAATCCCGACCAGGTCACCGGCCAGAAAGTCCGGCAGCTTGCCGGGTGCCTTGAAGCGCAAGACGTGGGTCGGTGCGTTCACCTGTTCACCGTAGACAATGCGCTCCGTCAGCTCCAATGGATGGGTCTGTGGTTGCTGTGGGGTATGGACCAGTGGCAGGTCATGCTGGAGCACTTCGCCCAAGGCATGGCCCCAGCGCGCAAACTCCTGAGAGGACTGACGGTTGACGGTTTCCAGCCCCAGTAATGGCGAGCCACCGGCCTGCAACATCGCGTCCTGCACCTGATGGGCGTACTGACAGAACTGCGTAAACTGCCGATCACCAAAGCCCAGTACGGCAAAGGGCAGCCCAGGCTTGAGGCCGGTTTTTGCCAATTGCGCCAGAAACTGCGAAGCCGAGGCTGGCGCGTCACCGTCACCGTGGGTCGCGGTGAGGATGAACACGCGCTGGGCGTTGCTGTAGTTATTGGCGTATTGATTCATTGTCGCGCTGTGTACCCGGTGTCCCGCCAGGTGCAAAGCGTCATGCAGGGTTTTTGCAAAGCCCCAGGTGCTGTTGTTTTCACTGCCCACCAGAATCACGCTGTCGGCGGAGTGAGCAGGGCTGTTGTGGCGGAGGGTCGGACTCGCCTTGCGGCGGCGCCACCACAACACAATGCCGGTCACGCTCATTAACGGTACGCAGAGGGCGCAGAGCCCGAGCGGCAGGCCCAGCCACCAGAGGCCTTCGCCGGTGTGCAATTGATAGATCAATTCGTAGAGGTTGTGCATCGAGTCGTGGGCCTGATAGGACAACAAGGCGCCGCTGGCCTGGTCCACGTAGCCGTCGCCCTGGGCGGTGCGCAGAGAAAACACGTCCTGCGCATTATTGGGGCTGGGGTAGACCAGTTCGCGCAGATCATTGAGGTCGATGGCCTGCAAGGCTTGCAGCTTCGCCACCGGCAGGGCCGGACCCGCACTGACGTGGTCGGGGAAGGCGGGTTCACTCTGACTGCCGTCGGCGATAAAGCCAAAAGTGGTGGCGGACATGTAGAGCCCGCTCAATGCCGACAGCAGCAGCCCCAGCAAGGCCAGTCGCCCGACTTCAGCATGCCAACGCTGGCTGAAAGTACCCCGCAGCGGCCGCAGCAGGTTGTGCCAGCCACCCAGGCGCCGGGCCAGCAATAGCGCGCCGGACACCGACAGCATCAGCATGAACAGCGCGCCGACACCCGACACGCCATGGCCCGGCGTGCCAAGGAACAGCGAGCGGTGCAGTTCTTTCACCCAGCGTGAGAACGCGGATGGCTCGTCGGGCGCGAGGCCTTGGCCGGTCATTGGGTCGACTTTTTCCACCCCGGCCTGGCCGTTCTGGTTGTAGTAGACGATCACCGTGCCAGACGCTGTGCGCTGGATCTGCTCTACGCCCGAAAAGTGGCTGGCAACGCGCCCGGCCAGTTGGCCGACGTTAAGTTGTCCGGCAGGCGTGGACGTGCTGTGCAAGCGTTCCAGCGCCGGGTTGACCGAGAGGATCGCGCCGCTGATTGCCAACAGCATGACCAACAGGGCAGCGATCAGGCCGGGCAGGGAATGGGACTGGCGAAGCATGTTCAGCCTCCAGAGATGGCGGGTGCTACAGATCGTAAGTAAAGGAGTCGACGTAGGCGCTGCCGGGTGCCGGTTTGCCTGAGCCTTTGGAGGTCAGGGGGACGTTGACGTCGGCGCGGGCGTCGCGTTTGTCCTCGACGGCACTGTCGATGCGGATCTGGTACCCGGCATCAATCAGGGTGTCTGCCAGTTCGACGCTGACTTTGAGCGTGCGCCCGCTGCCGACACTGGCGCCGCTGACCCCGTCAAACTCGCTCGGGTTCATCCCGCTGCCACGGGCCCAGTCGCCCAGGTGCTTGTAGTACTTGGCCTTCTTGCCGGCCACCCACAGGGTTTTCTGGTATTGGCCATTGGCGTCGGTGACGTAGATCGCCAGGTAGGCATCATTGCCGCTGTAGTCCTTGAGCTGAGTGGTCAGGGTCACTTCACGGGCCTGGGCCAGACCCGGCAAGGCAATGGCGCTGGCGAGGCAGGTGGCTGCGATGATCTTTTTCATGAGGGTGTCCTTTTGATCGTTAGGTCGAGAGACTGGACCTGCTGGCTGACAGCAACCTGAAGCGCAGGAAAAATTCATCGACAAGTGAGGCGTCATTCGGTGAGCGGGCTGCCGAGGTAATCCCTGGCATCGCCGTCGTCGCGGAAATGAATCTCAAGTGTGTGCAGGCGCAGCGAGGCCGGTGAGTAGCTGGCTTCGATGGCATTGCCTTTGCGGTCCAGGCCCTTGAGCTCATAACAACCGTCGTCGACCTTGATGCGCTGCACGCTCCAGCCGTATTGCCGCTCGACCTGCTGGCGCAAGGTTTCGCGCGGTTGCCAGTCGCTCACCGGGTCGCTGCAATCGTCATCGGCCAGGGCATAACCGCTGAGCAGCAGGCTCAACAGCGCGGCCTGGGCAATAAAACCTGTTTTCATGATCTGTCTCCTGCCGAGGTCGGCGTCTGTGGCATACCCTAAGGTGCATTCCTGACAACCAGCTGAATCTTCAGATTGACGTCAGGTAAGGCAATTAAGGTGTTGCACGACAACCATCACGGGGGGTACCAGATGCGGGTTTTATTGGTCGAGGACGCACCTGGGTTGGGGGAGGCGGTGCGCGAGCAGATCGCCGATGACGGCCACGCCGTTGATTGGGTGCAGCGCCTGGACCATGCGCGCAACAGCGTGCGCACCACGCCTTACGACCTGATCCTGCTTGACCTGATGCTGCCGGATGGGCGCGGGCTGGATTTTTTGCGTCAGCAACGCTCGGCAGGGGACGTGACCCCGGTGATCATTCTGACCGCTCAGGATCAGATCTCCGACCGTATCGCCGGCCTCAATGCCGGGGCCGATGATTACCTGGTCAAACCGTTCGACCTGTTTGAGCTCTCGGCCCGTGTGGCCGCGGTGGCCCGACGCTACAGCGGCAACCCCAACCCGCAGATCAGACTCGGTGATTTGCAGGTCGACATGAACGCCCGCACCGTGCAGCGTGCCGGCACCACCGTGGACCTGACGGCGCGTGAGTGGGCGCTGTTCGAAGCGTTTGTGCAGCGCCCCAGCGCACTGTTGTCCAAGTCGCAGCTGGAAGAACGGCTGTATGCCTTCGGTGCCGAAATCGAGAGCAATACCATCGAGGTCTATATCAGCCGGCTGCGTAAAAAACTGGGGCGCGATCTGATCGAAACCGTGCGCGGCATGGGCTACCGGTTGATGGCCGTATGAAGCCTTCCGTGAGCCTGCAAAAACGTCTCGGCCTGGGTTTGACCTTGGGCATGACCTTGCTCTGGCTGGGCGCAACCGTCGGCGCCTGGCTGGTGGTGCAACATGAGTTGGACGAGGCATTCGACAGCGCACTGGAAGAGACCGCGCAACGCATCTTGCCGTTGGCCGTGCTGGAAATCAGCAACCGGGAGGAACCCCGAGAGGCACAGCACGTTGCGACGTTGAAAATGCACAAGGAATACCTGACGTACCTGGTGCGCGATGCCAGTGGCAAGATCCTGATGCAGTCCCACGATGCCAACCCGAAGATCTTCAATCGACAGCCGACCGAGGGTTTTTCGACCTCTGAGAAGTACCGCTTGTATGGCGCCAGTGCATTGCGCGGGACGCTGTTCATTGAAATCGCCGAGCCGCTGAATCATCGCCGTGAAGCCGCGCGGGAAGCCTTGTTTGCCTTGTTGTTGCCGCTTTTGGCGCTGATTCCCGTCAGCCTGTTGGGCACCTGGTTGTTCGTGCGGATCAGCCTGCGTAGCGTGTTGGCGTATCGACGTGCGGTCGAGGCGCGTGGTGTGGGTGATCTGTCACCGATCAAAGTGGTCCGCCTGCCCGCAGAAATCGATCCGTTGGCCGAGGCGGTCAATCACCTGCTGGAGCGCTTGCGCAAGGCCCTCGAAGCCGAGCGCAGCTTTACCGCCAACAGCGCTCATGAGTTGCGTACGCCACTGGCGGCGACCCTCGCGCAGATCCAGCGTTTGCACCAGGAGGCGCCTGAAGGCCCTTTGCGAGTGCGTGCGGCGAAGATCGAAAACGCCTTGCGCGAGCTGGCGCGGCTGTCGGAAAAACTCATGCAACTGGCGAAGGCCGAGGGCGGTGGGCTGCTGTCCGAAACGCCTCAGGACCTGATTCCGTTGTTGGCCCATGGCGTCGATGAGTGGAACCAACGCAGCGGCCAGCGCATCAAGTTGCAACTGCCACACCAGGCCAGCGTGTACTCGAACATTGACCCGGACGCTTTTGGCATCTTGTTGCGCAACCTGATTGAGAACGCTCTGAAGTATGGCGCGACGGCGCAACCGATCGAAGTCAGCCTCACTGAACAGGCTCAACTGCGGATAGTCAATGGCGGGCCGGTGGTGCCGGCGCCAGTGTTGCAGCACCTGACCGAGCGCTTTGTACGAGGTCACAGTGAGATCAGCGGTTCAGGATTGGGCCTGGCGATTGCCAAAACGATTGTGCAGGGGGTTAACGCGAGAATGAAATTGAGCTCCCCTGCAACAGGTCGGCAAGAGGGTTTCGAAGTGTGCGTCTGGCTCCCGCTCGCGTCGGCGATCGACGGTTGAGGGGGGGCGGGTCCCCGAGTTTCTGACGTGAAAAAGTATGACTGTTTCAGTCGTGCATGGGGGTAAATGCGAGCGGGTCTCTATTGCACTTTCCGTAAGTAACGCAACAACTAATGGATCCAATGAAAGAGTCTGAGGCTTATCTAATTTAAAGCGGGCCAGTTAGCCAGCGGCTTACGGAGAAGTTATCGGTTCATTGTCGATTTAGATCATTTGCGCTGAAGTAACCGTTTGTCGGTAGTCTGCTTAAAAAATGAACATTCGAGGCGTAACACCCTCTGATACTTCAGCGCGTCACCATGATCTGCTCCAGCAATCGTAGAAAAGAAGTGGAAAACGAACCTCATATGCAGTGACTGCAAATGGGGATTTTTTTATCTGTAATTCAGGAGGCAGTAAACAAGTCGATCATTGGTTTGCCAAGTGAATCAATGGGCTACGCAGTGTCAGGTCTGCGATTTGGCATCTCTTATAAAAGTAAGATCGCACAGGGGTTAGAAGAGTTAAATGCCCTGTTAGTTGTCGATCTGTACTATCGAACAAGGTGGAGAAAGTACCGTGGCGATAAATACAATTATGAGCCTGCTCGAAAATAAAGAATGTATGGAGTTTTTGCGGTTGGGCGTTATTTACGTTCATTTAGTGTCTTGTTGTGTGGCCATTGGTTTGGTATTGACCAGTGATATTGCAATGGTTAAAGATTTGTTAAAGCGAAAAACATTCACTGAGCACGATCATGCACATATGGAAAGTCTGCAGAAGTCTGTGATCGTTGCTTTGATAGCCTTGTGGGTGACGGGCGCCGCGGTCATCGGTATTGATTACCTGGAAAAAGGTATGAGCTACTTCATGAACCCGAAACTTCACGCCAAGGTGATCATTGTCATGCTGCTGACCTACAACGGCATCTTGTTGCATCGCCTGGTATTGCCCGCGCTGCAAAAGGCAGGCTCCTTGCTCTATCTCGGGTTCAGCGCACGGATGCTCGCGCTGTTCTGCGGCTCGCTGTCGGCCGTGTCCTGGATGTATGCGGCCATGCTGGGCGTCGGTCGGCCGTTGGCCTGGAAATACTCCCTGTTCGAACTGTTGATGGCGTATCCAGTGCTGATCGCATTGGGTTTCCTGAGCATGCTGGTGTTGACGCAGCGAGTGAAACAACAGGACTACGCCGCTATTTCTTCGCGGACGGTGGCGAGCCAATGTTAGGTCCGTTCAGCGTTTAAGTTTTCCTGGTCAAACAGTGGCCTAGTGGGTCTTGAGCCAGTCCTGAAACCGGGTTTTGCCAATGATGGGATTGGCGCCCGGTGTCAGTGACTGGTCATTGATCGGCGCACCAAAGTAAGGAACCGTGTCGTCCGCGACGGTTTGGCGCGGGTCCTGGGTGTGCTTGAGGTAATCGCTGGCGAACTCGACGAGCGGGCGGTTATCAGGTCCGGCCACTTCGACGGTCTGATTGACCGGCGCTTTCAACGCAATATCGGTCAGCGCCGCCGCGACATCGTCCGAGGCCACCGGTTGCAACGCGGCGGACGTCAGGTGAATGGTGTCGCTTACTTCACGCCCGGAGTAACACCCGCCAAGGTGGCAATATCGGGCGCTGCCCCGGAGTGGCCGACAGGTGGTCGAAAGTCCTGCAGCCAGTGGAAGAAACGCGAGTTATTTGCTTTAGTCCTCCTATCGCTGGCCCACGTGTGCGGGCGGTTCGGCTCATAACGGGAACCCTCTGACGGAGTATCCCATGAATGTTCGATTCCCGCGGCTAGCTGTTCTGGCCGTCGTGCTGACTGTTGGCTACTTGCCCTGCGCGCAAGCGGTGCAATACAAACAAGTCAACCAAGCCGCGAGCAAGATCTCCTTCACGTAAAACCAATTCACCTCGCGGGTATACGGCACGATTGGCGTATTCGAAGCCAAGCTGGATTTCGACACGACCAACCCTGCGGCAGCCCGGGCATCGCTCACCATCCAGCTCGACAGTATCGATGCCGGCAGCAGTGACGCCAACACGGAACTGCAAAAGCCCGCCTGGTTCGATTCGGCGGCCTATCCCGTGGCGACTTTTGAATCGACCGTTGTGAAGGCGCTTGGCGACAACAAATACACGATCATCGGCAAACTGACGCTCAGGGGCGTTACCCGTGATGTAGCGGTTCCGGTCCTGCTGAAAGCCGAGAACACCATCGGCATCTTCGACGGCGAGTTAACGCTTAAACGCAGCGATTTCAAGATCGGCGAAGGTGAATATGCCAATACCATGGTTTCCGACGACATCAATATCCGGTTCAAGATGGTTACGCCGCAGCAGTGATGCAGCGGTGTCGTCCGTGTGATCGGCATGAGGTCAGGCGTGTTATTCATTTGTTTGTCTAGGTGGCAGGGTGCCGCAATCGCTTTTTTTGTCGCAGCATCATGATCAGGCGGTTCACATTGATGGCCCAGGATTTCGGTACGACCAGGAGACTTTCATCGCGGCGCAAGTGCGCGGTGACCGATTGCGACAACTGTTCCACCAATCCGTGTCCACGGTGTTCGGCAGTTACCTGGCCGCGCTTATGCTCTGCGGGCTGTGCTGGGAGCGCATGGATCACAGCGTGATGATCGGCTGGATTGGCCTGCTGAGTGCCTCGTCGTTACTGCGTATCCTAATGTTTGTGGTCTATTTTCGCAGCCCTGACAGTGAGCGCACGCCGCAACGCTGGGAGCGGATCTATTGGGTGACGCTGGTGTTGTCTGCCGGTATCTGGGGCGCTGGCGCGTTAGCCGTCATGCCGGCAGACGACCTGCTGGCCCAGGCGCTGGTCATGCTGTTTGCCGTTGGCATGTCGGTCAGTGCCGTGTCGTGTTACTCGTCCTATCGGTATATGACGCTGGTGTCGATTGCCCTGGTGTTGTTGCCATGTACCACGTGGCTGTTGTTTCAACACTCGACCTTGCAAGTCGGTATGGCCCTGGCCGTCGTGGTGTTCGCTTCATTAGTCGCCAGGGCAATACACAACGTCAGCGCCAGGTAACAAGGGTGAGTCGTGTTCCGATTCTAGTTGTGAGCTACTTTTCACGAAGGGCTACTTATGGCCGATTGCTTCCTGTCACGAACGACAACAATCCCTCTTTCTCAATGGTCTTCAACATAGGGTTGTTTATCGATTCAATTAAGTATTCGCTCTGTTTAGGCCGCCCAGCGTAGTCCGGCGACACTCAAGAGAATCAAGCCAATCCAGACAAGTTTCCAGAACGATACCGCGTCACCCAACCAGTACATTCCAACGATGGCTGTGCCGGCAGCGCCGATGCCGGTCCACACCGCATAGGCGGTTCCTACGGGCAGCACCCGCAACGCTATCGTCAATAAGCACAAACTGCCCGCCAACGTTACGACCGTGCCCAGGAGCAGCCAGGGCCGTTCAAGACCGTTTGCAGATTTCAATCCGACTGCAAAGAAAATCTCCAGGAATCCGGCAACGATCAGCAGCAACCACGATGTGTTGTAAGTCATTCGATAAAACCTTATAGGCAAAAAAAAGCGAGCCGGTTAAGGCTCGCCAAAGGGAGGTAAAAGGTCAGTTGGCCAACAGTTTTCCGCTGAAAAGGCTGGTCAGGGTTTTCACCATCAGCACGGTCAGTGCCACAGTGAGGAACAGCAGGATCACAGCAGCGATGACCATCAACATGGTGTTCTCCTGGGCATGTGCATATTTCAACGCCGCGTTGCTCAGAGCTGCGATGGGGAAGCTGATTGCCCACCACGAAGGGGCAAACGGCACATCCCGACGGAACACTTTGAAGCTCAACACCACGAACAGGAACAGGCCGAAGTAGAACAACACACTGGCAAACCGGTCGATCTCGCCGAACACGTTGGTGTAGGCCAGGAAACCTACTTCAAAGGGTGCAATCAGGACCATCAGCGAAGGCACCATGCCTTTGGCCGGAGCTGCCTCATGCACCAGCCGCGAAAAGATCCGGGTGAAGAATACTAGCGCCAGCACTGCACCCACGGCGAGGGCAAACAGGTTGAACTCAGTAGCCCAGGCCATAGGCATATGCGCACCGGTTACCGCGATATCGAGGGTGGCAACACCTGGAATCAGCCAGGCAGGTACGGCATTCAACGAGTCTTGATTGCCCGACAACAGACGGGAAACCACGAGGCCTGCGAGCAACACCGTCAGTGCGCTGCCCAGTATCCAGAGAACCCGTCTGAGCAATTCGTTGTGGGGTGCCGCGACTGCCGAAAGCAACAACAGTGCAATGGTGACGGTGCCAAAAAAGTTGCTGGCGATCGGGTGGTTGAACTCGGCCCTGACCGCTGCTGGATGTTTCACCCATTTGGTCAGGTATCCCAGGGTCAACAGCACGAATACCAGGCCGGAAAGAGCGCCAATTGCCTCACCCAAGATGCCGCCGACGCCGTAATACTGGCCAGTCAAGCGCCAGGCCAGGCCCAGGCCGGCCAAACCCATCACTGAACCGAACAAATTGATAGGCAGGTTTTTGATCGATGTTTTGCTGGCGGTTACCGTTTGAGCGGCATCGACGGTGGGGGTATATGCAGTGTTCATGGCAGTCTCCCGTTTGACTGAATTTACTGTTGGGGCTATTTTCAGCCAAACAGCTGTTGGCTGAAATAGTCGTAAAACGACGTATTCAGCCAATGATTCGACGAGGACAGACATCATGCGTATAACCCTCCTGGCATTCCCCCGTGTGCAACTGCTGGACGTCGTCGGGCCCGCCGACGTCTTCGCCGAAGCAGCCAAGCAACTGGGTAATCCGCGCGCCTATCGGGTCGAAGTCATCGGTACCAGCAAGGGCATGATCAAAGGCTCAAGTGGTTTGAAGCTTGGCATTGATGAAACCTTCGAAACTTATAAAGGCAAGATCGACACCTTGCTTGTGGCCGGCAGCCCACATATCGACGAAATCGCGCATGACCCCGCGTTGCAAGATTGGCTACGTCGGCAAGCGAAATCCGTACGTCGTATCGGCTCAGTCTGTAGCGGTGCTTTTCTACTGGCCGCCGCTGGCCTTCTCGACGGGCGCCGTGTCACCACCCATTGGAATTCCAGCGCAAAACTCGCTAAGGAGCACCCGCAAACACACGTCGATCCGGATAGCATCTTTATCAAGGATGGCAACATCTACACTTCGGCGGGTGTCACGGCGGGCATGGACCTGGCTTTGGCGCTGGTCGAAGAAGATTACGGCAGAGAATTGGCGCTCAGCGTGGCCCGTGAAATGGTGATGTTCTTCAAGCGGCCTGGCGGGCAATCGCAGTTCAGCGCGCAACTAGCAGCGCAAACCGCCGAACGCAGCGTGATCCGAGACGTGCAGGATTATGTGGTGGAGCACCTGAAGGCCGACTTAAGCGTCCCCATCCTGGCCGCCCGCGCCGGTATGAGCGAGCGAAACTTCGCCCGTACCTTCAAGGCTGAAGCCGGTTCGACCCCGGCCGAATTTGTTGAACTGGCCCGGATCGATGCGGCCAGACGGTTGATCGAAGATTCTGACGTTTCACTCAAGCGCTTGGCCGATACAGTCGGTTATGCCAATACGGACGGGTTCCGAAGGGCATTTATGCGGCGTCTCGGAGTTGGGCCAAGTGATTATCGAAAGCGGTTTTCATTGATGTGATGCAAGAATGGCCCAATCGCTACGCATCACGATATTGATGGTGCGTCTACGGAGATATTTGATAGCGGCCGGCATTTTTATGCGCTTGCATCACCTTGGTGATTCATTTGCATAGGTCCAGTACTTCAATGTCCGCTCTTGGCTGTGGATTCAACCGGTCGATGCAACACAACTACATTCTGTGTAAGCAGAAGGAGTGTTGCAGATGAAGCAGAGACCTCGGATCTATTACACCGAAAGCCAGAAAAAACTGATGTGGGATCACTGGCAGAAAGGCGACTCTCTCCAGCAGATCGCCCAACTGTTTGAACGAAACCACTCATCGATACAGCGCATCTTGGCGGAGACAGGGGGGATCAGACCCGCTGTACGCCGCAGATCCAGATTGGCCCTGACGTTGGCTGAACGCGAAGAGATTTCGCGTGCAGTGGTGGCAGGTAACTCGATCCGCTCCATAGCCGCGCTGCTAGGGCGAGCCGCCTCTACGATCAGTCGTGAGATCAGACGCAACGGTGGCCAAGGATGCTACCGGGCTAATCGAGCTGATCAGGCTGCCTGGGATCGCGCCCATCGACCTAAGGACTGCAAGCTTGTTGAGAACCGAGCGGTGGCGCAAATTGTTGCAGACAAGCTTCAATTGCAGTGGTCACCGGAACAAATTGCCGGCTGGCTAAAGCGAACCTACCCGGACGATACGAGCTATCAGGTGTCACACGAGACGATCTATCGCACCCTCTTCATACAGGCTCGCGGGGCTCTGAAGAAGGAGTTGCTTGAGCATTTACGGCGCACGCGAGCCATGCGTCGCTCGCGCCATCACACCCAGAAGAAAGAAAATCACGGTCGAATCACAGACGCGGTATCGATCCGCGAACGCCCAGCCGCGGCTGAAGATCGGGCGGTGCCAGGTCACTGGGAAGGTGACCTGCTGTGCGGTAGCAGGAACAGCCAGATTGCCACTCTTGTTGAGCGACATACCCGCTACGTGATGCTGGTGAAGGTAGCCGGTAAGGACACCGAGACGGTCATCAGCGCCCTGATCGAAAACGCCCGTGAGCTCCCCCTGGAACTCTACAAATCGTTGACGTGGGATCGCGGAAAAGAGATGGCTGACCATAAGCGATTTACGGTGGCTACCGACATCAAGGTCTACTTTTGCGACCCTCATCGCCCCTGGCAACGGGGAACGAATGAGAACACCAACGGGCTTTTAAGGCAGTACTTCCCGAAAGGAACTGACCTTGCGGATCACTCGCAAGACGCGCTCAATGAAGTGGCAAGGCAACTAAATAGCCGTCCTAGGAAAACACTAAACTACGAAACACCCGCTGAGCGATTTAGCCAATCTGTTGCATCGACCGGTTGAATCCACAGCCGATTTCTGCCGTTCAAGGCAGATTTAAATCCCCTATGCCTTACTCGTCACCATTTGACTTAGTCATAATAGTACCTTGCATATTCTGGAAGAGGGCTGTCCCCGAAGCGGAGCTTTTTCTGGCTGCGTTTTTGAAACTCTATTGCGTATCGTCGCCTGTTACTTCCTTGCAGTACAGCAAGAGGCACAAGGAGCCAAGGGAGCGAAAAAGTCCATGCCAAAATTTTCTGCTCTCTGATGGTTTTGGCTACTTGCCCTTTCTGGTTTTCCAGTAAAAGATAACATATAACTTTTTTATCCCATTCGTTGGATAGTGGAGCTGACGTATTATCCAGCAAACAATTTCCTGTGCTCATTTTCCAAGAGCCAGAAACATGCAGTGATTGCGGAAGGTAGGAGGTGAATGAGAAAGCATGGCTATCAGTAACCCAAAACCATTGACCGGTTTTATTGACTTTAAATAATGCGGCATTGGGAGTGTAAATTGCGAAAAATACCAGCGCGGCAAAAAGCAGGACTATTACAGTGAATGTTTTTACAAATTTTGGCTGAGGGATTTTGAAAGTTTGCTCAGTTGCATTGAAATAGGGGCGCGCTCGTTTGATCTCGTTCAGTCGTACGCCGGATCTGTCTGCCCAAGCGATTAATTTATCCATTGCATAAGGTGTTTTGACATTTAACTTGAACTTGAAATTAAAATAATCTAGGTCTAGCTCTTGTTGTTGATGTTTTTTTAGTTTTTCGTGATTGAATGAGTGCTTCATCCCGATAAGATCAGATATCCTGTTTCTGATTATGGATAGGGACTCCGTAATTGTGCAAATATAAATTATATATAATGCACCCATCCCAGCCACAAATAGAGGCGCGACTTTCTGCCATTTGTCCACAGAGACAGAAATATAGCCAAAGAATTGTGGATCCATTACTTTTCCCTATTGAAGTTCAAAAACATACAGTCTAGATTGCGTCTAAAGAGCTAGTGGTTTGGCCAGAACCGTAAGGTTTGAATCGCCCCTCCTTCCGTAGACACTTCCAAGCCTCAAGAAACGGCTATTAACCCTGCGTAACCGTCTGCTTTTGGCCGTTTTCTGTCTGTCACGACCGGCCGAATGCCGCCATTTGCACTGAGACGTTTAGGGCAAAATTAGGGCATATTCCAGGCCGCCGTTGTCCGCTAGACGCCATCAACACAGAACTAAAGTGCCGATTTTTCTGGCATGAAGCGGCCTAGACGTATGTAAGAAGGGGTTCGAATCCCTATCCACCCTCTCCACATATCAAAGGCACATACCCAAGGGCCGCAACCCTATGATTCCATTTACCCATTTACGTCTTGCTCTCTTATCGATAGCCCATCTCTATGGGATGCTCAGGACTTAGTAAGTCGAGCAGGAGCAGAGAGCCCGACAGTTTCCGCGGCCTATTGTTATACCGGTATAATTTTTTTACATATCGCCATATCAATTGCATTCATATATTGAGTAAATATATCAATATATGCCAGTAAGTCGGAAAACGAAATATCCATTGCCTTGTCGTTGTGATGAACTATATTATTTCTTTTTGCGACGATCGAATTGACGAGTCCCTTATTGCTCTCGAAATCCTCCTCCGAAGTAAGGTCGACACCTAGATATCTAAATAATTTAACTGTCCTATATGGATTGGCCGACAGGTTGTCTGATATCTCTTTCTTATTGATCGATAAGTCAATATTTAAGAATTTTAGGTCCTTGTCCTTGACTTCTGGCGCTAGTCTCCAGTAGACAAAGTTATGTGGAATTTCGGCTTTTTTTATTCTTAGACTAATTTCCTTCGCATACTTTAGGGCCAGATCCTGTAAGAATGACTCCAAATAAGTACATATAGTTATCAAGTATGACTTAACAAAAAAATTCACATTATCTATAAATAGATTGTCAGGATTATTACTAAGAACTCTATTTTCAGACTCCTTGATTATCCCCCTCAGTGATATATAGAGGTTTTCATACTTGGTTAGTAATGCCCAGTCATTCATTGATAGCTTCCGTTAGTAGTTTCTGCCAGAGGGCTCGCCTTCTTAATATGGATGATTGTTTTTGAAGACCTCCGGACATTGTTCTTCTGAATGCTTCAGAACTACATAGATTTATGAATGCAGTGCGAATTTCCTCCGATTTAGTGTCAACAATGGTCTGATCTAGTACGCCAACAGTAGGCATTAAAAGATCATAGTAAACTAGACCTTGCTTGGCTCTTTGTTTTGTTGTGTCGCAGAAGACATTTTCACCAAAAATTGACTCGCATTTATTCAGTGAAGACGAAAAAAGCGCCTTCATCTGCTCAGCTTCACTTTCTAGAAGTCCACTCTTTTCTTCCATGTAATCATCCAAGAATTCTTTTAGATTCCCCTCGTACGAGTCAAGCTTTTCATGGAATGCAAAGAATCTTAAAACTTGTTCTTCAGCTTCTCTATCATCCTTTGTCCTTGTTGCATTTTCAGCCAGTCCAAAAGTAGCTATTAATGGTATCTGGCTTAATTCGATGACCAAATTGTCCAGTCGCCCAGGGTAGATGGCATGCCTAATTTCCTGCGAGGAAAGTTCTACAGCACCTTGATTTAATCTTGAAAATATTTCCCTTATAAGTTTTTTGGGGTTTTCTTTCCTAAGAACAATACACCGAATTGTTGTAGCTTCTAATTCCGCTTGATACTCGCCTAACTCTGAAAATTTCTTGCCTTCAAGATTTTTGAAAGTGGTCAGGCCTTCAAGAGCAAATTCGTCATTAAAAAATCTGGTAACGGTTGTCAGTCGCTGTACGCCATCAATAACCAAGTGCCTTCTCTCGTCATCCTCAGCAAAATAACAGGAAGGCAGCGGTATACGCATCAGGCAGGACTCAATAAACCGTGATGCTCTAGACCAACCTCCTTTATCCCACTTATATTTTCTTTGAAAATCAGGGTCTAATATTAATTTTGGCTGATCGGAATTTATTCGTGAAACCAAAGTTTCAAATGGGTAGTCAATAGGATAGAGATTGAGAGTTTTGTCATCTTGCTGATCAGCCATAATACTTCCTTAGTTATATTTTTGCGTAATAAAAATGGGCGCCAAATCGTGTGAGAGCGCTTCGAGGATCGCGGTGTGTAACATTCCTTGTCCTCTTTGCTTTCCTGTAAAGCGTGGAGCTGTAGCGGTCAAGTGACCACAGAAGGTAATTATTCACGAAAGCGATTTAGTGGCTTCTGGTTAGAGACTATTTTATTTGCTGAGGTTTTGTCCATTGCGAAAGACTGCTTCTGGTCAATTCTGTTGAAAAAGTCGAGGTCGGTTTTCACGGAAGAAAAGTAAGCGTTTGAGATTGAAGTCTATTCTTGGTCGCAGAACGCTCTGCGTACAGATTTACGTAGCAGCGTGTAAATATGGCGTATTCACCGCACCTCGCACTGGCGAGGTGGCTGGGTTGACCTTTTCAACACAATCGACCGATTGCTGCCTGTCGTCACCGGCAACAAATGGCCGATTTCTGCCTGTCGCTACCGGCAGCTATAGGTCGAAACCGGTTAACCCACGGTAGAGAAATCAAGCCAGGCTTCAGCGAAGCCTTCCGCCAAGTTTTCTTTTTTGAGCGAAATTTCTGGGCAAGGTCTTCGGAAGTTTCCTTCAAGTTGTGGCGGTTTTCGTGAACTGGTGCGTAGTGAGTTCAATCGATAGGCTTTGGTGGTCACTGAATATCAGTGAGGGGGTGTAGGAACCCTTTAATAGCATCGGTAATGCGTTAGCAATCGAAGTCAGATTTGCGGCCGTCAATGTGCGTCCGTAATATCTGTCGCGGCGACTATGCGTGGGCACGTTTCGGCGTGGTCGAGTTTTCCGATGCTCGGTATTCCTACCCCGCGTATAGCTGCCACCCAAGCCTGTAGGAAGGCTTTTGGCAGCTCCCATTTTCATCGGAAGCTTAAAATGCCAACACTACATCCTGATCCACCCTACGAAAAACCAATTCCCCATCCTGAAAACCGCTTCATGGCGCTGACCAGCAATTGCAGCGACATGCCCACCTTGTTCGTTGATACCCACGCGCCGCTCGATGTTCTGTATGACGCCGCCGGCTATTGAATCCGCGCCGTCACTCAGGTGCTCGAAAACATGTCCATGCGCGGCTCACTCGAGTGCGACTCGATCATCCTCAGCGATTTTGCCTTGCTCTGTGCCATTCCACTGCGTGATGGCTGCGATGTACTGGATGTAATTGGGCGGCAGTTGCGGGCTCGGCCTTCGTGCGATGTCTAGTGACGGATTAGTCCTGGAAATTTGCGGTGTCTGAGCGGGCCTCTTCGCCGGCAAGTCGGATCGCCGCACCGCTCGCTCCCACAGGCTTTGTGTCGTTTGTGAATATTGCGAACGACACAAATGCGGATTAAACAATTGCGTGTCTGACAAACGAACGTGGCGTGAGGAAAACCTCTCGCCACGTTTGCGTTTCTGCCTGCTTGTTGAATATTGGAGTGATCATTAGCGAATCGACCTACATCAACATCATCCTTCCCCGACTTCTTTCCTGATCGATCCCCCGCAAAGTCTCGCGCGTTTATTGCTGGGTAGATCCATCGGAGATTTCCTTCAAGTTGTAGCGATTTGCATGAACTGGTGCGCGATGCGCTCCATCGATAGTCTTGGGGTTGTCACTGCAAAATCAGTGACAGGGCGTGGAAGCCCTTCTATCGTTAGGCGCGTCAAGCGCCACCAGTTCGGCGTTTTTTATCGTCTGTGTTTTATGGTGGCTGTGCGCGGGGCGCTTTCGAGTGCGCCGGGTGCCTAACGTCCTGGTCTTCCACACCTGCGTACAGCCGCCACCTATTGCGTGGAAGTGATTTCTGGCGGCTCCAATCCATACGTTAGGAATCAAACGATGACAGCCATTACGCCTGATCCACCCTATGAAAAGCCAATTCCCCACCCCGAAAACCGTTACATGGCGCTCACCAGTAACTGCAACGACATGCCCACCCTGTTTGTCGATACCCATGCACCGCTGGATATTCTGACCGACGCCGCCAGCTACCGAATTCGTGCTGTCACCCAAGTGCTTGAGAACCTGTCCATGCGCGGCTCAGTCGAATGTGATTCGATGATTCTCAGCGACTTTGCCTTGCTTTGTGCCATTCCATTGCGTGATGGGTGTGATGTGCTGGATGTGATTGGGCGGCGGTTGCGGGCTCGGTCTTCGGATTAGCGCCGAATGGCTTTTTGTGGCGAGGGAGCTTGCTCCCGCTTGAGTGCGAAGCACTCATGAAATCTGCGGTATAGCCGGATTTTTTAGGGCTGCTACGCAGCCCAGCGCGAGCAAGCTCGCTCGCCACAGGATGGGTGTTCAACCTTATCGACTGGCATTAGGGCAGGTCCCTTTGCCACTGGGTCGTTGGGGGAGCAAGATCAAAAGATCGCAGCCTTCGGCAGCTCCTACGGGATGTACGGCAAATCATCGATGTCCGGCGACTAACGCTTCCTCGGTTGCCGGCACCGCCAGGCTATCAATTACATGCACGCTATACCCCGGCACATTCTTCGCGTGGTGTTTGGCCTGCGACGCCATCTCCGCCAACTGGCTGGCATCAAGCTGTCCGCAGGCCTGTGGATGTAAATGCACCACGCCGATGGACAGGGACAACAGCGGAAACTCCTGGCGCACACCCTGGCGGTTGGGGGCGATGAAGCAGCCGGCTTCCAGGTGTTCGCTGCGGTAGAAGCGTCGGCATTGGCTGTGGAAGTCGTCCAGCAGTTGATTCAGGCGTTTGCGCCAGTCTTCCGGGCCGAGCACCAGCAGGAAGTCGTCGCCGCCGATATGGCCGACGAAGTCGCGGGTCGGGTCGACGCGGTCGTTCAGGCATTGCGCCAAACACAGTAGGACTTCATCCCCGCGGCCGTAGCCATAGATGTCATTGAAGGGTTTGAAGCTGTCGATGTCTACGTAGCAGATCACCGATTCCCGTTCCTGTTGCAGCAGCCGTGTCAGGCATTGCTGGATCGGTACGTTGCCCGGCAGCAGGGTCAGCGGGTTGGCGTAGCGGGCTTGCTGGATTTTCAGTTCGGTAATCAGTTTGAGCACGTCGATCACTCGGCCCAAGCCCAGATAGCTGCCGTTGAGGGTGATGATGAAGTCTTCTTCGATGCGCTGTCGGGCGCGGCTGGTGATCAAGCGGCTGACCTGTTGCAGCGACTGGCTCAGCTCTACGGCGAGGAAGTCGTCGCTCATCAAGCGGCTGATGGGTTTGCGGGCGAACAGGTCGGTGGCAAAGGGCTTGAGCAGGGCGTCCGAGAGGGAATGACGGTGGACGATGCCGCAGGGCTGGCCTTGCTCGTCGAGCACTGCCAGGGAGTTCAGGTTGGCTTGGCGGCGGAAGGCTTCCAGCACGGTGGCGGTTGGGGTGTCGCTGGTGACCGCCGGTTGGTCGTTGAGCAGGGCGCTGAGGTCACTGACTTCCTCGTTCAGTGTCGCTGCGGTGCTGTTGGGTTTGGGCATCAAGGTCCGGGTATCGCGGGGCGGATGCTCCTGGGGACGGCAGAGCAGATAGCCTTGCACGAGATCGACGCCCATTTCGGTCAGCACGGCGAGTTCCTCCGGCAATTCGATGCCTTCGGCGATCACTTTTGCCCGGGAGGCCTTGGCGATTTGCAGGATCGAACCGACGAATTCACGCTTGAGCGCGTCCTGGTGGATGCCGTCGATAAAGTGCCGATCGATCTTGACGTAATCCGGCCGCAATTCAGACCAGAGCCGCAAGCTCGAATAACCCGCCCCCAGATCATCCAGCGCAATGGAAAACCCCATCGCCCGATAGTGATGCAGGGCGGTTTGCAGTAACTGGAAATCGTCGGTCGGGGTCTGTTCGGTGAGTTCGATCACTACCTGGCTTGGCGGTATGCCGAAATCCTGCAGCAGTTGCAGGGTGCGGCCGGGTTGGTGGGCGGCTTCGAGCAGGGATTCCGGGGACACATTGAGGAACAGTTTGCCGGGCAGTTGCTGTTCATTGAAGCGTCGGCAAGCGCTTTGGCGACAAGCGATCTCCAGTTCGCTGAGGCGACCGGCCTGCTGGGCAACAGCGAACAGGGCAACGGGGGAGTGCAGCGGGCTGTTGGAGGGGCCACGGCTGAGGGCTTCGTAGCCGATGACACGTCGTTCAGAGAGGGAGATGATCGGCTGGAACAGGCTGTGCAAACCGCTTTGAGTCAGTATTGAGCTCAAGGCACTCAGCTGTTCGGTCGTGGTCATGGCGATCTCTGGCGATAAAAAAAGGACCGGGAGCGCAAAGCTCCCAGTCCTTTATTTCACGACAGAATGATGTCTGTTTGATGACGCTCCGGGGAGCGTCAGCATTAAATTGCCATCATTCGGATTGTAACCACTCAGTGCTTGGCGACCGCGGTGTTGAGTTTCAAGTAATCCAGCAGAATCCGCCCGGTCTCGCTCAGGTAGGCGTCGTCTTCTGGCTTGGTCTTGTCCGACTCGGCCGCGATGGCATCTTCGTCTTCTTTCTTCAGCTCTTTGAGCGGTTCTTCACCCTTGGCCTTGCGACGGATGTTTTCCATGGCCAGTTGCTTGGCTTCGATATCGGCGTGTTGTGCACGACGGTCGGCTTCATTGAGGCTGACAGTTTTTTCGGTCATCAGCTTCTGGGCCAAGGCCAGTTTGTCGCGAATGAACACGAACTCCGCGTCTTTGGCCGAACGCACGTCATGCTCGGACTTGAGCTGCGTGATGTACGGTTTGAACGGGTCGAGCGCCGGCTTGATGGCCGCGCGGATGGTGTCCCACGGCATGGCTTCCGGCAGGGCGCTTTCGCCGATTTCCTTGGTGTCGATGATCGACGGGTAATCGATGTCTGGCAGCACGCCCTGATGCTGGGTGCTCTGGCCGGAAACCCGGTAGAACTTGGCCAGGGTCAGTTTCAGTTCGCCATGGTTCAGCGGCTGAATGGTCTGCACGGTGCCTTTGCCGAAGGTCTGGCCGCCGATGATCAGTGCGCGATGGTAGTCCTGCATGGCACCGGCGAAGATCTCCGACGCCGAGGCGGACAAACGGTTGACCAGCAACGCCATCGGGCCTTTGTAGAACGCCCCCGGGTTTTCGTCTTCCAGTACATCGACCCGGCCGTCGGCGTTACGCACCAGAACGGTCGGACCTTTGTCGATGAACAGGCTGGTCAGCTCGGTGGCTTCCTGCAAGGAGCCGCCGCCGTTGTTGCGCAGGTCGATGACCACGCCGTCGACCTTGTCTTTCTGCAGCTCGGTCAGCAGCTTCTTGACGTCGCGGGTGGTGCTCTTGTAGTCCGGATCGCCGGCACGGAAGGCCTTGAAGTCCAGGTAGAAGGCTGGAATCTCGATGACGCCGAGCTTGTAGTCCTTGCCGTCCTGCTTGAGGTTGAGGACCGACTTCTTCACGGCCTGGTCTTCAAGTTTCACCGCTTCGCGGGTGATTGGCACGATCTTGGTGGTCTGGTCGTTCGGCGCATTGCTGGCCGGGACCACTTCCAGGCGCACCACGGTGCCTTTCGGACCACGAATCAGTTTGACCACTTCGTCCAGGCGCCAGCCGACCACGTCGACCATCTCTTTGTTGCCCTGGGCCACGCCGATGATCTTGTCGGCCGGTGCGACCTGCTTGGTCTTGTCGGCCGGGCCGGCAGGCACCAGACGCACGACTTTCACTTGATCGTTATCGCTCTGCAACACGGCGCCGATGCCCTCCAGGGACAGGCTCATGTTGATGTCGAAGTTCTCCGCGTTATCCGGCGACAGATAGTTGGTGTGCGGGTCGTAGGACATGGCGAAGGTGTTGATGTACGCCTGGAAGATATCTTCCGCGCGGGTCTGGTCCAGACGCGCCAGCTGATTCTTGTAACGCTTGGTCAGGGTTTCCTGAATCTGCTTCGGCTCTTTGCCGGAGATCTTCATCCGCAGCACTTCGTCCTTGACGCGTTTGCGCCACAGGTCGTCCAGCTCGGCGCTGGTCTTGAGCCAAGGAGCATCCTTGCGATCGACCAGCAAGGTTTCCTTGGTGGTGAAGTCGATCTTGTCGGCGCCCTTGTTCAGCTCGGCAAGGGCAAAGTCCAGACGCGCCTTTACGCGGTCCAGATAGCGCTTGTAGATGGTGAACCCGGCGTTCAGGTCGCCGCTCTTGAGGAAGTCGTCAAACTGGGTTTTCCATTTGTCGAATTCGGCAATGTCACTGGCCATGAAGTAGCTGCGCGATGGATCCAGCAGCTTGAGGTAGCTGTCGTAGATGATCACGGAGCGCGCATCGTCGAGCGGTGGCTTGCTGTAGTGGTGACGCTTGAGCAATTCGACGACGTTCAGGCTGGCGATGACTTCGTCACGATCGGGCTGAAGCTTGTCCCAGCTGTTGGCTGCGAACGAATTGCTCGACATCGGCAAAAGACCGAGACCAATGACAAGCGCGAGGGCGGTGCTGGGGAAAAAATGCTTCATGCTGATTCGACGCGGGGACAATTGATCACGCATATTAGGCCGTCTTTGAAGTCGCCGGTTCCCACAAGGGCCGGTCGCATAATGCAAGAAAGCCCGGCGCTACAGCTACGGGCTCAGTCCAGACTCACTATGGAGGCACTGTGAAAGCATTGCAAGGCGTTGAGGGGCGAGTGGAGTGGGTTGAAGAGCCGAGTCCTACATGCGATGTAGGACAAGTTCGTATCCGAGTGGCGGCTGCAGGACTCAATCGCGCCGATTTGTTACAGAAAGCAGGCCTTTATCCGCCACCGCCGGGGGCCAGTCAGGTACTGGGTCTTGAGTGTTCGGGGGTGATCAGCGAGGTCGGTCCGGGCTCGTCCTGGCAGGTAGGCGATCGGGTTTGCGCCTTGCTGGCCGGGGGCGGGATGGCCGAAGAGGTAGTTGTCGACGGACGGCACGTGTTGCCGGTTCCCGAGGGGTTGTCCCTGGCCGAGGCCGCGGCATTGCCGGAAGTGTATGCGACCGTTTGGCTGAATTTGTTTCAATTGGCTGCAATCAAACCGGGTGAGAAAGTTCTCCTGCACGCCGGAGCAAGTGGAATCGGTTCAGCTGCCATTCAGCTGTGCAAGGCGTTTGGCAACCCGTGCTGGGTCAGCGTCGGCTCCGAGGAACGTCTGGCCTACTGTGAAGCGTTGGGCGCCCAGGGTGGCGTCGTGCGCAGCAAGGATCTGGACCGTTTGAATGATCTGGGCCCGTTCGACGTGATCCTCGATCCGGTGGGCGGTAATTATGCTGCACTGAACCTAAAGCTGCTGGCCCGCGATGGGCGTTGGGTGCTGATCGGTTTGATGGGCGGTCGTGAGGCGCAACTGGATCTGGCACAGGTGCTGGCCAAGCGTGTGCAACTGCTGGGTTCGACCCTGCGCAATCGCGATGAGCAGTTCAAGGCCGATGTGTTCAGCGATCTCAGCCAGCACGTCTGGCCGCTGTTTGCCGAAGGGCGGTTGAGCCCGCAACTGGCCAGGACGTTTGCGATAGAGGATGCCGAAGCGGCGTTTGCTGAGCTGGCGACCAATAAGGTGTCGGGCAAACTGGTGTTGGTGATCGACGAAAGCTTGAACTAACAACACTGAACCTGTGGGAGCGTGGCTTGCCCGCGATTTAGGCGACGCGGTGTGTCAGTTAAACCGCGTTATCGTTCATCGCGGGCAAGCCACGCTCCCACAAGGATCTGGTTACTTCCAGATATGGATTGGCCAGCCGGCTTTTTCGGCGTGTTCGAGCAGTACCGGATCCGGATTCACCACATGCGGGAAATCCACCTTCAGCAACAACGGCAAATCGTTGCGTGAATCGGAATAGAAGCTCGCGCCTTCCAGGTTCTCCTCTTGCGCATCCAGCCACTCCAGCAAGCGGGTGATCTTGCCTTCGCGGTAGGTCAGGGTGCCAACGGTGTTACCGCTGTATACCCCGTGCGCCAATTCCAGCTCGATGCCGAGAATTTCGTCGATGCCCAGACGGTCGGCAATCGGCCTGACCAGGTGCGTGCCCGAGGCCGAAATCACCAGGATCCGATCGCCGGCCTTGCGGTGGGCGGCGATGGCTTTGGTGGCGTCGCTGAAGATGATCGGCTCGATGAAGTCTTCCACCCAGGGCGCCACCAAGTGCTCGACCTCTTGCGGTGTGCGACCGATCATCGGCTCCAGGCTGAAGGTCATGTACTCCTCCATGCGCAACTTGCCGTGGCTGTAAGCGTCCATCAGTTCGTTGTTCTGACGCATGAACGACTCGGGATCGACCCAGCCCAGGCGACCCATTTGCTCGCTCCAGAGGGTGGCGCAGTCGCCGTGGATCAGGGTTTCGTCCAGATCAAAAATTGCCAGGGCCATCAGTGCAGTTCTCTCTTCAACATCAGCAAGGTCATCAGGCTACCTCACACAGGGCCGTTGGATCGATGGAAAGTGCCAGGCGCTGACCATCGGGATGCAGGTCGGCCGCCGAGCGGTTCAGCACATCCACCACCAATTCCACGCCCCGGGCTTCTACCCGGTAGCGAATCACGTTGCCCAACAGGCTGTGGCTGCGCACTTGCGCGTCGAGTTCGCCGTTCAAGCTCAGCTCGATGGCTTCCGGGCGAATCGCGATGCGGTGGGTGATCGGCCGCTGCAGCAGTTTTGTCGCGCTGTCGGCATCCAGCAGGTTGTAGTTGCCGATGAAGCCTGCGGCAAAAACATCGACTGGCGCCGTGTAAAGGGTTTCGGCGTCGCCGCTTTGTACGATCTTTCCCTGATTCATCAGGAAGATTCGGTCAGACATGGTCAGGGCTTCTTCCTGATCGTGAGTGACGAAGATCGTGGTCAGGCCAAGTTCGCGCTGGATCTGACGGATCTGTTCGCGCAAGTGCTTGCGAATCCGTGCATCCAGCGCCGACAACGGCTCATCCAGCAACAGCAGGCGAGGCCGGGTTACCAGTGAACGGGCCAGGGCGACCCGCTGGCACTGGCCACCGGACAGCTGATGCGGATAACGGGCGGCGAAGTCGTTCAGCTCCACCAGTTTCAGCACTTCGGCGACGCGCTTGTGGCCGTCGTCGGCGTTGACCTTCTGCATGCGCAAGCCGAAGGCGACGTTCTGCTCCACGGTCATGTTCGGGAATAGCGCATAACTCTGGAACACCATGCCGATCCCGCGTTTTTGCGGGCTCAGTGGCACGAGGTCCTGGTCTTCAAGCAGAATCTTGCCGCCATCCACCGAGGTCAGCCCGGCGATGCAGCGCAGCAGGGTGGATTTGCCACAACCGGACGGGCCGAGCAGGGTGACGAATTCGCCTTTCTTGATTTCGCAGTTGATGTCGCTGAATACGGTAGTGCCTGCGTAGTTTTTCTGCAGGTGTTGGACGCTGACATAGCTCATTCGCTTTTGTCCTTGTTCAAGATATTGGCCGCCCAGGTCAGAACCAGCACAAAGAAGAAATAGGAAATCACCAGCGCGCTGGTGAAGTGGCCGCTGCTGTTGCGCATGTTGTTGAGGTAGACCTGCAGGGTTTCGTAGCGGGTGCCGACGAGGATGTTGGCGAACACGAATTCACCGAACAGGAACGAGAACGACAGCAACAACGCCACCATCAAACCCTTGCGCAGGTTCGGCAGCACCACCAGGAATGCCGCTTGCCAGGTGCTGGCGCCGAGCAGTTGCGCGGCGTCCATCAGGTCGCGCAGGTTGATCGCTTGCAGGTTGTTGGTGATCGCCCGGTACATGAACGGCAGCGCCACGGTGAAGTAGCAACCGATCAGAATCCACGGCGTACCGACCATCGCGAACGGCCCCGAGCCATAGAGCTGCAACAGCCCCACCGACGACACCACCGGTGGCACCGCGAAGGGCAGCAGGATCAGGATGTTCATCAGCGCGTCGAGTTTCGGGAAGTGGTAATGCACCACGAACAGCAGCGGCAGGATCAGCACCACCGATAGAATCAGCGAACCGATGCAGACCAGCAACGACTGGCCGAACGCATCGAGAAAGCGCGGATCGCTCCACAGCTGGATGTACCACTTCAAGGTAAAGCCGCTGGGCATAATCGTCGCTGACCAACTGCTGGCGATCGAGTAGATCAAGGTGCCGAGCAGCGGTAACAGCAGAATGGCAAACAGCAAATACACCACGACCCGGTGGTAGACACCAACGGGGCCCAGTTCAGCGCGAGACATGGTAGCTCCTCTTCAACAGCAACTGATGCACGATGGTCACCAGGGTCATCAACGCCACCAGCACCACGGCCAAGGCACTGGCCAGGTTCGGGTCGAGGGAAATGTCGCCGGAGACCATCGCCGCGATGCGGATCGGCAACACGTTGAAGTTGCCGGTGGTCAGGGCGTAGACCGTGGCATACGCGCCGAGGGCGTTGGCCAGCAGAATCACGAACGTGCCCAGCAGCGCCGGGGTCAGCACCGGCAAACCGATGTGCCGCCAGAACTGCCAGCCGTTGGCGCCCAGCAAGGCGGCGGACTCACGCCAGTCTTCGCGCAGGGCATCGAACGCCGGGTAGAGCAACAGCACGCCCAGGGGGATCTGGAAGTAGGTGTAGAGAATGATCAGCCCGGTTTTCGAATACAGGTTGAAATCCTGAATGATCCCGGCCTGTTTGAGCATGATGGTGATACTGCCGTTGAACCCCAGCAAAATGATGAATGCGAAGGCCAGGGGCACGCCGGCGAAGTTGCTGGTCATGTTGGCGAAGGCGTTGACGAAGTTGCGCAGTTTCGAGTCGACCCGGCGCAGGGAGTAGGCGCCGAGTACGGCGATGATGATGCCGAACACGCTGGACCAGAAACTGATTTCGAGGCTGTACTGGATCGCCTGCAAATAGAATTTCGAGTTGAAGATTTTGCTGAAGTTGGCCAGGCCCCAGCCGAACTCTTCCGATTGCAGGCTGTTGATCATCACCCAGAGCAGCGGGGCAATCTCGAACACGATAAAGAACAGCGTGAAGGGCACCAGGCACAGAGCGGCCAGCCATTTACCACGGGTCATGGCGTTCACTTGAGCAACTCCCGGCACACAGGTTTGTCGTGGGGCACGCCCAGCAGTTCGCAGACGGTGCCGCACAGTTCGGTTTGTTTCGGTGCGGCGCTGGCGTTGAAACTGAAGGCGTCGCCGAGGACGAACAGCGGCACTTCGCGTTCTTCGGATAGCAGGCCGTTGTGCGAGCGGTCGTTGTTCATGCCGTGGTCGGCGGTCACCAGCACTTGATAACCGGCGTCGAGCCAGCCTTGCAGGTAGTCGGCGAGGATGATGTCGGCCGAGCGGGCACTGTTGCGGTATTGCGGGGTGTCGAGGCCGTGCTTGTGCCCGGCGTCGTCGATGTTCATGGGGTGGACCAATAGAAAGTTCGGCGTGTGGCGCAGGCGCAGGTTTTCCGCGTCGGCGAACAGGTGCGAGTCCGGGTAGTGGTCGCTCCAGTAGAAGTGACCGTACTGGATCGGCAGTTTCGGGTCGTCGGTGTGACGATCCCGGGCGGCCACGAACGGCGAACGGTTATACAACTCGCTGACCCAGTGATAGGCCGCGGCGGCGGTTTTCAGGCCGGCGTCGGTGGCGTAGTGATAAATGCTGCGCTGGCTGGACAGGCGCGAGACGTTGTTGTGAACGATGCCGCTGTCGATCGGCGTTACGCCGGTCAGGATGCATTCGTAAAGCGGGCGGGACAGGGCCGGCAATTCGCACTCCAGTTTGTAGAGCGCTGCGCGTCCTGCGCCAACGTAAGCCTGCAGATGCCCCATGGCGTGACGCGCGACTTCGTAATTGAGGCCGTCGAGCACGACAAGGATGACGTTGTGCTTCATAGGGGCTGGAACTCCGCAAAAACAGATGATTCAAGTACGCAACCAATCCCCTGTGGGAGCGAGCTTGCTCGCGATAGCGGTCTGACATTCAACATTGATGTTGGCTGACAGTCCCTCATCGCGAGCAGGCTCGCTCCCACATTTGGATCTCCATCAGATCCCCAGCTGGGGATCTACTGCATTACGGCATATTGATGATGACTTCTTCCTGCCACTTCTGCGGCAGCGCCTTGGAGGTCTTTTCCCACGCGTCGGCGTCTTTGATCGGCGTAACCTTTTTGTACTGCTCGTTAGGCAGCAGCTTGGCCTTGACCTCTTCCGGCAGTGTCAAGTGCTCGGCGCGAATCGGACGGGCGTTGCCTTTTGCCAGGTTGATCTGGCCAGCGTCGCTGAAGATGTATTCGCGGGCCAGCTTGGCGGCGTTCGGGTGCTTGGCGTATTTGTTGATGATGGTGGTGTAACCGGAAATCACCGAGCCGTCGGATGGAATCAGCACGGTGTAGTCATCCGGATTCGCCATCTTGGCCTTGTAGCTCAAGCCGTTGAAGTCCCAGACCACGCCGACTTCGATTTCACCTTTTTCCATGGTGGCGATCGTCGGGTTGGCCATGGACAGGCGGCCTTGCTTGGCGATGTCAGCGAACAGCAACAGGGCCGGCTGAATGTTTTTCTCGTCACCGCCATTGGCGAGGGCGGCGGCCAGTACACCGTTGGCCGCTTGTGCGGCGGTGCTCACGTCACCGATGGAGACTTTGTACTTGCCGGTCTTGAGGTCGGCCCATTTGGTCGGCGCCGCGGAACCGTGCAGCAGTTTTTTGTTGACGATGAACGCGATGGTGCCGGTGTAGGCCAGCGCCCAGTTACCGTCCTTGTCCTTGGCCCAATCCGGAACCTGTGCCCAGGTGGTGGGTTTGTAAGGTTGCACCACGCCTTGCTTGACCGCGATCGGGCCGAAGGCGGCACCGACGTCGCCGATGTCGGCAGTGGCGTTGTCTTTTTCGGCGGCGAACTTGGCGATTTCCTGGGCCGAGCTCATGTCGGTGTCGATGTGTTTCAGGCCGTATTTCTTGGCCAGGTCTTCCCAGGTGCCTTTCCAGTTGGCCCAGTCATCGGGCATGCCGACGCTGTTGACGGCGCCTTCCGCTTTCGCAGCGGCTTCGAGTGTTTTCAGATCGGTATCCGCCGCCATGGCGGCAGTGCACAGGGCAATGGTCGAGCCTAACAGTGATGCCAGGAAAAACTGTTTCATCCGAAGCTCCTTTGGGCGTTTTCAACGCTGCGATTGCGGTTGTGTTGGTCTAGGTCAGCAATACCTGAGCCAATTTAGGCGTCCTGGATGACATTTTGATGTCGACGACCGGTCGGCCTGAATTTCCTGCGCTCGGATACGCGGGGTGCGAGATAAGCGTAGACCATGGCTAAAGGGCTGATATAAAAGGGACTTGGCCATAAAATTGCAGGTGTCTGGCACAACCGTTCGGCGGCTTTGTCATCTGCCAGTCATGTGCAGTGCCTAGGCTTGCAGGCAGTTGATGGAGCCCGGTTTCAATCGCGGTTCTGCCCTGAAACAGTGCTGGTCTAGTCCAGATAGGTAACGTTGATGCGCATCGAGACAACCAAAGCGGTGACAGCGATCGGGCAGGTTCTGCAAGAACAGCTCGACCACGGTCTGTTGGCGCCCGGGAGCAAGTTGCCGGCCGAGCGCAAGCTCAGTGAGTTGTTCGGTACCACGCGGATCACCGTGCGTGAGGCCTTACTGCAGTTGGAGGCCCAGGGCCAGATTTATCGCGAGGAGCGGCGCGGCTGGTTCGTGTCGCCCCCGCGGCTGGCTTATAACCTGATGCAGCGCAGCCACTTTCACGCGATGGTCAGTGCCCAGGGGCGAGTGCCGTCCACCGAGGTGATTTCAGCGCGGTTGCAGCCGGCGTCGGCGGCGGTGTGTGCGTGGTTGCAGTTGCCGGCGCTGTCGAGTGTGATCCAGATCTGCCGCTCGCGACGGATTGACGGGCGATTGGTGCTGTATGTGGAGCATTACCTGAACCCGCAGTTTTTTCCGGGGATTCTGGACTTCGATCTGAATCAGTCGATCACCGAGCTGTATGCACGGCACTATGATTTGCACTATGGGCGTGTGCGTTTCGAGATTGTGCCGACGGCGTTGTCGGTGGATGCGGCGGCGGCTTTACGGGTGTCGGTGGGGAGCCCCGGGTTGCGGATTGTCCGGGTCAATTATGATCAGCATGGACGCTTGATCGATTGTGACCTGGAGTTTTGGCGTCATGATGCGATTCATGTCGGGGTGGATGTGGTCTGATTGTTTGATCTTGCGTAGGCGCGAGGATTTTACTCGTTGAGTTTGGCGAGGATCTTGTAGATCACGGTGGCGAGGATCATCAGCATGCCGACCCACATCGCGAACACACCGGCGTTCTTGTCGCGAAAGTTGAAGCCGATGGCCAGCATGATCATCCCGGACAGAATCGGGATCAGCATGGCGTGAAACGCAGACATCGAGATCATGGTGCCAGCCTTGTCGGAGGGTGTACTGCAAGTCTAGGCGGCTTTCGGGCGGGCGTTGGTGATGTGTGGCGTAGGAGCTGCCGAAGGCTGCGATCTTTTGATCTTGATTTTCAGCACATTTGAATACGCCAAAAGATCAACATCAAAAGATCGCAGCCTTCGGCAGCTCCTACGGGGAACTGCGTTCTTACGGCAATTCGTGGCAGGCGTAAAACGCGCTCAGCACTTTGACCAGATGCGCCAGGTCATGGCTGCCGCACAGCTCACGGATCGAGTGCATGGCGAACGTCGGCAGGCCGATGTCCACGGTGCGCACGCCCAGGTGGCTGGCGGTGATCGGGCCGATGGTCGAGCCACAACCCATGTCGCTGCGCACCACGAAGCTCTGCACCGGTACTTCTTCGGCCATGCACAAATGGCGGAAGAACCCGGCGGTTTCGCTGTTGGTGGCGTAGCGCTGGTTGCTGTTGACCTTGATCACCGGGCCGGCGTTGAGTTTCGGGCCATGGTTGGCGTCGTGCTTGTCGGCGTAGTTCGGGTGCACGCCGTGGGCGTTGTCGGCCGAGACCAGCAGGGATTTCTGAATGGTCCGTACGAATTCATCCCCTTCGGGCAACAGACGGCGCAGGGTCTGCTCAAGCATCGGACCGTCGGCGCCACAGGCCGAGCAGGAACCGACTTCTTCGTGATCGTTGCAGACCAGCACACAGGTTTCGTCGGTTTCGGCCGTCAGCAACGCTTGCAGGCCGGCGTAGCACGACAGCAGGTTGTCCAGGCGTGCGCCAGCGATGAAATCGCCATGCAGGCCGATGACCGCAGCGCTTTGGGTGTCGTAGAAACTCAGCTCGTAATCGAGCACCACGTCGGCGTTCAGGCCATGTTCGCGGGCCAGTTGATCGGTGAGCACGGCGCGGAAGTCCACGCGTTCGTCACCGGCAAATTGCGCGAGAATCGGCGGCAGTTCGGTCTGGGCATTGATCGCCCAGCCCATGTTGGCTTCACGGTTAAGGTGAATGGCCAGGTTCGGAATGATCGCGATCGGTGCCTTGAAATCGATCAATTGGCTCTCGACCTTGCCATCACGGCGGAAGGTCACGCGGCCGGCCAGGGACAGATCGCGGTCGAACCAAGGCGCCAGCAGTGCACCGCCATAGACTTCGACACCCAGTTGCCAGAAGCCTTGGCGTTGCAGCTCCGGCTGGGGTTTGACCCGCAGGCACGGGCTGTCGGTGTGCGCGCCGACCAGGCGGATGCCGCCATGCAGGGGCGAATGACGGCCCATTTTGAACGCGACGATCGAAGAGTCGTTACGGGTGACGTAGTAACGACCGTTGGCTTCGGTGTTCCACGGCTCGCGCTCGTCGAGGCGCACAAAGCCGGCGGCTTCCAGACGCTGAACAAGGCTGGCGGTGGCATGGAACGGGGTAGGGGAGGCCTTGAGGAAATCGATCAGGCCTTGGTTCAACTCTTCGCGCATAAGCAGCTCCAGACAGCAGTGGCGCAAGTCTAACGTATTGGCCGCAGAATTGGCGGCGGGCTGCTGCTGTGGAAGGTCCCTTGTGGGAGCGAGCCTGCTCGCGAAGGCGGCGTTTCAGTGACATCCATGTTGCCTGTCCCTGCGCCATCGCGAGCAGGCTCGCTCCCACATTTTTTCGGTTGTTGCTCTAGAACGGTGCCGGGCACTCGAAACGCAAGCGTTCGCCGCTTTGCGGATGAGTGAAACTGAGCATGCTCGCGTGCAGACACAGGCGTGGCCAGGCGGCCAGGGCTTGCGGATGGGCGTAGAGCCCGTCACCCAACAGCGGATGGCCGATGGAGAGCATGTGCACGCGCAACTGGTGGGAGCGGCCGGTGATCGGCGTCAGCTCGACGCGGCACCAGTCGCCGCAACGCTCCAGCACGCGCCAGAAGGTCAGGGCATGCTTGCCGAATTCGTGGTCCACCACATGACGTGGCTTGGTCGGCGGGTCGTAGCGCAGGGGCAGGTCGATGCTGCCACTGTCCAGTTCCGGTTGTCCCCAGCACAGGGCGGTGTAGGCTTTTTCGGTTTCTCGGTCGTGAAATTGCCGAGACAGCTCACGATGAGTGTCCGGATCACGGGCCAACAGAATGATGCCGGAGGTTTCCCAGTCCAGCCGATGAACTATTCGCGCTTCCGGGTAGCCGTTTTCTTGCAGGCGGGTAATCAGGCAGTCCTTGTTGTCATCGGCCCGGCCAGGGACAGAGAGCAGCAGGGTCGGCTTGTCCACCACCAGTACGGCGGCGTCCTGATGGATGATACGGATGTTGGACAACGGCATTAAAACAGCCTCGTAACAAACGCCAACGGCGGCTCAGAACCTCCATTGTCCCGTGTAGGGGCTGCCGCAGGCTGCGATCTTTTGATTTTGCTTTTAAAACAAGATCAAAAGATCGCAGCCTGCGGCAGCTCCTACACAGGCTCAAAGGTTCTGAGCCGCCGTGGCTCCCGCCGGATCGACTCAGCGATCTGGCAGGGTGATATTGAGTTCCAGGATCGAGCAGCTGCCCTGGTTTTCCAGAGCGACGTGCACGTCATCGGACCCGATATTGACGTACTTGCGGATCACTTCCACCAGTTCCTTCTGCAGGGCTGGCAAGTAGTCCGGCGTACTGCGCTGGCCGCGTTCATGCGCCACGATGATCTGTAGACGCTCTTTCGCTACCGACGCGGTGCTGACCTTTTTACTGGCACGAAAGAAGTCAAAAAGGTTCATTACCTACCTCCAAAAAGTCGCTCGAAGAATCCCTTCTTCTCGACATCGAGGAACCGGTGTTCGCGATTTTCGCCCAGCAGGCGGTCAACGGTATCGCTGTAGGCCTGACCAGCGTCGCTCTGGTCGTCGAGAATCACCGGAATACCCTGGTTGGATGCCTTGAGCACCGCCTGGGATTCAGGGATCACGCCGAGCAATGTCACCGAGAGAATATCCTTGACGTCTTCGACACCGAGCATTTCGCCCTTGCTGACACGTTCTGGATGGTAGCGGGTGATCAGCAGGTGTTCCTTGATCGGGTCTTCGCCTCTTTCGGCACGACGGGACTTGCTGGCCAGCAGGCCCAGCATGCGGTCCGAGTCACGTACGGAGGAAACTTCCGGGTTGGTCACGACAATCGCTTCGTCGGCGAAGTACATGGCCAGGTGGGCACCTTTCTCGATGCCGGCCGGGGAGTCGCAGACCACGAAATCGAAGTCTTCCTTGAGCTGCATCAGGACTTTTTCCACGCCTTCGACGGTCAGCGCGTCTTTGTCGCGCGTCTGGCTGGCGGCCAGGACGTAGAGGTTTTCCAGGCGTTTGTCTTTGATCAGGGCCTGTTGCAGGTTGGCTTCGCCGTTCACCACGTTGACGAAGTCATATACCACGCGGCGCTCGCAACCCATGATCAGGTCGAGGTTACGCAAACCGACGTCGAAGTCGACGATTACTGTTTTGTGACCACGCAGAGCGAGGCCGGTACCGATAGCGGCGCTGGTGGTGGTCTTACCCACACCACCCTTGCCGGATGTAACCACGAGAATCTTGGCCAAGGTGTTTTACCCCTAAGGAAAAAGGACGTTTAGCCCCTGAAAAACATCTCTTGAAAAACTACTGCAGTCGGACAGCCTTGGCTGGAATCCGGTTCTGAGCGGTGCTTACCCCCGGTAAACACTGCTTTTGGCCTTTTTCCTACTTCGTTTGAGCCGTTTTCGCTACGTTTTAGAGATGCTTGGAAAATGCGGCAGTATCCGTTAAAGCCGAATGATGTTCAACACGTCGCCCGACAGGCTGACTTGTACGCCCGCGCCCCACAACGGATCGCGACGCAGATCTTCGGAAACCTTGTAGTGGCCGGCGATGGAGACCAGTTCAGCGGTCATTTGCTGACAGAAAATCCTGGCTTTCGTGTCGCCTTTGACGCCGGCCAACACACGACCGCGCATCGCGCCGTATACATGGATGTTCCCATCGGCGAGAAGTTCCGCCCCCGGGCTGACCGACGAAATCACCACCAGATCGCTGCCCTGGGCATAAATCTGCTGGCCACCGCGTACTGGCGAGGTAATGATTTTCGTCGGTTTGATGGTCGGTTCCGGTGGTTTTTCCGGTTTTTTCGCAACGACGCCTTCGAGCGGGTCGAGCGGGCGCTCACGCGCACCGGACGGCGGCAGCACCGGCAGATCGACGGCGATGGCCGCTGCGATGTCTTCGATGCGGCTGGCGCGGATCGCCAGGGTGCGCAGGCCGTGCTGACGGCAGATGCGCATCAATCCCGGCAGGTCGACCGAGCCTTCGCTGGCCGGGAGTTTGTCCAGGGCCAGTACCAGCGGCGCGTTGCTGAAGAAGTTGGGCGCCTGGGCGACTTTGGCGGCCAGTTGTCGATCAAGGCTCTCAAGGTCGTTACGGGCCAGTTCCAGCACCGTAATGGCGAGCATGCTGCCCTTCAACTGGAACACGGGATCTTGGTCTAGCGGTTCGGTTTGGCTCATGGTCGGCATACAACGGCTTGTCACTAAAAGTGCCGAGACTTATAACGAGAACGCCCGCGGGCCGCAAGCCGGGTCGAACGATGTAGAATGCGCGGCCACTGTCTTGACGGAACCTTTAATGGATCGCCCGCGTTTTCGAACAGCATTTCTTTCTCCGCGTTTCTGGCCGCTGTGGTGTGGCCTGGGGCTGTTGTGGCTGATTGTGCAGTTGCCGTATCCGGCGTTGCTGGCGATCGGTCGCGCCCTGGGTGCATTGATGTACCGGGTGGCCGGCGACCGACGGCGCATCGCCAAGCGCAATCTTGAGCTGTGTTTCCCTGAAAAATCCGCGGCCGAGCGCAAGCGCCTGCTCAAGCAAAACTTCGCGTCCACCGGCATCGCCTTCTTCGAGATGGCCATGAGTTGGTGGTGGTCGCGCAAGCGTCTGGCGAAACTGGCCCATGTCGAAGGCCTGGAGCATTTGAAGCAGGCCCAGACGGAGGGCAAGGGCGTGATTCTGATGGCCGTGCATTTCACCACGCTGGAAATCGGCGCGGCGCTGCTCGGTCAGCAGCACACCATCGATGGCATGTACCGCGAACACAAGAATCCGCTGTTCGACTACATCCAGCGTCGTGGCCGCGAGCGGCACAACCTCGACTCGCTGGCGGTGGAGCGCGACGACGTGCGTGGCATGCTCAAACTGCTGCGGGCAGGGAGAGCGATCTGGTACGCACCGGATCAGGACTACGGCGCCAAGCAAAGTATCTTCGTGCCACTGTTCGGGATTCAGGCGGCGACTGTCACCGCCACTAGTAAATTCGCACGGCTGGGCAAGGCGCTGGTGGTGCCGTTCACCCAGGAGCGCCTGGCTGACGGCAGCGGTTATCGGTTGGTGATTCACGCGCCGCTCGAAGGCTTTCCCGGCGAGACGGAAGAGGCTGACTGCATTCGGATCAACCAGTGGGTCGAAAGTGCCTTGCGCGAATGTCCGGAGCAATACCTCTGGGCGCATCGCCGCTTCAAGAGCCGTCCACCGGGCGAGCCGAAGCTGTACGTCAAACGCGGTTGAGTCACCGACCCCTTTAAGCACCATGGAGTGTTGCAATGAGTTCTGCTGAACCGGTTACAGGGTTGATTCTTTCCGGCGGTGGGGCTCGGGCGGCCTATCAGGTGGGCGTGCTCGCGGCGATTGCCGAGCTGCTGCCGATGGGGGCGGCGAATCCGTTTCCGGTGATCGTCGGCACCTCGGCCGGTGCGATCAACGCGGTCAGCCTGGCCAGTGGAGCAATGGACTTTCGTGGCGCGATCGAGCGTCTGACGGCCTTCTGGCAAGGTTTTCGCAGCCATCTGGTATTACGCAGCGATTGGCCGGGGGTGATTCATCAGGCCACCCGTTTTGTCAGTCACAACCTGATGGGCATTGGTTCGCCGGTGCCAGTGGCCCTGCTCAACAGTTCGCCGCTGCGCCGTTTGCTCAATCACAAACTGCACATGCCCGGGATTGCCGAAGCGATCGCGCAAAAACAATTGAAGGCGGTGGCGGTCACGGCGTTCGGTTATGAGTCCGGTCAGGCTGTCACGTTTTATCAGGGCGGCGGCACCATCGAGTCCTGGTTGCGCCATCGGCGAATCGGCGTACCGACTCAATTGAGCGTCGACCATCTGCTCGCCAGTTCGGCGATTCCGTTGCTGTTCGCACCGGTGAAAATCGGCGAAGAGTATTTCGGCGATGGCGCAGTGCGCCAGTCGGCGCCGATCAGCCCGGCCCTGCACCTGGGCGCCAGCCGCGTGCTGGTGGTGGGCGTCAGCGGCAACCCGCGCGGCGTCGACCCGCAACAGCCGCTGCAACGCGCCTACACCGGTCAGCAGCCGACCCTGGCGCAGATTGGCGGGCACATGCTCAACAGTACGTTCATTGACAGCCTGGAAAGTGACATCGAGTTGTTGCAGCGTCTGAATCAGTTCAGCCATCTGCTGCCCGACGGCATGTCGAGTCGTGCATTGGGGGCGGCGCCGGTGGAGGTGCTGGTGATTTCGCCGAGTCAGCCGATCGATGAAATTGCGGCGCGGCATCGACAGGAATTACCGGCGGCCTTGCGTCTGTTTTTACGCGGGCCGGGGGCGACCAAGACCAGCGGGGCGGGGGTGCTGAGTTATCTGTTGTTCGAGGCGGGGTATTGCAGCGAGTTGATCGATCTGGGGCGGCGCGATGCCTTGGCCAAGCGGGATGAGTTGTGCCGGTTTCTGGGGTTGATGGAGCCTGCGGTGCCGGCTTGAGATTGGCGGTGTGGCTATTCGCGGGCAAGCCACGCTCCCACAGGTTTTGTGTCGTTCGCCGATGATGTGAACGACACAGAACCTGTGGGAGCGTGGCTTGCCCGCGATGCTTTTTGCGATCAGAAGTGGAACTTCACCAGCAAGCTCGTATTGCTTTGATCGGTCTTGAAGGCCTGGCTGTCCTTGATCCCGTACTTGTCGGACCAGTAGTCGTACTCGACACCCACATACAACTGCTTCTCGCCAATGTTCAAGGCTTTGCCCAAGTCGTATTTGATCTGTGGGTTGAAGTGCAGGTTGGCGTGGTAGGTGCCTTTGCTGTTCTGGTCGTTGTCGACCACCCAGTCCATGAAACCATCGATCAGGATGTTCGAATCGCCGACAGGAATGGTGTAGGCCCAGACCGGGGTGATCTGCCAGACGTTGTCACCCGGGCGGCTGCCTTCGGTGTGGCGCTGGTAGAAGTTCAGCTGGAAGTAGTCGAACCCGGGAATGGCCAGGTCGAAACCCGGACCGATCAGGTAGGACTCGGTATCACCTTCACCGAACTCGTACGTCATCGCCAGCAGTACGTCCTTGACCGGACCGAATTCCAGCTTCTGGTCGAAGATCTTGCCAAACGACAAGCGCGGGCTGATTTCGCCGTAATAGGTGTTCGAGCCAACGCCGCTGTCGTCCTTGCCGTTGTAGAAAATCTTGTCGACGAACACGAAGTTGTCCCCGTATTTCCAGGCATCGGCGTGCTCGAAGGTGACGGTTTGCTGAATGCGCGGGTTGACCTGGAAGTCCTTGCCGTAGAGGTAGGTCAGGCTGTTGTTCTGCCATTGCAGCAAGTCGCCGGCCATTGCCTGGCCCCCGGCCAGCAAGGTTGCCGCGAGCATCAGGCTGGTGCACGTACGTTTCATTCGGTTGCTCCCAAAAAGTAGGTGGTTCCACGTTGTTTTTCTAAGGTCGGCGCTCTGGTGTGGCGCCTTTTCTTGCTGCGGTTAAAAGTCATCCAGTCGGTCAGCTTTGGTGCTGTTAGCAAGAGCTGAGCCAAGGCTTTAAAAAAGCCAAAAAACGCCCGTTCGGCTGTTCGAAAACAGTCGATTGAGTGTCAATTCGGGTTGCCTTGGTGCGGTCCAGAGTCGGGGTAAGTTGGCTTTCTGGTCAGGAATTAAATCTGCGCTTTTTTTTAGAGCGGATTCGGGCGGTCGCGGAGAACGCTGACTCCCGTGCCACGGCTCAAGTGCCCCGCAACAGAGCACTGGCGACAGGTTTGGGGCACGGTTGTAGGCAGTCAGGCCGACGCTGCCAAGCGACAGGCTTGTCTGGGGATTAATCATCTGTTGCTCCCTCTTGTTTTTATTGTTTGAGGTGCACTGTGATAAGGGGGCTTGCCCTGATGTGAGGGCGAACCCCTCGTCACAGGTTCAGATCAATGCGGCCACTCGCGGGCAAGCCTCGCCCCTGCAAGGTCAATGCAAATCCTGTAGGAGGAGGCGTGCCCGCGAAGCTTTTGCTACTTAATGGGTCGCAGCTCCCTGAACAATCCACGCACCGATCAGGTCACGTTCCTGCTGGGTCATCTGGGTGATGTTGCCCAGTGGCATGATCTGGCTGGTGACGGCTTGAGCCTGAATGCGAGCGGCGTTTTGGCGGATCTGTTCTGGCGTGTCGAACATCACGCCGGCGGGTGCCGCACTGAACAGCGGGCTGGTGGGTTTGGCCGAGTGACAGACCGCGCAACGCTCCTGAATGACGCTGTGAACCTTGTCGAACGTCGGGCCCTGATTCGAGGCTTGGGCCGGTGCAGCGGCAGGTGCAGCGGGTTTTGCAGCTTCAGGTTTGGCACCACCGCCAAGGGCGGTTTCCGGCAGCGGCTGGTACTCGATAGTCCCAGGTGCCTTGGCCACTTCAGGCGCGCTGGACATCGGCGCCGGCCCCGTGACGTACGCCAGGCAAATCATGCCAACTGCCGCGACGGGCAGGGTCCAGGCAAATTTGTGGCTGTCATGACGGGTGTTGAAGTAGTGACGCACCAACACCGCCAGCACCGCGATCCCGGCCAGGATCAGCCAGTTGTATTGGCTGCCATAGGTGCTCGGGAAGTGGTTGCTGATCATGATGAACAGCACCGGCAAGGTGAAGTAGTTGTTGTGCCGCGAACGCAGCAAGCCTTTGGCTGGCAGCGTCGGATCGGGCGTGCGGTTCTCGGCAATCGCCGCCACCAGGGCGCGCTGGGCCGGCATGATGATGCGGAACACGTTGCCGACCATGATGGTGCCGATGATGGCGCCGACATGCAGGTACGCACCCCGACCGCTGAACACTTTGCTGAAGCCGTAAGCGGCGCCGATGATCAGCACGAACAGGATGAAGCCCAGCAGGGCAGGGCGTTTGCCCAGGGCCGAGTCGCAGAGGAAGGAGTAGATGAACCAGCCGATGAACAGCGAGCCGAGGCCGATGGCCACGCCTTCAGGGCCGCTCAAGGTGCTGCCCGGTGCCAGCAGGTACAGCGTCGGGTTGGAGTAGAACACCACGCACAGCAGCGCGACCCCCGACAGCCAGGTGAAATAGGCTTCCCATTTGAACCAGTGCAGGTTGTCCGGCATGGTCGGTGGAGCCAGTTTGTATTTTTCCAGGTGGTAGATGCCGCCGCCGTGGATCGCCCACAAATCGCCCGCCAGCCCGTTTTTCGGGTTGACCCGGTTGAGGTTGTTTTCCAGCCAGACGAAATAGAACGATGCACCGATCCAGGCCACGCCAGTGATCATGTGAACCCAGCGCACGCTCAGGTTCAGCCATTCCAACAGATGTGCTTCCACAGTCTTTACCTCTCGCCCGTCACTTTTGTTGTCAAGTGATCGGACTCTTCTCTTATTGGTGGGGGGCGAGGATCAAACACTCATCCTCTTTGAAAAAATGCTCATCGCAGTTGTTGCCTGTGCCACTGCGATCAACCACCAGGAAGTCATCCCGCTTTTCGATCGTCAGCACCGGGTGGTGCCAGACGCCGCGATGGTAATTAATGCCCTGCCTGCCGTTGGTGACGAAGGCGCGGACCAAGCCTGATACAGGTTCATCGCCAAGTGGCGCGACCACGATCAGAAAGGGGTTGCCGAGCAGCGGAATGAAAGCCTGACTGCCCAGCGGATGGCGCTCCAGCATGCGGACGGTCAGCGGCATGTCCTGCGCGTCGGCGCGGAAGATGCTGATGATCGCCTTGTCCTCTGGCGTGGCGGTTTCGACCACAGCCAGTTTGTGAAAGCGCATGGTCGAACCGTTGTTGATCATGAAGTGATCGCTACCGTCGGTTTCGATCACGTCACCGAAAGGGGCGAAGGCTTCTTTGGTCAGCGGTTCAATCGTCAATGTGCGCATGCTGGTCTTCTTAATCTTTTGAATTTGATCGTTCCCACGCTCTGCGTGGGAACGCCGCCATGGACGCTCCGCGTCCACTGTGACGCGGAGCGTCACGGTATGCATTCCCACGCAGAGCGTGGGAACGATCATCGCAATCTTACTTCGCGACCTTGCCCAAAACGCGCAGGCGGCTCACACCACCATCCGGGAACACATTCAGGCGGATGTGGGTGATCGGGCCCAGTGCCTTGATCTGCTCGGCGAAGGTGTGTTCGGCGTGCATTTCCAGCTTCTGGCTCGGCAGCAATTCGCGCCAGAACAGCGATTGGGTTTCGATCTGGCTGTCGGTGCCGCCTTTCACGAATGCACCCTGGATCGAGCACGTGTCCGGGTAGTTGCCCTTGAAGTGCAGGGTGTCGACGATGACTTTCTCGACCTCGCCGGCATGACCCAGTGCGACGATCACCCAGTCATTGCCCGGCGTGCGACGACGGGCGGTTTCCCAGCCATCGCCCATGTTGATGCCACGGCCCGGGTTGAGGATGTTGCTCATGCGGCCGAAGTGTTCGTCGGAGCAGGCGAGGGCGCGGCCACCGTTGAGGGCTGCGGCCAAGTCGATTTGCTCGTTGTCACCCACAGCGGACCAGTCGCGGTGCGGAATACCGTACACGCGCAGACGGGCCACGCCGCCATCCGGGTAGATGTTGAAGCGCAGGTGGCTGAACGCCCGGTCGTTGTTGATTTCGTGGTAGTGGTGGCTGTTGCCTTGCAGCTCGACGGCCGACAGCACTTCAGTCCACTGGGTGTTTTCGTCCGGCTCGCCCGAGGCCAGGAAGCACGCTTCCAGCGAGGCCGATGGTGGGTAGTTACCGGTGAAGAATGAAGTGTCGATGTCCACGCCCTTGATCGAACCCGGTACGCCCAGGCGGATCACCGCGCTGTCGTAGCCTTCGAAGCGCTTGCGGCGCGATTCCCAGCCGTCCATCCACTTGCCGTTGTCATCGAACACGCCCTCCTTCCACACGGCCGGGGTCGGCTGGAACAGACGGTTGGCGTCTGCGAACCAGTCATCGGTGACCGAGATGATTTTGGTGCCCAGGCGGGCGTCGGCCAGGTTGACGAACTTCTCGAAAGGTACGGCGTAAGCTTTCATTCTTCTTGTCTGCCTTTAAATAAGTTGGCTTGGGATGCTTGCAGGGCCCGGGGCGTTTTTTGCGTTCGTCAACGTCGGGCCAGGCTTGCTATAGGGTCAGTAATCGGAACAACGCGATCTTGTTGATCTGCGCCAGCGCGCATTTGAATTCGGTGTCGACCGAGTTGTGAATGCGCGTTTCGAACGCTGCGAGGATCTGATGCCGGTTGCTGCCTTTTACCGCCATGATGAAGGGAAACTTGAACTTGGCCTTGTAGGCGTCGTTCAGCTCGGTGAAGCGCTGGAACTCTTCGGCCGTGCATTGGTGAATACCCGCGCCAGACTGTTCTTCAGTGCTGGCTGCGGTAAGCTGGCCCTGGACGGCGGCTTTGCCGGCCAGGTCCGGGTGAGCGTTGATCAGGGCCAGTTGGCTTGTGTGATCAGCGCTCAACAAGATGTCGCTCATGCGCTGGTGCAGGGTTTCGATCTCATCGATCGAAGCGTCCTGGCCCAGGTCGAAGGCCTTCTCGGCCACCCATGGCGAGTGCTCGTAGATGTCGGCGAAGGCGGCGACAAACGCGTCGCGGCTCAGGGTCGAGGGCTTCAGGGTTTGGAAGTGGCTCATTTCGCGGCCCCTTGATACGGGTGGGTTTCGTGCCAGTGACGGGCGATGTCGACGCGACGGCTGAACCACACCTGTTCATGACTTTTAGCGTATTCGATAAAGCGTTTGAGCGAGGCCAGGCGCGCCGGGCGGCCAATCAGCCGGCAGTGCAGGCCGATCGACAACATTTTCGGTGCCTCGGCGCCTTCGGCATACAGCACGTCGAAGGCGTCTTTGAGGTATTCGAAAAAGTCGTCGCCCTTGTTGAAGCCCTGGACCTGGGTGAAGCGCATGTCGTTGGTGTCCAGGGTGTACGGAATCACCAGATGCGCCTTGCCGGTCGGGTTGTTCGGTTCCCAGTAGGGCAGGTCGTCGTCGTAGGTGTCACAGTCGTAGAGGAAACCGCCTTCTTCCATCACCAGCCGACGGGTATTCGGGCCGGTGCGGCCGGTGTACCAGCCCAACGGGCGCTCGCCGGTGATTTCGGTGAGGATGCGGATCGCTTCGAGCATGTGCTCGCGTTCCTGCGCTTCGTCCATGTACTGGTAATCGATCCAGCGATAGCCGTGGCTGCAGATTTCGTGGCCGGCCTCGACCATGGCACGGATCACGTCCGGATGGCGCTGGGCGGCCATGGCCACGGCGAAGATCGTCAGCGGGATGTCGAATTCCTTGAACAGTTTCAGAACCCGCCAGACGCCGGCACGGCTGCCATACTCGTAAAGGGATTCCATGCTCATGTTGCGCTCGCCTTGCAGCGGCTGCGCCGAGACCATTTCCGAAAGGAAGGCTTCGGACTCTTTATCGCCGTGAAGGATATTGCGCTCGCCACCTTCCTCGTAGTTGAGCACGAAGGACAAGGCGATGCGGGCATTGCCCGGCCAGTGTGGGTGAGGAGGGTTACTGCCGTAACCGATCAGGTCGCGTGGGTAGTCAGCGCTCACTGCAGTCTTCCTTCTTGTTCGTGTCGACTTGTTCAAGGTCAGGGTTGTGTGGCGGCCAGGCAGTGGGATGACAGGCTGGCGTCACAGCGATGGGTTGATTGTATACAACTTTATATTCACTTTGTAAGCCTGATTTTTTGCCTTTTTCACTGACTGCCCTCTTTGGAGGGTACTGCAAGAAACCTGCCTGACTGGTCAGCTAATGGATAGAAGGTCCGCTGATCTTATGGTTCGGTGCAAGATTCGCCGTCAAACCCTGAATGACGGCGATGGTGGTAAAAATGTCGTTTTTATTGTGTACAATTTTTTTGAAAAATGTCTTAATCAGTCGCTCGCCGCAACTTTTCGTGCTCCGAAACGGTGCGGCCTCCTTTTCAACTGACTTCGGGAGGCGCGAGGTCTGACTGCTCCACGCAGGCAGGCGCGCAGAATCAATGGGACGTTTGACTACACACGTTTTGGACGCTGCACACGGTTGCCCGGGCAGCTCGATCAAGGTCGAGCTGTACCGCGTTGAAGGTTCGCAGCTGGAACTGGTCGCCACGGCGCTCACCAATGGCGATGGCCGGGTCGACGCGCCGCTGCTGCAAGGCGATGACTATCGGTCCGGGGTCTATCAGCTTCAGTTTCACGCGGGCGATTACTACCGCGCCCGTGGTGTTCAGCTTCCAGAGCCTGCGTTCCTGGATGTGGTGGTGCTGCGGTTCGGTATCTCTGCCGAACAGGATCACTACCATGTGCCGTTGCTTATTTCGCCTTACAGCTATTCGACCTATAGAGGAAGCTAGGACTCTCCCCCCCAAGAATCCTGCGCATATAGCTTCTTTGGTCTTTTGCCCGCTCACACTGCGGGCTTTTTTTTGTCTGTAGATAATGTGGTGTTGCGAATGACGCCTTCGTGAGCAAGCCCGCTCCCACAGGAGTACGCATTCCAATGTGTGGGCTTGCTCGCGAAGCTTTTGCTTTTAGCGGCTCAATAACGACGCCGCACCGGCGCCACTGAACAACCCCGCACTGACCCGGTTAAACCAGCTCTGCCCCTTGCCACTGCGCAGATACCGCGCCGCGCCATGGGCACCGAGGCCATAAGCCAGCTTGCACAGCAGATCCAGCACCGTCCAGGTGGCAATCATCACCAGCAACTGCGGCAGGAACGGTTGCTCGGCGCTCAGAAACTGCGGCAGGAACGCGGCAAAGAACAAAATGTCTTTCGGGTTACTGGCGCCGAGCATGAACGCGCGCCCAAACAGCGCACGAAAGCGTGGCACCGGCGCAGCCTGAGGCACTTCAGCGCCTTGGGATGGCTGACGCGATTGCTGCCAGCTCTGCCAGGCGAGGTAGAACAGGTACAGCGCGCCAACGATTTTCAGGGCGCTGAACAGCTGTTCCGACGCCAGCAACAATGCGCCCAAGCCAAGCGCCGAAGCACTGAGCAGGCAGATCGACGCAATCACGCCGCCCAGAAACGCCGGGTAAGAACGGCGCAAACCGTAATTCAAGCTGTTGCTGATCATCAGCAAAGACAGTGGCCCCGGGATCAGGATCGCCACCAGCGCAGCGCCGCTGAACAGCAGCCAGGTTTCCAGACTCATCACTTTCCTCCCTATGTGCAAAAGCCCCACCCGACGGGGTGAGGCTGGTTTGAAACGGGTACCGCGTGACGCTTACAAGAAGATGAACTTGGCGATGAAGATCGCGCAGAGCACCCACAGGCTGACGGAAATTTCCTTGTACTTGCCGGTGCCAGCCTTCAGCGTCACGTAAGTGATAAAGCCCAGCGCAATGCCGTCGGCGACCGAGAAGGTCAGCGGCATCATGATCGCGGTGACGATCGCCGGAATGCTGTCGGTCGCTTCGTCCCATTCGATATGAGCCATGCCGCCCATCATCAGCATCGCCACATAAATCAGCGCACCGGCGGTGGCGTAAGCGGGAATCATGCCAGCCAGCGGTGCGAAAAACATCGCGGCAATAAATAGCACACCTACGGTCACAGCGGTAAGACCAGTCCGACCACCAGCGGCTACGCCAGCGGCACTTTCCACGTAGCTGGTAACTGGCGGAACACCGACCATGGCGCCGAAGACGCTAGAGGCGCTGTCGGCTTTCATGGCGCGGGACAGGTTTTCGATCCGGCCGTCAGCGTTCACCAGATTGGCGCGCTGGGCAACGCCCATCAAGGTGCCGGCAGTGTCGAACATGTGCACGAAGAGGAAGGCCAGCACCACGCTGATCATGCTGACGTTGAATACGCCGGCGATGTTCATGGCCATCCAGGTCGGGGCCAGACTCGGTGGCGCCGACATGATGCCCTCGTAATGCACCAGGCCCAGGCCCCAGCCGGCCAGGGTCACGGTGATGATGCTGATGAGGATCGCGCCGAACACTTTGTGGTAGCTGAGCACGGCAATCATCAGGAAGCAGATGGCAGCCAGTAGTGGGCCAGGTTCGCGCAGGGAGCCGAGTTTGATCAGGGTTGCCGGACTATCGACGACGATGCCTGCGGTTTTCAAGCCGATCAGCCCCAGGAACAGGCCCACGCCGGCGCCCATGGCAAAGCGCAAACTCACTGGAATGCTGTTGAGCAGCCATTCACGGATCCGGGAGAAGGTCAGGAACATGAACAACACACCGGACACGAACACCGCGCCGAGAGCGGTTTCCCAGTTGTAGCCCATGGTGCCGACCACGGTGTAGGTGAAGAACGCGTTCAGGCCCATGCCCGGTGCCAGGCCGACCGGCCAGTTGGCGTACAGCCCCATCAGCAGGCAACCCAGCGCGGCGGCGATGCAGGTGGCGACGAACGCGGCACCGTGATCGATCCCGGCGTCGGCCATGATGTTGGGGTTGACGAAGATGATGTAAGCCATGGTGATGAAGGTTGTCAGGCCGGCGATCAGCTCGGTCTTCACCGTGGTGCCGTGCAAGCTGAGTTTGAAGATGCGCTCCAGCCAGCCATTGCGTAATGGCGGCGAGAGTTCCAGCGTCGAGGCTTCGGATTTGCGGCTTTCCACAGCGAGTACTCCTCAAGAGTTTTATTGTTATTTCCAGGGCCGGACCCATGAGGGTGGCAGCGACCCTTTGAGGTACTTGCGAATTTGTTGACTTGTTGGTCAGGAACTCGCACGAAGCGAATTATGCTTTTGTATACAAATAATGCAAATAATGTTTTTGATTTTGTGGACGAAAAGTTTGGCAATAGGGATATATCGCCAGGAAGGACGCCTTCGCGGGCAAGCCTCGCTCCTGCAGGGTATGTGTACGACTGTAGGAGCGAGGCTTGCCCCATTTTTCCCTGAGCCGGACAATAACCCCGGTCATCTGCGGCTGAACTTCAGTCACATCGACCCGGCGCATCTGGACGAAGGGTTCAAGCGTTTGGCGGCGGTGGTGCGTCAGGCACAGGCGGCAGAAGCAGCTTGAGGGGAGGGCGTAAACAAATAAACCGGCCTATGGGCCGGTTTATTTTTGTCTGAAGTTTGTGGCGGTTGGTCTGGCCTCATCGCGGGCAAGCCTCGCTCCCACCAGTGGATCTGTCTTAAACACAGATCCCATTTACTCTACAAATCCCTGTGGGAGCGGGCTTGCCCGCGATGGCGCCGGTCGAAGCACCACAAAAACCATCAGGCCGCAGCAAACCGCTTATCCAGATAATCAATGATCACCTTGGACTCATACATCCAGGTAGTCTGGCCATTCTCTTCGATGCGCAGGCACGGCACCTTGATCTTGCCACCTTGCTCCAGCAGGGCCTGGCGATCCTGTTCGTTGTTCTTGGCATCGCGCAAGGCCACTGGAACGTTCAGGCGACGCAGGGTGCGGCGGGTTTTCACGCAGAACGGGCAGGCGTGGAACTGATACAGGGTCAGGTCCTTGGCGGCCGTTTCGACCTGAGCCTGAGCGGCGGCGGGGCGCTGCTTCTTGCCTGGACGAGTAATGAAGTCGATGAAGATGATCAGTTGGCCGAGGCCGACACGAAGCGCTTTTACGAACACGGTATAAGCCTCTCAGGGGCAAACAGAAGGCGCGCAGCTTACCTGATTTTTCACGGGCGAAAAAAAACCGGCGATGAGTGCCGGTTTTCTTCGTGCTGCGCGTTACTTGATCAGGCTGAGAAACTCGCTGCGGGTGGCTGCGTTTTCGCGGAACTCGCCGAGCATCACCGAGGTGATCATCGTCGAATTCTGTTTCTCCACACCGCGCATCATCATGCACATGTGCTTGGCCTCGATCACCACCGCCACGCCCAGTGCGCCGGTGACTTGCTGGACCGCATCGGCGATCTGGCGGCTGAGGTTTTCCTGGATCTGCAGGCGGCGGGCGTACATATCGACGATGCGCGCGACTTTCGACAGCCCCAGGACCTTGCCGCTCGGAATGTAGGCAACGTGGGCCTTGCCGATGAACGGCAGCAGATGGTGCTCGCACAACGAGTAGAGCTCGATGTCCTTGACCAGCACCATCTCGCTGTTGTCGGAGCTGAACAAGGCACCGTTGGTGACCTCTTCCAGTGTCTGTTCATAACCGCGGCAGAGGTACTGCATGGCTTTGGCGGCACGTTTTGGCGTGTCGAGCAGGCCCTCGCGGGAGGCGTCCTCGCCCAATTGGCCGAGAATCTCGGTGTAATTCTGTTCCAGTGTCACAGAGGCTGATTCCATAAGGGTTTCAGAGGGGTACTGTTTCTGCCTGTACCAATTTTGTACCAATCCAGCTGTTTTCGAGCTTCCCGAGTTCACCCCAGTCGGTGCTGGAGTTTATCCATCGGGCGTAGGTCGATAGCAGCATCTGAACGCTATGACCGAGCTGAGTGGCAATAAACGCAGGGTTCATCCCCGCCATGAGGCACATGGTAGCGTATGTGTGTCGGCAGTTGTATTGCCGGCGGGCGCGAAGCTTCAAATCGGTCAGCGCCACCTGGAAGTGTTTGTCGGTCACACTCGACTGCTGGATGAGCTCGAAGTTCTTGGTCGGCGGGAACACAAACGACGACTTTGCCTGCTTCCGGCGGCTCTGCTGTGTGCGTTGTTTGGCCATGTGCTCGGCTTGTTCTATGGCATGCAAAGCGCGACTGTTGAGCATGACCTGGCGGATATTGCGGGTTTTGGTCCGCTCCTCGATCTTGTAGTCCGCGACGATCCGACACACGTTCACCAGGCGCTTCTCTTTGTCGACCTCCTCCCAGCGCAACGCCGCCATTTCACTCAGGCGCATGCCGGTATAGAAGGCGAACTCGAAGTACGCCGCGTAGATGCGCATCGAATGGGTCAGCGACTTATATAGGTGATCGATGATCTTGTTCGCCTCGCCCACCGTGAAGGGGTTGATCGGCTTCTTGGCTTTCGCCGGCAGTTCGAGGGACTCGACCGGGTTGCGGGTGATCAGCCCGTCTTTCACCGCCGTACCAAGCACCGTGGTCAGGCGCTGGATCGCTGAGCGCTTCACCCCCGGTGAAGGCCATTCGGTGTTCGCTACAACCTTGCGCAGCATCACCGAGGTGATGCTGTCGACACGCGCAGTTGATTGAGCTGGGCGCGATGAACCTGATGGATCAGCGCCGTCTGCGTGGGACTTGGAACTGGATCGGTGCCGTTTGCATCACCGATCGACAAATACTTGGGCTCCCAGGGAATCCCCAGCGCGTCACAGTTGGTTTTCTTCGCCGCCCCCAGAGTCGTGAGCATGCCGCCAAAAAGAGTGTTCGTATCAACCATGGGGGTACACGTCCAATTCGTCGAGTATGTAATTGCTGACGCCCTTGTAACCCTGAATCACCACGTCGATAAGCAGTAGCGCAGCGTTACTGAGTTAAGAGTCGTACGAATAGATTCTGCTGTGCGTAAATCGCACGAGTTCGGTGGCAGGGCGTTTTGTTTTTCGTTAGCTTTTCTGAAGACCAACCAGAAAGGTAGCTCGTAATGCTTGGAAGACTGTACCTGTCATTTTATCTCGTGCCATTGCTCCTGTGCGCAGCCTTGGTTTACCCGCCATTTATTGAGAGGCAGAACGCTAAATCAGAGTGCGTACATGAAATGATCCGTCACCCTACCACCTCGAAATGTACCTTCTGATCGGGAAGGTCTATTAACCGAAAAGCCCGCGCAAAGCGGGCTTTTTTGCATTTGGAGCATCTATGCAGATAACGACCCAGCAGATCCAATTCATCATGCCCAACGCCCGCCGCCAAGCGGGCGTTTTTGTATCCGCCCTAAACACAGCGATGGCTCATCGGCAAATCAACACCCCCCAGCGCCAAGCCGCGCTCCTGGCTCAGGTCGGGCACGAATCCGGCCAGTTGCAGTACGTCCGCGAACTGGGGGGCGATCAGTACCTGAGCAAGTACGACACCGGTAATCTGGCCACGAAACTGGGCAATACGCCCGAGCCGGATGGTGACGGTCAGCGCTATCGCGGTCGTGGCCTGATCCAGATCACTGGTCGCAGCAACTACCTGCGCTGCAGCCTGGCGCTGTTCGGCGACGAACGATTGCTGCGCACCCCGGAGCTGATGGAGCTGCCGCAATGGGCTGCCGAGTCGGCCGCGTGGTTTTGGTGGGGTCGTGAGCTGAACGCCCTGGCGGATCGGGATGAATTCAATGCGATCACCCGCCAAATCAACGGCGGACTCAACGGCCTGAAGGATCGGCTGGAGTTGTGGGCTCGGGCGAGGGCGGTGCTATGCGTCTCGTCGACCTGATCCCGGCACCGTATCGGCTGTTGGCCCAAGGCGTGCTGCTGGCCGCATTGGCCGGCGGATCTGCCGCGTTAGCGTGGCAGGTTCAGGACTGGCGCTACGGCCGGGAGCTGGACCAACAAGCCCGCCTGCAGGCGGAAAGTCTCAATCAACAAACACTGGCCGCTGCAGCGCAACAACAGGCTGAGCAGGCCAAGCGCCTGGCCCTGGAGCAGCAGCTCTCCGCCAGCGAACAAACCCATTACCGAGTTCTGAGCGATGCCCAACGTGATCAAGGTCGCCTGCGCGACCGTCTTGCCACTGCTGATCTGCGCCTGTCAGTCCTACTCGACACCACCCAGTCGGCCAGCAGCGGCTCAATGTCAGCCACCCCCTCAACCAGCGGCGTGGTTCATGGCCCCACAAGAGCCCAACTTGACCCGGCGCATGCTCAACGAATTATCGGCATCACCGATGCCGGCGACCAAGGACTGATCGCCCTATCTGCGTGTCAAAATTACATAAAGTTAGTAATCGAGGAAAAATCATTGTGAGTTGCCGGAAGATGCAGCGCTTCTTTTGGGGGTTTCTAGTACATTTGCGATGCTCACAATGTGGTTGTCTCTGTTTGCGATCTTATACAGTTCGCGTCGTTGCAATATATAGGTATATTGTGGCGAAGCAAAAATAGTTTCTCCCGAGACAGAGACTCCTTCTTTGGTTTTCATCGAGAGGCTGACTTTAAGTTTTTGCGTTGGGTCAATGCTGTTTTGTTTGTCGAAGAGTTTGTTGGCTCTTTCTTCACCTCTGTGGAGTCCAACCAAAGGGATTATCAGTACTATAAAGGCGAGATAACCAATCATCATGGCAGCTACGGTTTTGTCAATACGATCTCTGTTCTTAAAAAAAATCGATACGGGAAACAAAAAGATACAAGTCATCACGATCAGTATTGCTAGGGCGCCTAGAAGAGAGTGATCTGCGGCTGCGTTGAAAGAGGTAACTATAATTTCTATGTAACCTTGAAAAAGTAAGGTGGATAAGCTCAGGTCTAACTCATTTGTACTTATTCCAAACGCTTGCAGATACCCCGTGAAGTCTACATACCCCATAATCGCGAGACAGCTGTTGAGTACTACCGCTGTGAACGCCAGTACTTTCAATGAAAGATCAAAATTTAATTCTTTTCCAGGCGGTTTTTGCGGAGTGCCGAATGATGAGGTTTGAGCGTTATCTTTCTCTTGGCAAGATAGTTGCTGATTTACAATCTCAACTTTTACAATTTTTTCACTTCGTTGCCAAAATCGCTTCATGCTCATGAACTCCCTGATTGGTTGCCCGAATAATCCGTTCTAAAAAAGGAGCGACGGGTAGGATGCGTCAACATCCACCCCGTCGCCTCACCTGCAGATTGCCCCTGCAAGTCCAGCCAAGGCTCCTGCTTCGTGCACAAAGCGCGGCGAGCCTAGCGCCTGTTTATTCATACAGTAAAGGTCTTGCATTTCATGTCTACACCCATAATCCCTTGGATGGGCGGCAAACGCCGCCTGGCCGACCGCCTCATCCCGCTCTTCCCACCGCACGAATGCTACGTCGAAGTCTTTGCCGGCGTTGCCGCGCTGTACTTCATGCGGCCTCAGGCCGCGCCGGTTGAAGTCCTCAACGACATCAACGGCGACCTGGTCACTCTGTATCGCGTCGTGCAGAACCACTTGGAAGAATTCGTGCGCCAATTCAAATGGGCGCTCAGCTCACGCCAAGTATTTGAGTGGCAGAAGATGACCCGCCCCGAAACCCTCACCGACATCCAGCGTGCCGCCCGATTCTTCTACCTGCAGCACCATGCCTTCGCCGGCAAGGTTACCGGGCAAACGTTCGGCACTGCCATCACCGGCCCGACGATCAACCTGCTGCGGATTGAAGAAAACCTCTCGGCTGCTTGGCAACGCTTGTCCGGCACCTACGTCGAAAACCTCCCTTGGCTTGAATGCGCTGAACGCTATGACCGTGCTCATACCTTCCATTACATGGACCCGCCTTACTGGCAGACCGCCGGCTACGGCGTGGACTTTCCGTTCGAGAACTATGAGCGCATGGCCGACTTCATGCGCCGCTGTAAAGGCAAGGTGATGGTCAGCATCAACGATCACCCGGACATTCGGCGGGTGTTCGAAGGCTTCCACTTCGAAACCTTGGACATTCGCTACAGCAACACCAACCAACGTCAGGGGAAGGCTGAGGTGAGCGGCGAGTTGGTGATCATGAATTGGGAGCTGGCTGAATTAGGAGGGCTATTATTGACTTGGGGGACCCTATTGGGAACGGTCCATATTGTTCAGGCCAACTGCTGAGGTTCATTGATTTACCCCTCGCTGGCCAAAGTAGCGCTCATTGAGAGTGGGCATCGGGGACTGCATTCGAAACTCGTGATCGTTGAGGGGCGACCGTCACTGCTGAAGTCCGATGCCTAAGCTTGGTCGAAATTCATGAGGACAAGTCATTATATTTGCTGGTTGCATGTACAGTAGTTTGGGCGCGATTATCATGGCGTGGGCAAAGCGACGCGCGGGGGTATCCGACAAATACTTCCATGCACTCCCATTGTTTGAGTACCTAGAGTTTTAATTTACTTGAACCTCTCTAGGAACTGCAACCACTTATTGGTGGTCGCAGTTTTTTAATGCCTATATCCGAAAGAAAGGTCATGCCCAATGTAGTGGATTGATCGCTATCGACTCATGAAGGTCATTGCCGAATGTCTGCTTTGAGTTGAACGCGACTAAACAGTTCTCATTTTGTTTGCGGCTGCTGGCTTTCTATTACTTGCCCGGCGCATGCTCAACGAATTATCGGTATCACCGATGCTGTTTATGTAGGAAGGGTGGGTTTGTTTTTGTTGTAGTGCTTGGCTATTTCTGCCCATATATATTTGTATCTGAACTTGAGCCAGCGAATTAGCAGTCTATCCTTCTGCTGCCTGAAGTAGTTTTTTTTTCGAGCCTCCAAGGTCTTTTTTATGTCAGCTTCCAAATTTTCCAAGTTGAAAGCTGACCATATCATGGGTATTACTGATTCAAGGTTTGTATGACAGACGGGGGCTACTTCATGATAAAGAATTCTCTTGATCTCTTCTGGATCGTAGTCCTCGGTCTCGCGTGCAATGGCTTCATAGTCAACCTCGGTATCGACAAACGCATCGGATAATGCCCAGTAGACATAGGACCGTTCCTCGTCGGTCATCGAACGCCCCATGTTAGGAACTCCTCCAGCTCATCGTCAATGCTGTCCGCTGCGATTTCGCCAAGAATACCTCCGGCTACGCTGCCCGCCAACACTACAGCAATGGCGCAAACCGGAGCGGCGGGGCCGCACAGCATCGACACGCTTAGGCCGGCCAATGCGCCTCCGGCAGCACCACCGCCCAGAATGATGCCCTGGCGTCCGGTTTCCTTGGTTTTGTTATCGGCTTTATAGATTTCAGACGCTGCAAAGGCTGCGGTCACGATCCAGGCAACTTTCCCAGTCACTTTCATGATCTTTGTGCCGCGAGTAACCTTGGGATTATCTACACCGGACTTCTTCAAAATCAGGTAGTGGACTTTGGACTTCTCTAAATCGGTTAAAAGGTCGAATTTCTTTTTGTAAAGTGAGTGAGCGTACTTGTCCAAAGTGGTTTGCAATGTGGGGCCGTTGAGCTTGATATTTTCCGCAACAGCGACGCCTTGGGCGGATGTGAATTTTCGATGCTCGGTCATGATGTTGTTACGCATTTCCTGACAATACGCTACGCCATCTTTAGCGCTGATCTTGCCTGCCATGACCTCAGCTTCAACCAGTCGAGACATCTCTTGAATTTTGCTTTGGTACTTCAAGCGGGTTTTGGCGTCCTTTATAGCATCGGTAGCAAAGCGCGCTGCTGCGCCTTCCATGCCGGCAATCGCCATTTCCAAAGGTGAGCTGTGAAGGTCATGCTCTCTTTTTAAAATGTAGCTGCCCGTAATGACCATTGGTTCTGTCACGAGATGATCCTTATCTCTGGATTTTACTGAGGATGCTATCGAGGATTGAAATACCGTCTGAGGCATCTTCAGTGCCGTAATCGATGGCGGTACAGGCATTGCCTGTGGGGTTTGAAAATTTTACGGTGTTTTTTGCATCAAACACGCCTTGCATCACGGATCCGTCTTCGAAGTGTGCAACGCAGGATAGCCCTTCATAGCTCTCTACGACCGGAATTTTAAAGCCGATCCAGTTCCCATGGATGGTCATAGGGGCAGGCGGAATGAACGGTGCCGGTGTATGGGAATCACCGATGATGACCGTACCCGAGCCGCCGATCACGACGTCGCCATGGGTGCCGACAGTACCGACCAGTGCAGCATTCTTGCCATTGATGAGCACCGTAGCTGATACGTCCGACGCTAAAGCGCTGCCACAGGTACAGGTATCGCCTTTGGTCGCGGCTGCAAGTCCGTCGAAGAACACGTCGGGAGAACCGGAGGCGATCACTTTGGGGCCGTGCCCTGGCAGGGGACAACCGGTGGGGTCGGTGATGCGTGCGGCTGGTTTTGCCATGTTTTGACTTGCTGTCAACGAATTTACCAAGGCGACTGTATCAGACTTGCTTTGAAAGGTGACTCACGGCTTGGCGCTTGAGCGTGCGTATCGGCTACAGCAGGCCGAGTTTTCCGGGTAGAAAAACCTGTCCTTTAGGTAGGGTAGATGGCGGAATGCAAGCATTGAGTTGCGTTATTCCAAAAAGATATTTTTGCTGGCTACGGAATGACTATGCTCTGAACAATGAGTAATCCAATAAATTAGGTGTTAGAAAGTAAATGAACGAGCCCCATGAAAGACAGGACACCAACTCCCTGTTAAATTGATGCTGCCGCCAAGCGCCTGGTTCTCCCTCAGCATAGCGGGAATAACATCTTTCCGGATTGAAGAGAGCAGACAATGCAGCGGGAGGAATTGGCTTTCCATGATTCTGTACGCAAAAGGGCGGTGTGCCATCCCCGGTCAATATGACATTAATTGGACGCTGTAAGTGGTCGTGGCGCACGGCGTTGCCAATCAGATTCGAGAAAACCGCGCCATGCGTGAGGGGTCGTACTGACCGATTACCGAAGGTGAGGAGATAAGCGAGGGCACCGTCTGTCAGTGGCGCAGAGCTCTGAGCTTGATATCAGGCGGCCCTGGACTAGAGTTCGCCGTGCTGTAAGGAAGTTCAACTTATAAGGAGATGAGTCATGCTTGATGAACAAGATTCGATTGATCCGCGCGAATCCTTTACTGCTGCAGCGCAAGCAGATCTGGATGGATTCACTTTCTTAGGCAACGGTCGTTGCGAAATCAAAAACAAAGAAGGAGAGAGGGCAGGCATCAACTTCGTTGAGTCTGCAATTCAGCAGTACAAATCCTTCAAGCTGGTTTCGGCTGGCGGGTCGGGAACCTTCATGGTTCGACTGGATTACGCCGGCGGTAGCGACAAGAACCTTCACTACGTTGAAGTGACACCCAACGCTTCCTCTGAGTCGTTCAACATCCGTAATGTCTCGATGAACAACCTTAGAGGTCTCTTCCCAGCCGGCAAGAGCTCGACCAATCTGAACTTTGCTGTTTATGGTCGGCCTTGATTTAGCGTATGCGATCCATAAACCCCACCTACCGGATGGCCGGGGTATGAAGTCAGGTATCCGAGTCGGATACATGCTCCCCTTGGGTTCCTACCCCAAACAACCGGTCGGCTATCTGCCGACCTCGCTCCAGCCCTTCAGCCGTTAACCAAATCGATTTGTTCTTGTTCACCGGATTACTGATGAAACCCTGTTCATGTAATCGGCTCATGGTCTCGAAGTCGAACCCTTTCCAAGCATTGCCGTTATCAAAGCTGAAGGTTGCCAACAGGGCAAGCACGGCTTCTTCAATCAGTTTATCGTCGTATTCCATGATCGTTGCTCCGCTCGTATTCTTTAAGCTCACCGTAAACCCTACCAGCCAGCAAGATGGATAGCGCGTTTAACTACGCGATACCGGCGAGCAGTTCCAGGGCAGTAAAGCTTCGTAATCCTCAACCGAAGAAGCCGTCGGCAGGCGCTCAAGTGCGTGGCGCAGCCACGCATAGGGCTCTTGGCCGTTGGCTTTGGCGGTCTCGACCAAGCTGTAAAGTTGGGCACTAGCCGTCGCACCTTTGGGCGTGTCGCTGAACAACCAGTTCTTTCTTCCGATCACGAAGGGCCTGATGGCTCTTTCGGCAGGGTTGTTGTCGATTGGCAAATAGCCTTCCTCGACGTACCGTTCAAGTTTGTTCCAGTTGCTCGCCAGGTAGCTGATGGCTTTGCCCAGGGCGTTTTGAGCGGTGACCTGGGGTTGGGTCTTTTCCATCCAGCTTTTCAACTGAGCCAGCA
>NZ_CAXAQH010000030.1:0-74864 GCF_963970905.1 Pseudomonas sp. EL_65y_Pfl2_R96 | reverse complement strand
ACCCGTCCGCCGCTCGCCACCAGGTACAAGTACCCGTGCTGCCGCTCGACTTGCATGTGTTAGGCCTGCCGCCAGCGTTCAATCTGAGCCATGATCAAACTCTTCAGTTCAAACATCTTTGGGTTTTGAGAAAACCCTAAACTTGGCTCAGCAATCGTTGGTTACATCTTTGATTTCTCGCGGAGTAACTTGTGATGCTGATAATCTTGTTGACTATCAATCTGACTCCACAAGCACCCACACGAATTGCTTGATTCAGTTGTTAAAGAGCGGTTGGTTAAGATCTTTCGTCTCAACCGAGGCGCGCATTCTACAGCAGCCTCTGTTGCTGTCAAGCAGTAAATTTCAAATTTTCTTCATGAAATTCAGCTACTTGCCGCTAACTCAGTTTCAAACTCCTCGTTAGCGGGAGGCGAATAATACAGTATTTTATTTGGTGGTCAACCACCTACTGTAATTATTTTCCCCTAGCCCAGGTAGCCTAGGCCGAGTACCGACTTCTACCTCATGAGCAGTCCTGGCTTTGCTTGCATTACCCGTCGACAAACCCGCCCTCTTCACCAGCTGCGCTATGATCGCGCCCCTCTGCGCCAAGAGTCTTGAACTGGATGTCCATGTCTTTGCCACTAACTAACGCTCGTCAATCGCTGCCCCCCGCCCTCGTCGGCCCGCTATTGCGGCGCCTGGAACCTACGCGACTGGTGCTCTGGCTGGTGGGATCACGTGCGCTGACGCTGACGCTGCGCCTGCAAGGCATCGATATCCGCCTCAGTGCGGATCAATGCACGATCATTCCCGTCGGCACTCATGCCTTTGTTCATTTAATAGATGTGCCACTGAACACCGCCCTGCCCTGTGACACGTTGATCGAGTACGACCTGCTGATCACCGAGGCGGATGGCGCTCAGTCCGGCATCGCCGAGTGGGCACCTCATCTACTATATGGCGAAGCGCGTTGCCCGAATTTCGTGTTGCGCTCGGGGATCGATCAGCTGCTGCATGGCTCCTGCCGTAAACCTCACCATCCGGCGGCCGATGGCTTGCTGTGCGTCGACCGGTTGCTTGCGTCCGAGCCGGATGCTTGCAAGCGCCCCGCGCTATTAATGATGAGCGGCGATCAAGTGTATGCGGATGATGTCGCGGGGCCGATGTTGCGGGCGATTCACGCCCTGATCGAGCGCCTGGGGCTGTTCGACGAATATCTCGACGGTGCGGTGGTCAGCGACAGCGCCAAACTCTACGAACACCCAGCCAGTTACTACCATCGTGCGGATTTGTTACCGGCGCTTGAGAGCAACGAAACCCTGCGTGAACGATTTTTCGGCGGGGCGCGTAAGCCGATTTTCACCAGCAGCAGCGCCGACAACCATCTAGTGACCTTCGCCGAGGTCATGGCCATGTACCTGCTGGTGTGGTCGCCAACGTCCTGGACGCTGATCGCGCCACAACCACCGGCACTGACGCCCGAACAACGCAAACGTTATGCCCTGGAACAGACCCGCATCGTTGGGTTCAAGGCAGGGCTGGAGGGTGTCGGGCGGGCGATGGCGCATCTGCCGTGCCTGATGATTTTTGACGACCACGATATTACCGATGACTGGAATCTTTCCGCGCAATGGGAGGAAACGGCTTACGGCCATCCGTTCTCCAAGCGCATCATCGGCAACGCGCTGCTTGCTTATATGCTGTGCCAGGGTTGGGGCAACAATCCGGACGCGTTTGGTGACCTGCTGGAACAAACTCGTTTATTGAGCACCACAGGGCAGGATCATTACTTCGACAGCGACGTCCAGGACAGTTTGATCGATGAGCTGCTGAGCTTTCAAAAGTGGCATTACGTACTGCCCACTCGCCCCGCACTGGTGGTGCTCGACACTCGCACCCGGCGCTGGCGCAGTGAGATGAATCTCAAGCAGCCGTCGGGCCTGCTGGACTGGGAGGCCCTCAGTGAGTTGCAACAGGATTTGCTCGACCACCCCTCGGCAATCATCGTTTCGCCGGCGCCGATCTTCGGCGTCAAACTGATCGAAACCGTGCAGCGGGTGTTCAGCTGGTGCGGTTATCCACTGCTGGTCGACGCCGAAAACTGGATGGCCCATCGCGGCGCGGCCCAGGTGATCCTGAACATTTTCCGACACTCCCGCACACCCGGTAACTACGTGGTGCTGTCCGGTGATGTGCATTATTCCTTCGTCTACGAAGTATTGATCCGACACCGCAAGGCCGGCCCGCGCATTTGGCAGATCACCAGCAGCGGCATAAAAAACGAATTCCCGCCTGCCCTGCTCGAATGGTTCGACCGCCTCAACCGTTGGCTCTACTCGCCCCGTTCGCCACTCAACTGGCTGACTAAGCGCCGGCGCATGCGCATTGTTCCGCACATTCCCGAACACGCTGAAGCAGGCGAACGGCTGTGGAATTCGGCAGGAATCGGCCAAGTGTTCTTCAATGAAAAGGGCCAGCCGCAGGATATTTATCAATTCAATGCGGATGGATCGCCGAAGACGCGGATGGTTGCGCCTGACATTTGCGAAGCGGCTGACTGACTTTGCCTGAGTTGCCATGAGCAATCATTACCCGCACTCCATGAACCTCTCCCGCACCCTGATCATCGGCAACTCTGGCTCGGGCAAGAGTTGGCTGGCCAAACGACTGGCCGAGCACTTGCAAGTGCCCTGGACTGATCTCGACCTGATTCACTGGGTATCCGACGAACACAGCATCGCCCGTCCCCGTGCCGAAGCATTGGGAATGGCGCGGGTGGCGGCGAGCGAAGAGCGCTGGGTTATCGAGGGTGTTTACGACTGGATGCTCAGCGAACTTGTGGAGCAAGCAACAGCGATGATCTGGCTGTGCGTGGAGGACGAAGACTGCGTGAACAACATTCGCCAGCGAGAAGCGATGCGGGACGACAGTGACGAGTTGCTGATAGCGTTACTGGAATGGGCCGGCAGCTACCGTACTCGCGAAGGAGCCAGTGGATTTGCCGCGCATCAGCGTTTGTTTGAAGCGTTCATCGGTTGGAAACTTCAACTGATGAACCGGGCTGAAGTCTCGGCTTTCATCAGTGCGATGCAACAAACCGACTGATCGTCCCCACCATCCTATACGAGACACCGATCCTGTAGGAGCAGCCCGCGGCAGCTCCTACGGGGGAACGGCGTACATCCAGGAGAAGTCAGACCGCGCTCACCGCCCGGCAAACCCCTCTGACAATCATCTCCACTTCCCGCTCATCAATTGTCAGCGGTGGCAACAGGCGAATGGTCTTGCCCCGTGTCACGTTGATCAGCAAGCCGTGATCCCGTGCGGCAATCAGGGTCAGGTCGCGGATCGGTTGGACGAGTTCGATACCGATCATCAAGCCCTGGCCACGGATCGCCAGGACATTCGGGTCGTCGGCCAATTCGATGCGCAATCTGGCAAGCAGACGCTCACCCTGAAGTCTGGCGTTTTCCAACAGGCCTTGTTCCTCGATGATCTCCAACACGGTGCAACCCACCCGGCACGCCAGCGGATTGCCGCCGAACGTGCTGCCATGACTGCCGGGCGTGAACAAATCCGCGGCTCTGCCCCGAGCCAGACAGGCACCAATGGGCACTCCATTGCCCAGGCCTTTGGCCAGAGTCATGACATCCGGAACGATGCCTTCGTGCTGGAAGGCAAACCACTGGCCGGTACGGCCGATGCCGGTCTGGATTTCGTCAAGCATCATTAACCAGGCGCGCCGGTCGCAGAGTTCGCGCACCGCTTTGAGATAACCGGGCGGTGCCACTTGCACACCGCTTTCGCCCTGAATCGGTTCCATCAGTATCGCTACGATGCGCGGGCCGTGGGCTTTCTGCGCCTTCTTCAGGGCGGCGAGGTCGCCGAACGGCACTTTGATGAAATCCCCCGGCAATTCGTTAAACCCCAGGCGCACCGCCGGGCCATCGCTGGCCGACAAGGTGCCGAGGGTCCGGCCGTGGAAAGCATTCTCCATGACCACTACCAGCGGCTGCTCGATGCCTTTGTGCCAGCCGTAAAGCCGCGCAAGTTTCAGCGCGGTTTCATTGGCTTCGGCGCCGGAGTTGTTGAAGAACGCCCGCTCCATGCCCGACAGTTGAACCAGTTTCTGCGCCAGCCGCTGTTGCCAGTCGATGCTGTACATATTGGAGGTGTGCAGCAGCAGGCCGGCCTGTTCGCTGATGGCCGACACGATTCGCGGGTGGGAATGGCCAACGTTGGTCACCGCCACCCCCGCCACCGCATCCAGGTATTCACGACCGGCCTGGTCCCACAGGCGCGTGCCCAGGCCTTTACTGAAACTCAGGGCCAAGGGTTGGTAAGTGCTCATCAGGCAGGTGGCGGTCATGACATCAAGCTCCATCAATAGTCGGTGTTTTTGCAGTATGGTTAGCCACCTGAGCTGGATAAACATTGCAACACTTCAATCATTTTAAAGCTGGGCTTGATAATGGATTTATTCCAGGCAATGACCGTTTACGTAAAGGTGGTGGAAGCCGGCAGTATGACCGCCGCCGCTTTGCAGTGCGAAATGTCCACGACCATGGTCGGCAATCACCTGCGGGCTCTGGAGCAACGACTGGGTGTGCGCCTGCTCAACCGTACGACACGGCGTCAACGTTTGACGGAATTCGGCACGGCGTACTATCAGCGGTGTCTCGAAGTGCTGGGGCTGGTGGCCGATTCCGAACGCCTGGCCGAACAGACCCTCGACGAACCGAGCGGCACTCTGCGCATCACCGCGCCGCTGACCTTCGGCACCGAACGGCTGGCGCCAGCCTTAAGCGAGTTCACCCTGCGCTGTCCGCAAGTCAAACTCGACGTCGTTTTGACCAACCAGCGCCTGGACTTGCTCGACAACGGTTTCGACGTGGCGATTCGTCTGGGCACTACCGAGCTGTCCAACATGATTTCTCGCCCGCTCATCGACTACACGATGACCCTGTGCGCATCGAAGGATTACCTGGAGCGTCGAGGCACACCGGAAAAACCCGCCGACCTGCAACACCATGACTGCCTGGCTTTCGCCTACCCGGCCGGAGATGACTGGCACTCGGTAGCCAAACAATGGCGTCTGAAGGGCCCCGAAGGTGAAGTCATGGTGGCGGTCAGTGGGCCGATGCTGATCAACAGCTCGGCGGGGCTGCATCAAGCGGCGCGAACCGGCATGGGCATCGTGATGGTGCCCGATGCGTTGGTGGAGCAGGACCTTCGGGACGGAAAACTGGTGGCCTTGATGCAGGACTACCAACTACCAAGTCGGCCGATGAACCTGGTGTACGCCCAGGACCGCTACCGTTTGCCGAAATTGCGCAGCTTCGTCGACTTTGCACTGCAGTGGTGGGGCAAGCACTAGCCGGGGCAATACACCATGAATTAATCTCCCCGACTGACGAGTCACGTTGATATCAGGACGGCAGGGAGACCGATGATGGGTGAGGCATCGAATATCGAGCCGTTGAAGTTCGATCTGTCAAATTTTAACGAAGACATGCTGCACACCATTCTGGAACTGGTCAGCGATGGTATCTGGGACTGGAACGCCAACACCGGGTTCGTCTACCGCAACCCCGGGTGGTACGAGATGCTTGGCTATACGCCTCACTCCCTGGATAACAACGTGTTGACCTGGGAAAACGTGATCCACCCCGACGATTATTCGCGGGTCATGGCGTTGTTTGATGACTACCTGGATCAGCGCGCTCCCGGTTATCAGGCCGAGTATCGCTGCCGCATGCGCGATGGCACTTACACCTGGATCGAAGATCGCGGCTACGTGCTGGCACGTAATGCCGACGGTTCGGTGGCGCGAATGGTCGGCGCGCATCGCAGCATCGAAGACAAGAAACGCCTGTTCGAAGAAATGGAGCGGCGCAATCAATCCCTCGAAGCCATCGTCGAAGAACGCACCCGAGAGTTGTCCCGGGTCAATCAGCAGTTACAGATTCAACTCGAAGAAAATCGCAAACTGGCGGAAACCGATGTACTGACCGCCATCGCCAATCGCTATCGTCTGGAAAAAGCCCTGCCCCAGGAATGCGATCGCGCCCAACGCTTTCGTCAGCCTCTGTCACTGATCGCCATGGACATCGATGACTTCAAAAACATCAACGATCACTACGGCCACGCCCTGGGTGATGCGGCGTTGGTGCAGGTGATCGAGAGCGTGAAACACTGCGTGCGCGAAGGCGATCTGTTGGCGCGTTGGGGTGGTGACGAATTCATCCTGATCCTGCCCAATACCTCGTTGGCCGACGCCAGGTCACTCGCTGAAAGAATCCGTCATGGCCTGGCGAGCCTGCTGCCGGTCGGGGACTATCAAGTGACCATGAGTTTTGGCGTGGTGCAACGCTTTGAAGAAGAACAACAGACCGGGTTGCTGGCCAGGGCTGATCAGGCGTTGTATCGGTCGAAAATCGCGGGCAAGAATCTGATTTCGGGGTGAGGCGACTCCGTCCTGTCAGCCACCTGCCTACATGCCCGCTTTCACCAACACTGGTTTTTCCTGATACCGATCCGGATACAGTTGCTTCAACTGCGACACTTTCGGCAGGTCATTGATCACGATGTAGGGGTACGTCGGATGCTCGGTCAGGAAGTCCTGGTGCTCCTCCTCCGCCGGGTAGAAACCGTTGTAGCTTTCCAGCTTGGTGACAATCGGTTTATTGAACGCGTGGGCAGCGTCGAGCTGGGTGATGTAGGCCTGGGCGACGCGTTGCTGCCCGGTGCTTTTCGGGAATAGCGCCGACCGATACTGAGTGCCGCTGTCCGGGCCCTGACGGTTGAGTTCGGTGGGGTTGTGGGCCACCGAAAAATAGATCTGCAACAAGGTTCCGTAACTGACCTGAGCGGGATCGAAGGTCACTTCGACGGCCTCCGCATGGCCAGTGTCCCCCTTACTGACCCGCTCGTATTGAGCGGTGTTGGCTGCGCCACCGGCATAACCGGAAACCGCATTTTTCACCCCTTTGACATGCTGGAACACGCCTTGGACGCCCCAGAAGCAACCGCCGGCAAAAACCGCCGTTTCGCTGTGCGCCTGGGTGGTTTCGTCGAGCGTCGGCGCAGGAATGATGACCGCCTCTTCGACGCCTGCGAAAGAGAACGCAGAGCACTGACCGATAACGCCAGCGGCGGCCAGACCCAGCAAGGTGCGACGCCAGTTGAATGGAGTTTTCATGGGCTGTCTCCTGAATGAATGGGGGCTATCAACCAAACGTGAATGCATACGCCGACACACCGGGATCGAGAAACTCGATGCTGAATGTCCGCTCCGTTACGCCTGCGGTCTGGCGTACCAGTTGATACAACCGCTGCTCGGTGACGCTGCCGCTGCCATCGGGCGCGACGTCGATACCGTGGGCATCTCCGGGGGGCTTTCCATCGATCAACACTTTGAAGCGTACCGGTTTACCGTCAGCACCGGGGCCCAACACCAAGTGCAAATCGCGAGCGTGAAAGCGATAAACGATGCGACTGGCCGGCGCGCTTGAGACGGCCCGCTCCGGACCGACAGTCCATTGGCCGTCCAGGCTCCAGTCATTGAGGGTCAGTTGTGAAGGTGGGCTATAGACCGCCACCTTGTCCGGCACCAAGCCGGCTTCAGGGGCGAAATGCTCCGCCCGCCGGTAGCCGACATAGGTTTCGGGCGATTGCACTTCATTCATGTCCGGGGCGAGTTGAACACCCTGGGCATTGGCATTGATCAGTCCGTCCGCGACTTTCACGGCGCCTGCCTCACGCAGCAGTTGCTGAATCACTCGCTCCGATTCGGCGTACTCGCCTTCACCGAAGTGGTGATAACGAATGCGCCCCTGAGCATCGGCAAAGTAGTGAGCCGGCCAGTATTGATTGTTGAAAGCACGCCAGATCCTGTAGTCGTTATCGATTGCCACCGGGTAGGTGATGCCCAGGCCCTTCATGGCGCTGGTGACATTGCCGACATCCCGTTCGAAGGCAAACTCGGGCGCATGGACACCGATCACCACCAAACCCTGATCACGATACTTCTCGGCCCAGGCCTTCACATACGGCAGGGTGCGCAGGCAGTTGATGCAGGAGTAAGTCCAGAAATCCACCAGCACAACCTTGCCCTTCAACGCCTGGGCGGTGAGTGGGGGCGAGTTGAGCCATTGCACAGCGCCGTCCAGCGATGGAAGGTTGCCCTCAATCGGCAGTGCGTTCGGCGCCTTCGCGGTCACTTTCATCGCGTCGCCAGCGGCCATCATGCTGCCGGCGGGTTGATCGCCGGCCCGTGGAATCTGCGCCATCATCGTCCCGCTGTTGGCCGGTGTCTTACTGGCCAATCGGTCAACCAGCACCTGCTCGATGCCGCCGGTGGACGCCGTCGAAACCCGCGCCAGAATCCCGGTGTCCAGCCCCAGGGCAATCGCCACCACACCGACCAGCATCGCTGCGCCCAGGCCACGACGTAGCCACTCGCCTGCGCCTATCGAGCGCTTCATCGCGGCGAAGACTTTACCGCCCAGCAGCAGTGCCGCGGCGAGAGAAGTTGCGGCACCGCCCGCGTAAGCCAGTAACAACAGGGTGGTCGCGATGCTTGCCCCTTGCAGCGCAGCGCCGGTCAGCAGTAAACCCAGAATCGGCCCGGCGCAGGGTGCCCAGAGCAGGCCCGTGGCGACGCCGATCAGGAATGAAGCGCCGGGACGCGGCCGGGCATCGGCGCCAGCGGCTTCCGACAGCCGACCGCCGGCCGCCACCAATGGACGCGTCAGGCGTTCGGCCACCCGCGGCAGCAACAGCGTCAACCCGAACAGTGCAACGAACAGCAACGCGAGCCAGCGACCGTACTGATTGACTTGCACCACCCAACCGCCGCCCACCGCCGCCAACGAGGCGACGAGCGCGAAGGTCAGCGCCATCCCCGCCAGCAACGGCAAGCCACTCTTCATAAACGGCTGCCCGGTGCGAGCGAAGACAAAGGGCAATACCGGCAAAATGCACGGGCTGACAATCGTCAGCACACCACCGAGATAAGCGAGGACCAGAAGCCACATAACGTCGACCTGCATGAAGTGAGTGAAAGGAAGTGCCCATGAATCACGCCTGTGGCTTGAAGGTCAGCGCCAGGCCGTTCATGCAGTAACGCAGACCGGTGGGCTTTGGCCCGTCCTCGAAAACATGCCCCAGATGACCGCCGCAACGACGACAGTGCACCTCTTCGCGCAATACACCGAAGGAGCGGTCCTGTCGGGTGGCCACCGCGTTGTCCAGGGGAACCCAGAAACTCGGCCAGCCGGTACGACTGTCGAACTTGGTGTCGGAAGAAAACAACGACAGATCACAACCGGCGCAGGCAAAAACGCCCTTGCGGTGCTCGTTGTTCAGCGGGCTGCTATAGGCCCGTTCGGTGCCCTCTTCGCGCAGTATTTCGTACTGCTCGGCGCTGAGCAGGGCGCGCCATTCGCTGTCGCTGTGAGTCACCTCGAAAACCTCCTGTGCGCGGGCTTCATCGACCAACGCGACGCTTGCGGAAAATTTTGGCAATACACCGATCACCAGGGCTGCAGCCCCTAGCCCGCCGCTTGCTACGAGAAACTGTCGCCGTGAAAACATGGGCCTTCTCCAAAATGCCAGGTGCCTTGCATGGAACACAGCCTAGGCTTGAGTTGATCGCCAAATCCTCACGAGGAGTTAAACAATTCGTGATAACTCAGCCTCAGGAAAACCCGCACAATGTGTTCATTGCGTCACAAAGGATCGAGCTCCATGGAACAGACCAAACGCGTCCTGGTGGTCGAGGACGACCTGCATATCGCCGACCTTATCTGCCTTCATCTTCGCGATGAGCAGTTCGAGGTGGTGCACTGCGCCGACGGCGATGAGGGCATGCGACTGCTGCAGCAAGGAAGCTGGGACGCACTGATCCTCGACCTGATGCTGCCTGGCGTCGACGGCCTGGAAATCTGCCGCCGTGCCCGGGCCATGGCCCGCTACACCCCGATCATCATCACCAGTGCGCGCTCCAGCGAAGTCCATCGGATTCTGGGGCTGGAGCTGGGCGCCGACGATTACCTGGCCAAACCCTTTTCCATGCTCGAGCTGGTGGCACGGGTCAAGGCACTGCTGCGACGGGTCGACGCCATGGCCCGCAACCTGAAAATGGATGCCGGCAGCCTGATCAGCGATGGCCTGTCCATCGACCCGATCACCCGTGAAGTCTCCCTCGACGGCCGGCGTCTTGACCTCACGCCACGGGAGTTCGACCTGCTGTACTTCTTCGTCCGCCAGCCCGGCAAGGTCTTCTCGCGCATGGACCTGCTCAACGCGGTATGGGGCTACAGTCACGAAGGCTACGAACATACGGTCAACACCCACATCAACCGCTTGCGGGCGAAGATTGAGGGCGATCCGGCGCAACCGGCGCGCATCCTCACGGTGTGGGGTCGTGGCTACAAATTCGCAGCAAGCGGAGAGCAGCCATGAGGCTGACCCTGACTCAACGCCTGTCCCTGGTGTTCGCCGTACTGTTGCTGGTGTGCTGCGGCACCTCGGTATGGATGCAGGTGCGTTCCAACCAGATGCATGAACTGGAAGTGGTGCAGGGGTTGTCGCGGGATCTGGCGCAACACATCGCCCACGACACCGTACTGATGGACCGCAATGGCCCGATGCCCAATGCCGTGCGTGAATTGTTCAGCCAGCTGATGCTGGTCAACCCCAGTGTCGAGGTCTATCTGTTGGACACCGCAGGCCGAATTGTCGGCAGCGCCGCGCCCGAGGGCCGGATACGCCGAGAGCAGGTCGATCTGGCGCCGATCCAGCGTTTGCTCAAAGGCGAGGCCCTGCCGATTCTCGGCGACGATCCGCGCAGCGCCGATGGCAGCAAGGTGTTCAGCGCCGCGCCATTGCGGGTCAACGGTCAACCGGCAGGTTATCTCTATGTGGTGTTGCTCAGTGAAGAACACGACCGTTTCGCCGAACGCGGCGCCACCAGCGCAGCGCTCAATACCGCTTTGTTGTCCATTGGACTGGTGGCGTTGCTGTGCCTGATTGCAGGCCTTACGGCATTTGCTCTGATCACCCGGCCATTGCGCCGCTTGACCGAGAAAGTCAGCCGGTTCGATATCAATGGCGTTCCGTCGGCGCCGCCCGCCTCGCCCGAGCCAGAGCCAGAGCCAGAGCCGGTAGAAAAAGCCGCCAGCCACGATGAAATTGCCATACTCGACGCCGCCTTCCGGCAGATGCAAGCGCGCCTCGGCGAACAATGGCGCTCGCTGACCCGTCAGGATCAGGAGCGTCGTGAACTGGTGGCGAACATCTCCCACGACCTGCGCACACCGCTGGCCTCGCTGCATGGTTACCTGGAAACCCTGTCGCTCAAGGACGCCACGTTGTCCCCCGCCGACCGCCGCCGCTATCTGGGAATCGCCCTGGATCAAAGCCGCAAGGTCGGCGGCCTGGCCCAATCACTGCTGGAACTGGTGCGGCTGGAACACGGTTTCGTGCAACCGGTGCTGGAGCGCTTCTCCCTGACCGATCTGGTGCAGGACATCTTTCAGAAATTCGAACTCAGCGCCGAAGCGCGCCAGGTCGAGCTCAAGGCCACCTTCGCCCCCAACGTCTCGGCGGCCTGCGCAGATCTGGGATTGATCGAGCGGGTGCTGACCAACCTGTTCGACAACGCGCTGCGTCATACGCCTCAAGGTGGAGAGATCGAGCTGAGCCTCCGCCCTCAGGGGGCTTTTATCGAAGTTGCCGTGAGCGACACCGGTCCCGGCATCACCCCCGAGTTGCGCGAAAGTCTGTTCCTGCGTCCGTTCAACATTGGCGGCGCCAGGCGCGATGGCGGACTGGGGCTGCGGATCGTGCATCGGATCCTGCAATTGCACGGTCGCGAGATCGAACTGATCGATGTGCCCGGACGCGGCGCGACCTTTCGCTTCTCGTTACCGGTGGATGAGCAGACCGCCGAGCAATGGGCTGTTCGGTCGACGAATCCGAACGCAATGAGGAAATAGTCGACCACTTTGGCCATAGCAACGGCTATTATCCCGGCCTTCATTTTTCGGCAAGGAACGCTGCGCAATGCTCATCACCCTGCAAAACATCCCGCTGTGGGTTTACGTGTTTTTTTTGGTGTTGTGTTACTTCGGGATCAAAGCGCTTTATCCGACCCATGAAAGCAAAGCCGCATTACTTGTCACTCCGCCGACCCTGCTGGCATGGTCCCTGTTTTCACTGAACCTCACGCTGAACCCTCAGCTCTCGGTGGGTTGCTGGTTGGTCACGTTTCTGCTGGGCAGCCTCGCGGCGCTGGTGTTTTTTTCGCGCAAGGGCGTGGAGCTGGATGATCCGGAAACCGGGCTGATCGTGCCTGGCAGTTGGAAGACGCTGGTGCTCTGCCAGCTGTTTTTTGCTGTGAACTTTTACTTCGGCTATCAGGACGACGTGCATCCGGAACAGGCTGCTACGTTTGAGGTGCTGCTGTTCGAGGCTTCGGCGTCGGGATTTGTCTATGGATTGATCTGCGGACGGTCGCTGAAATTTTATCGGCTGTTGCTGGAGCTTCAGGCGCAACGTCCCAAAATGGCTGCCGGTTAAAAGGCCCTCGCCAAAAATGCTGACCAGCCGCCTGTTCATCCGTGACAACGCAGCCTCGGTCCAATAGATTAGGCGGCCTGAAAAGGCCTCGTGCTTTCTCGCCTCAATCCAAGTTAAAGAAGTAGTGAAATTTCAATGTCCGATTCCAATACCGCTGAATCCGTAGTCACCTTGTCGTCCAAAGCGGAATACGAAAACTCCATCAATCTTTCACAACACGTGCCACAGGCCAAGACCATCAGCGAGATGGTTCTGGACGCTTTTCAATCCACCCGGGAAAGCGACCAGATCCGCGAGCTGCGCACCGCGATTCGCCAGGCTCACGACAGCTTCGATGACGATAAAGCCTACGAACTGATGGGCGAACTCAAGCAATTGAAAGACGCCGAAGCGGCCGACATTGCCGCCCTGGAAGACCTGAGCAGCAAATTCCCGATCAGCCGCATTCTGTCGAGCTTCAAGGATGACCCGGCGTTCCAGGAAATCGTCTATGGCTTGGCGCTGAAGGTACTGAACCAGACTCACCAAGCCATCAGCAACCCGAGCAGCGGCAAGAGCAAAGCGGCTCGCGCCAAGAAAGAAGTCGAAGTGTTCACCATCAGCAAGGACGGCATCAGCGTCACCCTGCCCCTGCGCACCCCGCGCTCGCGCCTGAACGTTGACCGTGAAGCGCTGGAGTTCCTGGGCTTCACTTTCGTCGGCGAAGGCGAGGAAGCGGAACTGGAAAGCGAAACGTTCCTGGACAATGCCGGGGCCGAACAAGCGGTCAACCGCAAAAACATCATCACCGCGCTTCAGCAACAAACCGCGTTCGACGGCTACAGCATCGCCGCGCAGTAACGCTAAACGTTGCACATAAAAATCCCCGCCATCAGAGCGGGGATTTTTATTGCCTGTACGCCCGGGATTGGCACTCGATTCAGGTGCTGCGCGCCATCTCTAACGTAAGCATCACACCTGCCCAGTTTGCAACGGCTAGCGTCGTTGGTCGATCCCGCTATCATGCAGGGCGTAGATCATGAGTGTAGATAACGCCATGCCAAGATTGTCATTCGCCGTCAGGATTTTGTTCGCATGCTGCCTTTTCATCGCAACCGCTAATCACATCCGTGCAGACGTTTCGCATGGATTGCTCTGGGACTATGGATATGGACCTAGCGCTTACTTGGCTAGCCGTATTTTCTGGGGGGCACTTACGTTTTTTGACCCGCTTGCCGCACTGCTACTTTTCATCAAGCCAAGAGCCGGAATCGTGCTTACGGTAGCGATTATTTTGGTCGACGTAACCCATAACACTTTTTACGTCGCATTGAAGCAGCAGTGGCTGGAGCCGTTCTACCTGTCCCAGGTAGCTTTCCTTATCGTAGTATTCCTACTCTCACCCATCGCTTGGAATGGCCCTATTCGGGACGTAGCGCTCACCAGTCCAGTTCGACTGTGATTCGCTCCATTTATGAGGTAGGAGCTCTTCGATCTCATGCGCCTGCGCCAATCACGAACTTAGATCCCCAATAATACCTACCTCAACCGTCAGATTGGACGAGAAACATGCCGTCCGCACCATCGGAGGCTGAATCGGAAGGTGTGTTGCCCGGACTCTCAAGCCGCACACAAAATCTTACACAGGCCAGTACGTCGCTACGATTGTGCACCCTACCCTTGCCCGCCAACCTCAAACAGTCGCTGCCAATTCAGCGACCGGGCCTGAGAACTCGAACAGATGCAGGAACCAATCGGAGTTCTCCAGATGCACGCCAGCAATCCGTTCAAAATTTATGCTTCTGCCCCTCCGGTCATAACTCACCAGCTCCCAGCTACCGAAGGTGCCCAATGACCAACCCCCAAGACCTGAAAACCATCGGCCTCACCCACTTCTCCCTCCACGCCAACGACCCCTTGTTCCGCATCAACGCCGGAGCCCCGTTGATCGAAGCACTCTCCCACGCCACCGATTTGCTCCATGTCGCCAAACTGCTCGCATCAGATGCGGCGATGGTTCGCGACACAGACCGACATGCCTGGGCCTCGCATTATTTGCAGGATATGAGTAAGGCGATCGTCGATGACGTGGTGAAGGTGCTCGACGCACCGTGTAACAACCGCACATGAACGAAAAGCCCCGCGCTTCTCTCGAAGGCGGGGCTTTTCTTTACAGCATCCGAAGCTTAAGGCGCGTAAGTCAGCAACAGCTCACTCGGCACTTTAAAATCCAGCGACATCATCACGCTCAAAGCAGTAATGGTGAAGATCGAGAACACGAACAGCTTGCGTGCCCAGACCGTGTCATCCACTGCCTTGTAGCCGGTCCAGGCCATGTACAACCAGTACATGCCCATGGCCGCGGCGACGGCGAGGTAGCTCATGCCGGCGTAGCCGCTGAAGGTCAGCATCAAGGTCGCCACGAGGAAGGCCAGGATGTAGAGCAGGATGTGTTTCTTGGCCACTTCAATGCCGCGCTTCACTGGCAGCACCGGAATCGATGCGGCCAGGTAATCGTTGAAGCGGAAGATCGCGATGGCGTAGGAATGCGGCATCTGCCACAGGCTGAACATCACCAGCAACGTCAGTGCGGCCATGTCGAAGTTATTGCTGACCGCGACGTAACCGATCACCGGCGGCATCGCCCCCGACAGACTGCCCACCAGCGTGCCGTGAACCGACTTGCGCTTGAGGTACAGGCTGTAGAAGCCGACGTAGATGACAAAACCGATCACCGCGAACAGCGCGGCCAACGGGTTGGCCACCTTGTACAGCAACGCAACGCCGGCGACACCCAGGACGGTCGCATAAGCCAGGGCCAGTTTCAGGGAGATCAAGCCCTGGACCAGCACCCGGTTCTTGGTGCGTTCCATCTTCAGGTCGATATCGCGGTCGATGCAGTTGTTGAACACGCAACCGGAGGCTACTACCAGGGACGTCCCGATCATGGCGGCCAGGAAGATGGCCAGATCGACATGCCCTTTGGAGGCCAGGAAAAATCCGCCTGCCACAGAAAGCACGTTACCGAAAATGATCCCCGGTTTGGTGATTTGGATAAAGTGCTTAAAGGACATCCGGACTTACCTCAGTGCGCCATCATGTTGGTGTGGATGCTGAACATGATCCACAGCGACAGGCCTACCAACAGGACGATTACGATCGCGGCAAACACAAACGCAATCACGTTGTTACGCTGCGCGGCGGAACGGTCCAGGTGGAGGAAGTACACCAGGTGCACCAGCACCTGGATGACTGCGAACGCCAGTACGATCCACAGGGTCAGGGCTTTCGGCAGCGACGGGTACATCACCAGGCCGAAAGGAATGACGGTCAGGATCACCGACAGGATGAAACCGATAGCATAGGACTTGACGCTGCCGTGGCCGGCGTCGTGGCTATCGTGGGAATGAGCGTTAGCCATTTACATAGTCCCCATCAGATAAACAACGGTGAATACGCAGATCCACACCACGTCCAGGAAGTGCCAGAACAGGCTCAGGCAGCTCAGACGAGTCTTGTTGGTCGCCGTCAGGCCGTTTTTCTGCACCTGGTACATCATGATCGCCATCCAGATCAGACCGCTGGTCACGTGCAGACCGTGGGTGCCGACCAGGGTGAAGAACCCGGACAGGAAGCCGCTGCGGCTAGGACCGAAGCCCTCGGAGATCAACACGTGGAACTCGTTGATCTCCATGCCGATGAAGCCGGCACCGAACAGGAAGGTCATGGCCAGCCAGCCCAGGACCTGGTTCTTCTTGCCCTTGAACAACGCCAGCATGGCGAAGCCGTAGGTGATCGAGCTGAACAGCAGCAGAGCGGTTTCGCCCAGTACGTATGGCAGTTCGAAGATGTCGTGGCCCGACGGGCCACCCGCTACGTTGTTAACCAGTACCGCGTACGCCGCGAAGATCGACGCAAACAGAATGCAGTCGGTCATCAGGTAGAGCCAGAAACCGAATACGGTCATCTCGCCCGAGTCGTGGTGATGGTCATCATGCCCATGTCCATCGACATGGGTGTGTCCAGCATTGGTCACTAAGTTCGACATGGTTTAAGCCTGTTCCAACGAGGTTTCAACACGGGTGGCGGTGGCTGGAACTTTCCCGGCCGCTACCAGACGCTTGTGCTGCTCGGCTTCGATGCGCTCGATCACGTCGACCGGCACCATATAGCCTTGATCATCGCGTGCAGCGTGGATCACGAAGTAGCCCACGGTGCCCACCAGACCAACGATGGCCAACCACCAGATGTGCCAGATCATCGCGAAACCGAACACGGTCAACAGAGCACCCATGACCAGACCGGTCGCGGTGTTGTTTGGCATGTGGATCGGCTCGTACTTGGCTGGAGCCTTGTACGCGGTGCCGTTTTCCTTGGCTTCGGTGAACGGGTCGATGCTGTCTGCTTTTGGCAGCACGGCAAAGTTGTAGAACGGCGGTGGCGAGGAGGTCGACCATTCCAGGGTGTGGGCATTCCACGGATCGCCGTGTTCGCACATGTTTTCTGGCTTGTTGCGGTCACGCACGCTGACGTACAGCTGGATCAGCTGGCAGGCGATACCCGCAGCGATCATCATCGCACCGAACATGGCCACGTACAGGTACGGTACCCACTCAGGGTTGGTGGTAGCGTTCAGACGACGGGTCATGCCCATGAAGCCCAGTACATAGAGCGGCATGAACGCGACGAAGAAGCCGGTGATCCAGAACCAGAATGCTGCCTTGCCCCAACCTTCGTGCAGCTTGAAGCCGAACGCTTTCGGGAAGTAGAAGGCGAAACCTGCGATGTAACCGAATACCGCGCCGCCGATGATCACGTTATGGAAGTGCGCGATCACGAACAAGCTGTTGTGCAGCACGAAGTCAGCACCCGGAATGGCCAGCAGTACGCCGGTCATGCCGCCGATGGCGAAAGTCACCATGAAGCCCAGGGTCCACAGAACCTGGCTGGTGAAACGCAGACGGCCTTGATAGATGGTGAACAGCCAGTTGAACAGCTTCACACCCGTCGGGATGGAAATCAGCATCGTCGCCAGACCGAAGAAGGCGTTGACGCTGGCACCCGAACCCATGGTGAAGAAGTGGTGCAGCCAAACCATGAAGCCCAGGATCGAGATCGCGCCGCTGGCGTAGATCATCGAATGGTGGCCGAACAGACGCTTGCCGGTGAAGGTCGAGATGACTTCGGAGAAGATCCCGAACGCCGGCAGAATCAGGATGTAAACCTCGGGGTGACCCCAGGCCCAGAACAGGTTGACGTACATCATCGGATTGCCACCAAGTTCATTGGTGAAAATGTGGAAATCCATGTAACGGTCAAGCGTCAGCAAAGCCAGGGTAGCGGTCAGGATCGGGAACGAAGCCACGATCAGGACGTTGGCCCAGGTGCAGGTCCAGGTGAAGATCGGCATGTCCATCAGTTTCATGCCAGGGGTACGCATTTTCAGCACGGTGGCCAGGAAGTTGACCCCCGTCAGCGTCGTACCCAGCCCGGATAGCTGCAGCGCCCAGATGTAGTAATCCATCCCCACGCCCGGGCTGTATTGCAGGCCCGACAACGGCGGATAGGCAACCCAACCGGTCTTGGCGAATTCGCCAACGCCCAGGGACAGGTTGATCAGCACCACGCCGGAAACCAGCAGCCAGAAGCTCAGGGAGTTCAGGAACGGGTAGGCAACGTCACGGGCGCCGATCTGCAGCGGCACTGCAAGGTTCATCAGGCCGGTGAAGAATGGCATCGCCATGAAGATGATCATGATCACACCGTGAGCGGTGAAGATCTGGTCATAGTGTTCAGGTGGCAGGTAGCCAGGCGAACCCTCGGTGGCCATGGCCAACTGGGTACGCATCATGATGGCGTCGGCAAAACCACGCAGCAGCATGACCATGGCGACGATGATGTACATCACGCCGATTTTCTTGTGGTCGACCGAGGTCAACCACTCGGTCCACAAATAGGTCCACTTCTTGAAGTAGGTGATTGCAGCGAACAGTGCCAGACCGCCGAGCGCGATCATGGCGATGGTCACCATCACGATCGGTTCGTGGAACGGGACCGCTTCCCAACTTAATTTACCAAACATCGTTTACTCCTCTGCCCCGGCAGCTGAATGCGAACTCATGTCCATCCCTTCCATCGCGGCCACTTCGTGCTCTTTCTTCTCGTGGTGCATCGGCTTGCCCGGTTTCATACCTTCGTACTTGTCGACGATGATCTGGAACAGGTTCGGCGTGACCGAGGAGTAGAGCTCGACTGGGTTGTTCTGGCTCTGCTTGGACAGGGCTGCGTATTCAGCTTGTTCAAGCTGTTTAGGTGCCTTTTTGACTTCGCTTACCCAGGCGTCGAAATCTTCCTGGGAAGTGGCGATTGCTTTGAACTTCATGCCGGTGAAACCCGCGCCGCTGTAGTTGGCGGAGATACCGTCCATTTCAGCGTTCTGGTTGGCGATCAGGTGCAGTTTGGTCTGCATGCCCGCCATCGCGTAGATCTGGCCGCCCAGAGCCGGGATGAAGAACGAGTTCATCACGGAGTCGGACGTCACCTTGAAGTTGATCGGCGTGTGGGCCGGGAACACGATCTTGTTGACCGTGGCGATGCCTTGTTCCGGGTAGATGAACAGCCACTTCCAGTCCAGCGCGACCACTTCAATGGTGATCGGCTTGACGTCGGATTCCAGCGGCTTGTAAGGATCCAGGGCGTGGGTCGACTTGTAGGTGACGTAACCCAGGGCAATGATGATCAGTACCGGAATAGTCCACACCGCGATTTCGATCTTGGTGGAGTGGGACCATTTTGGCGTATAGACGGCGTCCTTGTTGGAAGCGCGGTATTTCCAGGCGAACAGGAACGTCATGACGATGACCGGCACGACGACCAACAGCATCAGCAGCGTTGCGGTGATGATCAGGTTTCGCTCATCCAGGCCGACCTGGCCCTTGGGATCGAGCAAGGTCATGTTGCAGCCTCCCAGCAACAACGTGCCGAGCAGCGGCAATAAGCCTAGTAGTCTGGGGTACCTGTTTTTACTCATCTCACGACCTCTAAAGCAGCTTGCGCAATGCAGTTGGGTTTTGATCGCCAACACTTCACCCTGCCAAGGGTTGGCATTTTTCTTGGATTGAATAAGGGCCTGCCCCGTCGCGCGTCAGACGCTGTTCGACAATTGCTGAGCCTGCGGTGTGTTCTTATTCGAATTCGTGGTCAAGGGCCTTGTTACAGACCAATTCCATTTGGTGCGGATCGTCGGAAGGCACCGACATCTGGGGTCGCATGAAGCCATCAGGCCTCTCGACACCCTGTTTGTGCTCATACACCTGAGTAAGGGGTGAGCAGTGCCGGGAATTCAGTGCGGGCGATTGTAGATAGATGACGATTCATAAACCACGTCTCATCCCGAAATAATTTTTATCCGATTCAACAACAATCATTCACGGCTTTTGCAAAAGTGCGCCATGGTATCGAAATACATTCTCAACAAAAACACCAAAAAATGTAGGTCTACCCCGCGAAGTTCAGACAGCTTCCAGGGTTCTGCGCTCGCCTTCGACCCTGCTCTACCCCCTACGTGACAAGGGCTTTGGCCATTTGCCAGCCCCTGTTAAAACTGCCTGCTTCGGCTGATGAGCGCTGAAACCGGCAGTGGCTTGAAAACCCTGTTTTGGGTGCATGGAGGTGCCCCGATTCAGCGTCTTGAAATGCCCTGCGACAATCAAGCTGTGACAACATGTCGCACACATGTCGCACCCTTCGTTGCCGCACATCACGGTCCTTTTACCTGACCTGCGAACATGCAAAAAGCCCCGGCCTCTCAACGAGAATCGGGGCGTTTTTTTGTTTCATGTAACGGTGCGGCGGGCAGCCTCAGCGCAGCGCTTTACGGTTACGCGACGTGAGCAGCGGCACCAGCACCACGACCAGCACGAACGCCAGCAGCGCCCACTGTGCCAGGGACAAGCCGAGGATCGGCGGGTACGGCGTGGAGCAGAAACCGTCGACCTGGAAGCCCAGCGGGAAGATCTTCGCCAGCGGCAGGCCGTCGACGATCGGTTGCAGCACATCGATGCCGCAGCTGACCGTCGGGTAAAACTGGGTATAAACGTGATGCCCGGCCACTCCGGCACCCGCGATGGCGCAGATCACCACCAACACTTCGAACAGCGTAATGCTGCGACGGGTGCGCATCGCCGCACCGATAAACGCGAACAGTGCGATCAGCAACAACGCGTAGCGCTGCAAGATGCACAGCGGGCATGGCGCTTCGCCCAGCACCACTTGCATGTACAGCGCACCGCCGATCAGCGCCAGGCAGATGATGCCCAGCAACACCAGATAGCGCCGTTCACGTCCCAACCGCATTGTTTCCTCGCTCATCGCGTTTCCCTTCTAAATATCAATTGCCCGCAAGTCTACACGCTGTCCCTGACCTTTGAGAGCCTTGAACTGGCTGGCGGAGATTGGAGGAATGAACGATAAGCCGGTTAAGAAGGGATTAACTTTTAAGTGATTTTTACGAATCAGGACCGTGGCGTGGCCATTCGCGAGCAGGCTCGCTCCCACAGGTGACCGCGTCGTACGCTGATCAAATGTGGGAGCGAGCCTGCTCGCGATGAAGGCAACTCGGTTTCCCGGTCGCCTACAGGTTTATTCCAACGTCGCGGCCGGCCCGAAGAACTCATAACGGCTTTGCTTCTCCGGCACCCCCAAGGCCTTGAGGTGACGCTTGATCGCCGCCATGAAGCCTTTAGGCCCCAGGAAGTAAGCATCCACATCGCGCTGCTGCGGCAACCATTCGCCCAGTTGCTCCTGGCTCAACAGGCCAACCTTGTCCGCCGCCGGGCTGACGCCATCATCTTCGGCGTAGCAATAGAAACGCGTGAGCTGCGGATGACGCTCGGCCAGGCCATCGATCCAGTCGCGGAAGGCATGAACGCTACCGTTGCGTGCGCAGTGGATAAAATGCACTGGCCGCTCGGTCGCCAGCGCCGCTTCGAGCATCGCCAGCGTCGGGGTGATGCCCACGCCGCCACTGATCAGCACCAGCGGTTTGTCGCTGGCGGTCAGGGTGAAGTCGCCCGCTGGCGGGAACAGCATGATGCTCGCGCCGACGTGCAGTTGATCGTGCAAATGGTTGGAAGCGCGGCCGCCGGTTTCGCGCTTGACGCTGATGCGGTACTGGCCCTTGTTGGCCAGCGCCGACAACGAATAGTTACGCCGAATTTCTTCGCCATCGAGGATCAGTTTCATGCCGATGTACTGGCCGGGCTCTGCCGCGAGAATCGGGCCTTTGTCGGCCGGTTCGAAGTAGAACGAGGTGATTTCCGCGCTTTCCTCGACCTTGGCCGCCACGATGAATTCCCGCGCGCCACGCCAGCCGCCCGGCGCCTGCTCTTTCTGGTCGTAGATGCTGGCTTCGGCGCCGATCAGAATCTCGGCCAATTGACCGTAAGCCGCACCCCACGCGCTCATCACTTCAGGCGTGGCAATCTCTTCGCCCAGCACTTCGGAGATCGCCCGCAACAGGCAGCTACCCACAATCGGGTAATGTTCCGGGAGGATTTGCAAAGCCACGTGCTTGTTGATGATCTTGGCCACCAGGTCGCCCAACTGATCGAGCTGGTCGATGTGCCGCGCGTACATCAAGACACCATTGGCCAGGGCGCGAGGCTGATCGCCGCTGGCCTGGTGGGCCTGGTTGAACAGCGGGCGGACCTCCGGGTATTCGGAGAGCATCATGCGGTAGAAGTGAGTGATCAACGCTTCGCCGCCGCTTTCCAGCAGCGGCACGGTGGACTTGACGATGGCACGGTCTTGAACGCTAAGCATAAGAGCGACTCCTGGGCTTTATATGAATAACCCTTACGTATCAGTTTCCATGCCAACAATTAAAACGCTATAAATCAACTAGTTAAGAACAAAGTAGTCATATGGACACACGACGCTTTATAGTCACACCGACTACACGGAGTCATTATGACTGCAAAATTACTGCTCACCACTCTGCTGCCCCTGGTTTCCGACCTGTCCCGCGAACTGCCCGAAGGCGAGCGCTACCGACGCCTGCTCGAAGCCATGCGCGCCCTACTCCCTTGCGACGCCGCCGCCCTGCTGCGACTCGACGGCGAATGGCTGGTGCCGCTGGCCGTGGACGGGTTGAGCACCGACACCCTCGGCCGACGTTTCAAGGTCAGCGAACACCCGCGGTTCGAAGCGCTGCTCAGCAGTTCCGGCCCGACTCGCTTCGCCGCCGACAGCGACTTGCCCGATCCTTATGACGGCCTGGTCGACGGCCTGCACGATCACCTGGAAGTCCACGACTGCATGGGCTGCCCGTTGTTTATCGACGAGCGCCCGTGGGGTCTGCTGACCCTCGACGCCCTCGCCCCTGAACGCTTCGAACCGATCGAGCTAGATGCCCTGCAAGCCTTCGCCAGCCTCGCCGCCGCCACGGTCAACGCCGCCGAGCGCATCGAACGGCTGGCCAATCGCGCCGAAGACGAACACCAGCGCGCCGAGGTTTACCGTCAGGCCAGCGGCCAGCAAAACCGCGAAATGATCGGCCAGAGCAAGGCTCACAAACGCTTGGTGGAAGAGATCAACCTGGTGGGCGGCAGCGACCTGACGGTGCTGATCACCGGGGAAACCGGGGTCGGCAAAGAGCTGGTGGCCCAAGCCATCCACGCGGCGTCGCCACGGGCCGCCAAACCGATCATCAGCCTCAACTGCGCCGCCCTGCCGGACACCCTGGTGGAGAGCGAACTGTTCGGCCATGTGCGCGGAGCCTTCACCGGGGCGACGAGTGATCGTCGCGGCAAGTTCGAACTGGCCAATGGCGGCACATTGTTTCTCGATGAAGTGGGCGAACTGTCACTGACGGTGCAGGCTAAATTGCTGAGGGTGTTGCAGAGCGGGCAATTGCAGCGACTGGGATCGGACAAGGAACATCAGGTCGACGTGCGACTGATCGCAGCGACCAACCGCGATCTGGCCGAGGAAGTTCGCAGCGGTCGCTACCGTGCCGACTTCTATCATCGCCTCAGCGTTTACCCGCTGCTGGTGCCCGCCCTGCGGGATCGCGGTCGGGATGTGCTGTTGCTCAGCGGCTACTTCCTGGAGCAAAACCGCTCACGCATGGGCCTCAATAGCCTGCGCCTGACCAGCGATGCCCAAGCGGCCCTGCTGGCGTATGGCTGGCCAGGGAACGTGCGGGAGCTGGAGCATTTGATTGGCCGCAGTGCATTGAAAGCCTTGGGTAACTGCAAGGAACGGCCGAAGATTCTCAGTTTGAGCGCGGCGGATCTGGACTTGCCCAATGGCAGCGTTGAGCACGCGCCGGAGCCGGTGGTTGCCGCGCCGGCGGCTGAGCTGGTTTCAGGGGATTTGCGTGCGGCCACCGAGCATTATCAGCGCCAACTGATCAGCGCTTGCCTGGAACGGCACCAGCACAACTGGGCCAGCACGGCGCGGGAGCTGGGTCTGGATCGGGCGAATCTGGGGCGGATGGCCAAGCGGTTGGGCATGAAATAAGCCAAGATCGCAGCCTTCGGCAGCGCCTACATTGACCGCAATCCCCTGTAGGAGCTGCCGAAGGCTGCGATCTTTTGATCTACTCAACATTTATTGGCACTAAAGCCTGCCCCCGACAAGTCGATAACCCGGCATCGATAGCTGTTGGCGATGCTCGTAATCGCCCATCACCTTTCTCCACAGAAGGTTTTTATGTCTTCCAATAAAGCCCGCGCAGACTCACTTTCGCTTCTGCTGTTTACCTTGCGCAGCGGCAAGCTGATGGCGATCAACCTGCTGAAAGTCAGCGAAATCATCCCCTGCCCGCCGCTGACCAAGCTGCCGGAGTCGCACCCCCACGTCAAAGGCATCGCCACCCTGCGCGGCGCGTCGCTGTCGGTGATCGACCTGAGCCGCGCCATCGGCGAGCGCCCCCTGGAAGACCCCAACGGTGGCTGCCTGATCGTCACCGACGTCAGCCGCTCCAAGCAGGGCCTGCACGTTCAGGCGGTGAGCAAAATCGTCCACTGTCTGACCACCGACATCCGCCCGCCACCCTTCGGCTCCGGCGGTGTGCGCTCGTACATCACCGGCGTGACTTCGGTGGATGGCACTCTGGTGCAAGTGCTGGACATCGAAAAGGTCATCCACGGCATCGCGCCGGCGCAGATCGAAATGACCCCGACCGAACTGAGCATGGAAGAGGCTGAAGTCCTGGGCAATGCGCGGATTCTGGTGGTCGATGACAGCCAGGTCGCCCTGCAACAATCGGTGCACACCCTGCGCAACCTCGGCCTGCAATGCCACACTGCCCGCAGTGCCAAGGAAGCCATCGATTGCCTGCTGGACCTGCAAGGCACCGCCCAGCAGATCAACCTGATCGTCTCGGACATCGAAATGTCGGAGATGGACGGTTACGCCTTCACTCGCACATTGCGGGAAACTCCGGACTTCTCACACCTCTATGTACTGCTGCACACGTCGCTGGACAGCGCGATGAACAGTGAGAAGGCTCGACTGGCCGGGGCCAACGGGGTGCTGACCAAGTTCTCCTCGCCGGAACTGACCAGGTGCCTGATCGAGGCGGCCAGGGCCGTCGCCGAACAAGGTCACTGAGTGTTGGCCGAGGCGTTTTGCTGGCTGATGCGGCGCAACCTGACAGAGGTTGTGCCAGCCATCAACTGGCCAGACGGGGTTGAACTGACCGAGTACCGCCCGGAACTCGCCGAGTCCGCCCACCGTTTGATGGCGCTGGGCCATCTCGACGGCGGCGGTCAAGTGCCGGCGCTGGAAGTCTGGCAACAACGTTTCGAAACCGATCCCGAATACGACCCGACACTGTGCTTCATCGCCCTGGATGCCGAAGGTATCGTCGGCGTCGCCCAGTGCTGGACCAGTGCCTATATCAAAAACCTGGTGGTGCATCCGCGCGCTCAAGGCCTTGGACTTGGCCGCGCACTGCTGCTGCATGCTTTCAAGGTGTTTCAGCAGCGCCGCGAAGGTTTTGTGGATCTGAAGGTGCTTGAAAACAACCTTCGGGCGCAGCGTTTGTATGAAAGTGCCGGGATGTATGTAGTCCGCCGGGAGCCCGTGCCTGTCTGACACACCGCCTTCGCGAGCAAGCCCGCTCCCACAGTTGATCTTCATGAAACACACATTTTGTGTACAACGAAAATCCACTGTGGGAGCGGGCTTGCTCGCGAAGAGCCCCGCACAACCAACATCAAACCATCAGGCATACTCCGACCCCGACCACTACACGCCAAGGATGCCTGATCATGAAAACCACCACCCTGACCGTCCTCTGCCTCACCACTCTCGCCACCCAGGCCCACGCCTCCAGCCCCGACGCCTGGGCCGCCTACGACAAAGCCGTACTCGCCAGTTGCACACAGGCCAGCGGCCTGAAGAACACCAAACCCGTCGGCAACGCCGCGCAGTTCGATGACCGGGTCGGTTACACCGCGCTCCTGCTGCAAGGCCAGTACCCGCAAAAACACATGAAAGGCCAGCAAGGCACCGAACTGTGCCTCTACAACAAGAAGAGCAAAACCGCCTACGTGACCGAATGGGACTCGATCCGCCCAACGGCAAAAGCGCAGTGACTGGCGCATAACTTGCTTCGACACAGGCCTTTACGGTGGCTTTTTGTCGCCATTTCATATCCTCACAGGTCACTGGCCGTTCAATGAATACACCGTTTTCCTGCGTAGGTTGTGGCAAATGCTGCACCGACCACCATGTGCCCCTGACACTGGCCGAAGCCCGTATGTGGGCGGCCGATGGCGGTCAGGTGATCGTGCTGGTGGAAGCCTTCCTCACCAATGGCCTGGGCCTGCCAGCGCAACAACGCGAACATGCCGAGCGCCGTTCGGTGGTGGTTCGAAGCGGCGCCTGCGAGGCGCATGTGGCGATCACCTTTGCCGCCTATAACGTCGGCCCTTGCCGGAATCTTGACGAAGACAACCTCTGTCGCATCTACGAACGTCGACCGTTGGTGTGCCGCATCTACCCGATGGAAATCAATCCGCACATCCCGCTCAACCCGACGGTTAAGGAATGCCCGCCCGAGTCGTGGGAAACAGGGCCGGATTTGATCATCGGTGGTGAGCTGGTGGATCAGGAACTGGCGGGATTGATCCAGCGCTCCCGGCAGGCGGATCGCGATGAGATTCAGACCAAGGATGCGATTTGCGCGCTATTGGGGATTCGGACGACAGCGCTGAAGGGTGATGGCTTTACCGCTTATCTGCCGGACATGACGGCGTTTGCCATGGTCATTGATCAGGTGGCGCAGCAATCACTGGCGGGAGCTGGCGGTGAATGGGTATTTCACGTATCGGGCGATGATATTGCCGGGCAAGTGCAGGCGGCCGGGGCGCTGGTGGCGACTGAAGCGCCGCTGAACTATGCGTTTATTTCGCTGCGGGCGGCGTGAGCCAGAGCGTATGTTGTATTTAATGGCCTCATCGCGAGCAGGCTCGCTCCCACAGTGGATTTCGTCGTACACAATAGCTGTGTCTCATGAAGATCAACTGTGGGAGCGAGCCTGCTCGCGATGACGATAGATCAGGCACCGCAGAGGTAAGAACTCAGCGCTTACCCATCGAACGACGGGTACCAGGAGGCGCTGCACCCGGTGTCTTGGTGTGGCCGTTCTTGGCGCCATTCTTGTACCAAGGCTGGCTGGCATTCTTCGCCGCGGCCAGTTCGCCCGGCTTGAACGGAAACTTGAACGCAGGAATCGCCGCTTTGGTTTCGCTGTCTGCGCTGGAGTCGACGCTGTCTGGCAGATCTGCCTGGTCGTCGCTCAAAGCGTCGGCAGCCGGCGGTTGTGTCGGGGAAGTCATGAAAGCTCCGGGTGATGCTCAAAGAGTCGGGCCCGGTAGGCGAGCCGCGAAAGACGGCAGTATACCTGTGTCGGGAGCCGCAAGCTTCACGCAGCAAGCGAGTCCGTCGGGTTTTGTGCTGACCGACCTGCCGCCTTCGCGGGCAAGCCTCGCGCCTACAGTGGAGCGAGATCACGGGGAATCAGCATCAATCCAAAGAGGTCCAAACTGACAGCGCCGTCAGTTACCCGTCACTCTCCTGACGGGCTAACAGGTTTATAAAGGAGGGTATGAACCTGACATAACTCCGACCACTCTGCCCGGCGCCCCACTCGCATGCGAATTCAGAAAAAAATCGCCCTGTTCGCCGCCCTTCTGATCGTCCTGGCAGTGCTGGGCGTGTGGTACGCCGCCAAACCCGCCACGACCAAACTGACCACCTCCACCGCCATTCCCGTGCGGGTGGTCAGCGTCGTCGAAAAAGATGTACCCCGCTACGTCAGCGGCATCGGCTCGGTGCTGTCCTTGCACAGCGTGGTGGTGCGTCCACAAATCGACGGCATCCTCACCCAACTGCTGGTCAAGGAAGGCCAACGGGTGAACAAAGGTGACCTGCTGGCCACCATCGACGACCGTTCGATCCGCGCCAGCCTCGACCAGGCCCGAGCGCAACTGGGCGAAAGTCAGGCGCAACTGCAAGTGGCGCAGGTCAACCTCAAACGTTACAAACTGCTGAGCGTCGACGACGGCGTGTCCAAACAGACCTACGACCAGCAACAAGCCCTGGTCAATCAACTCAAAGCCACTGCCCAAGGCAATCAGGCCTCGATCGATGCCGCTCTGGTGCAGCTTTCCTACACACAGATTCGCTCGCCCGTCACCGGTCGCGTCGGTATTCGCACGGTGGATGAAGGCAACTTCCTGCGCATGACCGACACCCAAGGCTTGTTCACGGTGACCCAGATCGACCCGATCGCCGTGGAGTTTTCCCTGCCGCAGCAAATGCTGCCAATCCTGCAGGGCCTGATCAACGATCCACAGCACACGCCGGTCAAGGCTTACATCGGTGCCGACACCGACGGCGAAACCGGCAACCTGCTGGGCGAAGGCCACCTGACCCTGATCGACAACCAGATCAATGCCAACACCGGCACCATCCGCGCCAAGGCCGAATTCGACAACCCCGGTCAGAAACTCTGGCCGGGCCTGCTAGTGACGGTAAAGATTCAGACAGCGCTGGATAAAGATGCACTGGTGGTGCCGCCCACCGTCGTACAACGTGGCCTCGATCAACACTTCGTGTACCGGGTCAACGGCGACAAGGTCGAAGTCGTTCAGGTACAGATGATTTACCAAGGCAGCGGCCAGGACATCATCAAAGGCGTGAAGCCGGGCGACGTGCTGGTCAGCGACGGCCAATCGAGGCTCAAACCCGGCTCGACGGTTCAGGTACTGACTGAGCCACCGCAAGTGGTCCGGTCGGAGCCGAAACCATGAAGGGCCATGGTTCGATTTCCGCATGGTGCATCGATTATCCGGTGGCGACGGTTCTGTTGACCTTTGCCCTGGTGCTGCTGGGGGTGATCGCCTTTCCACGGCTGTCGATTGCACCGCTGCCGGAAGCGGAATTCCCGACCATCCAGGTGGCTGCGCAACTGCCCGGCGCCAACCCGGAGACCATGGCTTCGTCGGTGGCCACGCCGCTTGAAGTGCAATTCAGCGCCATCCCCGGCGTGACCCAGATGACCTCGAGCAGCGCCCTGGGCTCGACCATCCTGACCCTGCAATTCACCCTCGACAAAAGCATCGACACCGCCGCCCAGGAAGTCCAGGCCGCGATCAACACCGCCGCCGGCAAACTGCCCAAAGACATGCCGAACCTGCCGACGTGGAGGAAGGTCAACCCGGCCGACAGCCCGGTGCTGATCCTCAGCATCAACTCGCCGCAAATGCCCGGCACCGAAGTCAGTGACCTGGTGGAAACCCTGCTCGCCCGTCAGATCAGCCAGATCGACGGCGTAGGCCAAATCAACGTTAGCGGTCAGCAACGTCCGGCGATCCGCGTGCAAGCGTCGGCGGACAAACTCGCCGCCATCGGCCTGACCCTGGCGGACATTCGTCTGGCGATCCAGCAATCCAGCCTCAACCTGGCCAAGGGTGCGTTGTACGGCGAGTCGAGCATTTCGACCTTGTCCACCAACGATCAGTTGTTCCATCCCGAGGAATACAGCCAACTCATCGTTTCCTACAAGAACGGTGCACCGGTTCATCTCAAGGATGTGGCCAAAGTCATCAACGGTTCAGAAGACGCCTACGTTCAGGCCTGGGCCGATGGTAAGCCGGGGGTGAACCTGGTGATTTTCCGCCAACCGGGCGCCAACATCGTCGCGACCGTCGACCGTATTCAAGCGGCCTTGCCAACGCTGGAGGCCATGCTGCCGGCCTCGATGCAGGTCAAAGTGTTGATCGACCGCACCCAAACCATCCGTGCCTCGTTGCATGAAGTGGAAGTCACCCTGCTGATCGCGATCCTGCTGGTGGTGGCGGTGATGGCGCTGTTCCTGCGGCAATTGTCGGCGACACTGATCGTGTCGGCGGTGCTCGGTGTGTCGCTGACCGCCAGTATTGCCCTGATGTACCTCATGGGTTTCAGCCTGAATAACCTGACGCTGGTGGCGATTGTGGTGTCCGTCGGGTTTGTGGTGGACGATGCGATTGTGGTGGTGGAGAACATTCACCGTCATCTGGAGGCCGGCGAAGGCATGCGCGAGGCGGCGATCAAGGGCGCCGGCGAGATCGGCTTTACCGTGGTTTCCATAAGCTTCTCGCTGGTGGCGGCGTTCATTCCGTTGCTGTTCATGGGCGGCGTGGTCGGGCGACTGTTCAAGGAATTCGCCCTGACTGCCACCTCGACCATCATGATTTCGGTGGTGGTGTCCCTGACGCTGGCGCCGACCCTGGCCGCGCTATTTATGCGAGCACCGGTGCATCACGCCCATGGCAAGCCGGGTTTCGGCGAGCGTTTGCTGGCGTGGTACGAGAAAGGCCTGCGCCACGCCCTCGCCCATCAGAAATTGATGCTCGGTGTGTTTGGCTTGTCCCTCAGCCTGGCGGTCGCGGGATATATTTTCATTCCGAAGGGTTTCTTCCCGGTGCAGGACACCGGTTTCGTCCTCGGCACCACCGAAGCGGCGGCTGATATTTCCTACGGCGACATGGTGAAAAAACACTTGGCGATGGCCGAGATCGTCGCCGCCGATCCCGCCGTCGAGACGTTCTCCCACTCGGTCGGCGTTTCGGGCAGTAACCAGACCATCGCCAACGGACGCTTCTGGATTTCGCTGAAAAAACGCGGCGACCGTGACGTATCCGCCAGCCAGTTCATCGATCGGATTCGCCCGCAATTGATGAAAGTCCCGGGCATCGTGCTGTATCTGCGCGCCGGGCAAGACATCAACCTCAGCTCCGGCCCGAGCCGCGCCCAATACCAATACGTGCTCAAGAGCAACGACGGCGCCATCCTGAGCACCTGGACCCAGCGCCTGACGGAAAAACTGCGCAGCAACCCGGCGTTCCGCGACATCTCCAACGACCTGCAACTGGGCGGCAGCATCACCCACATCAGCATCGATCGCAGCGCGGCGGCGCGTTTCAGCCTGACCGCCAGCGATGTCGACGAAGCGCTGTACGACGCCTTCGGCCAGCGGCAGATCAACGAATTCCAGACCCAGACCAACCAGTACAACGTGATTCTGGAACTCGACACAAAGCAACGTGGCAAGGCCGAAAGCCTCAACTATTTCTACCTGCGCTCGCCGCTGAGCGGGGAAATGGTGCCGCTGTCGGCCCTGGCGAAATTCGGTGCGCCATCCATCGGCCCGCTGTCCATCGCCCATGACGGGATGTTCCCGGCGGCCAACCTGTCGTTCAACCTGGCGCCCGGCGTCGCATTGGGCGATGCGGTGATCATGCTCAATCAGGCCAAGACCGACATCGGCATGCCGGCGGCCATCAGCGGTAATTTCCAGGGCGCGGCCCAGGCATTCCAGAGTTCGCTGGCCAGCCAGCCGTGGCTGATTCTGGCGGCACTGGTGGCGGTGTACATCATTCTTGGCGTGCTGTACGAAAGCTTCGTGCACCCGCTGACGATCATTTCGACCCTGCCCTCGGCGGGGCTCGGGGCGGTGATCATGCTGTGGATCTGCGGCCAGGACTTTTCGATCATGGCGCTGATCGGGCTGGTGCTGCTGATCGGCATCGTCAAGAAGAACGGCATTCTGATGATCGACTTCGCGCTGGAAGCCCAGCGCAACCGTGGCCTGCCTCCCCAAGAGGCGATTTATGAGGCGTGCATGACGCGGTTCCGGCCAATCATCATGACCACCCTCGCGGCCCTGCTCGGCGCCCTGCCGCTGATGCTCGGCTATGGCACCGGCGCCGAACTGCGCCAGCCATTGGGCATCGCGGTGGTCGGCGGCTTGCTGGTGAGCCAGGCTCTGACGCTGTTCACTACGCCGGTCATATACTTGTGGCTTGAGCGGCTATTCCATCGGCCTAAACCAGCCCCAGCACCGATGTCGGTGCAGGCGACAACAGACTGAGGCGGGGTCATGCGCGTTCTGATTATCGAAGACGAAGAAAAAACCGCGGACTATCTGCACCGTGGCCTGACGGAACAGGGCTACACCGTGGACGTGGCCCGCGATGGCGTCGAAGGCCTGCACCTGGCGCTGGAAAGCGACTACGCCGTGATTGTCCTCGACGTCATGCTGCCGGGCCTCGACGGTTTCGGCGTGTTGCGGGCCTTACGGGCGCGCAAGCAAACCCCGGTGATCATGCTCACCGCCCGCGAGCGGGTTGAAGACCGCATCAAAGGCCTGCGCGATGGCGCCGACGATTACCTCGGCAAACCGTTTTCCTTTCTCGAACTGGTGGCGCGCCTGCAAGCGCTGACCCGTCGCAGCGGTGGCCATGAACCGGTGCAAGTGAGCATCGCCGACCTGTGGATAGATTTGATCAGCCGCAAGGCCACCCGCGCCGGCACGCGTCTTGACCTGACCGCCAAGGAGTTTTCGCTGCTCAGCGTGCTGGCGCGGCGGCAAGGGGAAATCCTCTCGAAAACCGCCATCGCCGAGATGGTCTGGGACATCAATTTCGACAGCGACGCCAACGTGGTCGAAGTCGCGATCAAACGCCTGCGGGCCAAGCTCGACGGGCCGTTCGACGAGAAACTGCTGCACACCATTCGTGGCATGGGTTATGTGCTGGAGAGCCGTGGTGTCCAGTAATTCGATCGCGCTGCGCCTGAGCGGCATGTTCACGCTGGTGGCGCTGTTGGTATTCCTGTTGATCGGCGGTGCGCTGTATCAACAGGTCGACAAGGGCTTGGGCCTGTTGCCCGAAGCCGAGCTCGATGCCCGTTATAGCGTGCTCGAATCGGCCCTCAACCGTTACGGCACGCCCGAGCATTGGGTGAAGATCAAGGCCAAGCTCAAGCTGCTGAGCGAAGAAGACAAGCGCATTCGCTTTTGGGTGGTCAGTGGCAATCCCGGTTATGAATACGGCCAACCCGACGCGCCGATCCGCGCTTTCGCCCAAGGCCCGTTGGGCATGCGCGACATGGCATTGCCTGACCATCCGTACCCGCTGAAAGTGCTGGTCACTGAGCTGCCGGCCAAGGACCAGCGCCCGCCGCTGCGCTTCATGATCGGTATCGATACCGAAACCTTTTACGAGACGCAGCACCATTTGCTGATCGCCCTGATCAGCCTGGCGATCATCGGCGTGCTGTTGGCCTCGGCACTTGGTTATTGGGTGGCCCGGATCGGCCTCAAGCCGCTGATCAAGTTGTCGCAGGAAGCCCAGCGCCTGACGCCACCACGGCTGTCCGGGCGCCTGCAATTGTCGCCATTGCCACCGGAATTGAACCAGTTCGTCAATTCGTTCAACGCCACCCTGGAGCGGGTCGAACAGGCTTACTCGCGCCTGGAATCGTTCAACGCCGACGTGGCCCATGAACTGCGCTCGCCGCTGACCAACTTGATCGGCCAGACCCAGGTTGCGCTGACACGCGGGCGTTCAGCCGAGCATTATTTCGAAGTGCTGCAATCGAACCTCGAAGAGCTCGAACGGCTGCGCTCGATCATCAACGACATGCTGTTTCTCGCCAGCGCCGACCAGGGCAGCAAGGCCACCAAACTGACGTCCACTTCACTGGCCGATGAAGTGGCGACAACGTTGGAGTACCTGGATTTCATCCTTGAGGATGCGCAGGTTCAGGTTGAGGTCAGTGGCGATGCGCAAGTGCGAATCGAGATCGCTCATCTGCGCCGGGCGTTGATCAACTTGCTGAGCAATGCGGTGCAGCACACAGGGCCTGGGCAAGTGATTCAGGTACGGATCGAAGTCGAAGAGCATCAAGTCAGCATCGGCGTCGCCAACCCGGGGTCGCCGATTGCCAGCGAGCATTTACCGCGGCTGTTCGAGCGTTTTTACCGGGTCGATGCGTCGCGCAGCAACAGCGGCAACAATCATGGCCTGGGGCTGGCAATCGTCAAGGCGATTGCACTGATGCATGGCGGGGATGTGTTTGTGCGCAGTGATCATGGGATGAATACGTTCGGCATTCATTTACCGGTCTAATCACACAGAACCCTGTGGCGAGGGGCTTGCCCCCTCGCCACGGGATGTCGACACGGATGAATACCGGGTAATTGTCGACTACCCGCTGAATGTCTTCTAAGCTTCAATTAGCAAAAGGCCAGCATGTTTTGCTGGCCTTTTTTTTATCCGGGATTTATACAGACGCGCTGGACGCGACCGGTTTCTGGGACTCTGCCCGATTCTTGTAAAAGCACTTTCATAACGCCTTATTTGCAGAAGTCAGAACCATGAGTGTGATCAGTGCGAAATCCCGTGATCCGATCCGTTCGACACGGTCGGAGCGGCTTCTGGTTCTCAGTAGTGTGTTGTTGGTGATTGCAATACTGAGCATCGTCGCGTTCCTGCTAATCCGTGAACGCGCAAACGCCGAATTGTCCGCCGCTCGCGCCGCCAATAATATCGTGCAATTGATCGACGCCGATGTGCTGCGCAATGTCGAACTCTATGACATTACCCTGCTGGGCTTGATCGCTGCCTCCCGGCGTGAAGACCTCAAGAGCGTTTCCCCTGTCATTCGCCATCTGGCCTATTTCGACCGCGCCACTGCCGCGCCGTACAAGGGCAACATTTTGTTGCTCGACAACAAGGGCGATGTGATCGCCGACTCGGCCGCGGTGGAGCCCAGACAGGGAAACTATGCCGATCGCGAATACTTCCAGTCCCACGTGAACAACCCGGACCCAGGCATGTTCATCAGCCGCCCGTTCAGGGGCAGGTCACCAGAACAGGATTGGCGTATCAGTTTCAGCCGCCGGGTGAATGGCTCCCTGGGTGAGTTCCTGGGCGTAGCCGAAGCCGCCATGCGTTTGAGTTACTTCGATCAGTTGTTCAACAGTTTGAGCGTCGGTCACGACAGTACGGTCAACCTGATCAGCAAGGACGGGATTCTTCTGGCCCAGCAACCACGCCTGGCCGAAGAGCTGATCGGCAAGGACTTCAGTAATCGTCCCAATTTCCAGCGCATCGTCAAGGAAGGCAACGGCAGCTTCACCAGCATGTCCGATCGACACAAGGACAAGCGCTTGTATACCTTCTCCAAGGTTGGGAACTTGCCGTTGATCGTCATTGTTGCGCTGTCCAGTGATGAAGTCTTTGCGGCCTGGAATCGCACCGCAGTGGTGGTCAGCGCTGCGACCATTGCTCTGTGCATCAGCCTGCTGTGGCTGACCGGGTTGCTCTGCCGCGAACTGCGCCGGCGCCACAGTGCCGAGCTGGAACTGGCACAACTGGCCGCCACCGACCCCTTGACCGGTCTGGCCAACCGCCGAGCCCTGGATCAGGCCCTGCGCCATGAATGGTTTCGTGCCCAACGCTCCGGCCGGCCGTTATCGGTGCTGATGATCGATGTCGATCACTTCAAGGCGTTCAACGATCGCCATGGCCATCAGGGCGGCGACGATGCCTTGCGCTCGGTGGCCAAGGTGATCAGCCCCCATGCTCGACGGCCCGCGGACCTGGTGGCCCGCTACGGTGGCGAGGAGTTTTCGGTGATCCTGGCTGAAACCGACAGCACCGGAGCGCAACAGATTGCCGAAAACATCCGTGCGGCGGTGGAGCAGTTGCCATTGGTGGGGGGTGATGAGTCGCCGATTACTATCAGTATCGGTATCAGCACCTGGACCACGGCGACCGATATCAGCCTGGAGCAGTTGCTGTTTGCGGCGGACAAGGCGCTGTATCAGGCCAAGGAAGGCGGGCGGAATCGGGTGGTTGCCGGCGACCATTTGTAGTGGATCGACTGGCCTCTTCGCGAGCAAGCCCAGACACCACAAAAAACCGGGGAATAAAAAAAGGCCACCCGAAGGTAGCCTTTAAAAACTAGAGAGGTTTTTTGCTTACACGGCCGCAACGGGACGCATGTAAGAGATCGGTGCAGTGCTGGCGTCTTCGAAAGTCACGACTTCCCAAGCATCTGTCTGCTCAATCAACTTGCGCAGCAGCTGGTTGTTCAATGCATGTCCGGACTTGAAGCCCTTGAACTCACCAATCAGGCTATTGCCCAGCAGGTAGAGGTCACCAATTGCATCGAGGATCTTGTGCTTCACGAATTCGTCTTCATAGCGAAGACCGTCTTCGTTCAGTACACCATCCGCGTCGACCACAATAGCGTTTTCAACGCTGCCGCCGAGTGCGAGGTTGTGCTTGCGCAGGTACTCGATGTCACTCATGAAACCAAAGGTACGGGCGCGGCTGACTTCTTTTACGAACGAAGTGCTGGAAAAATCCACGCTTGCACTTTGTGTGCGGTCACGGAAAACCGGGTGATCGAAATCGATCTCGAAGCTCACTTTGAAACCTTCGAAAGGGACGAAAGTGGCGCGTTTGTCGCCGTCTTCCACTGTCACTTCCCGCAGGATCCGGATGAACTTCTTGGCAGCGTCCTGTTCTTCCAGGCCGGCCGATTGAATCAGGAATACGAAGGGTCCAGCGCTACCATCCATGATCGGGACTTCGGACGCGGAGAGCTCGACGTAGGCGTTATCGATGCCCAGGCCAGCCATGGCCGAGAGCAGGTGCTCCACCGTGTCCACTTTGACGTCACCGTTAACAAGCGTGGTCGACATAGTGGTTTCGCCAACGTTTTCCGCGCGGGCAGGAATCTGCACCACAGGGTCGAGGTCAGCACGACAAAACACAATGCCGGTGTCGACAGGCGCTGGCTTGAGGGTCAGGTAGACCTTCTCCCCGGAGTGCAGGCCGACACCTGTGGCACGGATAATATTCTTCAGGGTGCGTTGTTTAATCATGGCATGGGCCGCTTCAGCGCAAATTGCGAACTGGTATCAACAAAGGCTGGCGATGATAGCAGACCAGACCTTTGCTGAACACCAATCACCCGAATACCCCTGATACATTTCATCAATCGGCCTGACGACGCAGGAAAGCCGGGATGTCCAGGTAGTCCAGGTCATCTTGCGGGTTCATCTTCGCGGCAGTCGCAGCACCGGCCTGAGCCTGGTTGCGCATGACGGTCGGACGGTCCAGGTCACGGTAGTTCACCGCAGGCTGTTCCTGACGAACAGGGGCTTGTTGTTGTGGCTGGGAAGCCATCGAGGTGTGAACGGTATTGTCGATGACCTTCACAGGCTTCTCGATTTTAGCGCCAAGACCCGTGGCAACAACAGTCACATGCAACTCGTCGCGCATGTCCGGATCGATAACGGTACCGACCTTGACCATCGCGTGCTCGGAAGCGAAGGCTTCGATGATGCTACCCACGTCGGAGTACTCACCCAGGGACAGGTCAGGACCGGCGGTGATGTTCACCAGGATGCCGCGTGCACCTTGCAGGTTCACGTCTTCGAGCAACGGGTTGCGAATGGCCGCTTCGGTGGCTTCGCGTGCACGGTTCGGACCGCTGGCGCAGCCAGTGCCCATCATTGCCATGCCCATTTCGCTCATCACGGTACGCACGTCGGCAAAGTCGACGTTGATCATGCCCGGACGCTTGATGATGTCGGAGATACCGCGAACGGCACCGGCCAATACATCGTCGGCCTTGGCGAAAGCCGACAAGAGGCTTGCGTCTTTACCCAGGATGGTCAGCAACTTCTCGTTGGGAATGGTGATCAACGAGTCAACGCTTTCGGACAGCAGACGAATACCTTCGTCGGCGATCTGCATGCGCTTGCGACCTTCGAACGGGAACGGACGGGTCACCACCGCAACGGTGAGAATCCCCATTTCCTTGGCCACTTCAGCAATGATTGGCGCAGCACCGGTACCGGTACCACCGCCCATGCCAGTGGTGATGAACACCATGTTGGTGCCCTGCAGGACTTCGGCAATGCGCTCACGGTCTTCCAGAGCGGCCTGACGACCCACTTCAGGGTTGGCGCCAGCGCCCAGACCTTTGGTCACGCCGGTACCCAGTTGCAGGATGGTCCGCGCGCCGATACTTTTCAGCGCCTGGGCATCAGTGTTGGCGCAGATGAACTCAACGCCTTCAATGTTGCTCTTGACCATGTGATTGACAGCATTGCCGCCGCCACCGCCAACACCGATAACTTTAATTACCGGGCTTGCGGGGATGTTGTCTACGAGTTCGAACATTTTCCCTCTCCTTACATTCTCTAGTTTTTTCGCCTACTGCTGTTTGAAGCGGTGTTGCGGTAAAGCTTTAGAAATTGCCTTGCACCCAGCTCTTGATGCGATCGAGCAGAGCGGCTTTCGGTTCTTCATTGCTGTAGCTGTCGCGGCTGCCGATGCCCGAGAACGAAATCCCGTCGGACTGCTTCTGCAGGCCGTACATCAACAGGCCAACGCCGGTGGAATAGATCGGGTTGCGGACCACGTCGTCCAGGCCCTTGACGCCATGGGGCACGCCCAGGCGAACCGGCATGTGGAAGATCTCCTCGGCCAGTTCAACCGCGCCTTCCATCTTCGACGTACCGCCGGTCAGCACGATGCCGGCCGGGATCAGGTCTTCGTAGCCGCTGCGACGCAATTCAGCCTGGATCAGGGTGAACAGCTCGTCGTAACGCGGCTCGACCACTTCGGCCAGGGCCTGACGGGACAGCTCGCGCGGTGGACGGTCGCCAACACTCGGCACCTTGATGGTTTCACCGGCGCCGGCCAGTTTGGCCAGGGCGCAGGCGTAGCGAATCTTGATTTCTTCGGCGTATTGGGTCGGGGTGCGCAACGCCATGGCGATGTCGTTGGTCACCTGATCGCCGGCAATCGGGATCACCGCGGTGTGACGGATCGCGCCTTCGGTGAAGATCGCGATGTCGGTGGTGCCGCCGCCGATGTCCACCAGGCACACGCCCAGCTCTTTCTCGTCGTCGGTCAGGACCGAATACGCGGACGCCAGCTGTTCGAGAATGATGTCGTCGATTTCCAGGCCGCAGCGACGCACGCATTTTTCAATGTTCTGCGCGGCGTTGACGGCACAGGTGACCACGTGAACCTTGGCTTCCAGACGCACGCCGGACATGCCCAGTGGCTCGCGAACGCCTTCCTGGTTATCGATCACATAATCCTGCGGCAGGGTGTGCAGCACGCGCTGGTCAGCAGGGATTGCCACGGCCTGCGCGGCGTCGAGGACGCGCTCAAGGTCGGCGGAGCTGACTTCGCGATCACGGATCGCCACGATACCGTGGGAGTTCAGGCTGCGGATGTGATTGCCGGCCACGCCGACGAACGCCGAGTGGATCCGGCAACCGGCCATCAGCTGCGCTTCTTCGATAGCGCGCTGGATCGACTGGACGGTGGACTCGATGTTCACCACTACGCCTTTTTTCAGGCCGCGGGACGGATGGGTACCGATCCCGACGATTTCGAGCGTGCCATCGTCCGCGACCTCGCCTACCAGCGCCACCACCTTGGAGGTACCGATATCGAGACCGACGATCATTTTGCCGCTTTGCACGTTTGCCATGGGTCCTGCCTCTTCTTAATTCTTCGCGACAGCGGGTTGGGCTGTCGTGGGCGCTACAGGTTCCCGCCAGCCAACGGCGAGGCCGTTGGCGTAGCGCAGATCGATGCGCGCAATGTTCGTAATCTGTTCTTTGAGCGTCTTGTCATAGATGGCAATGAAGCGGCGCATCTTTTCCACCAGGTTGCCGCGTCCCAGCAGCAGTTCGATTCCCGGACCCGCGCTTCCGGCACCGGTGGTCAGGAACCAGCTGCCTCGTTCACGCAACTCCAGGCGTGCAATCGAGAAACCCAATGGCCTGAGCATCTGGCTCAGCACCTGGTATTGCTGCATCACTTGCTGCTGGGCCCGCTGCGGGCCGAACAACTGTGGCAAGTGTTCGTAGTTCGCCAGCTCGCGCGGGGTGAACGCCTGCCCCTGGTTGTTCAACAGCGACTCATCGCCCCAGCGGGCCACCGGCAGTTGTTCTTCCAGGCGAATCACTACTTGATCCGGCCATACCCTGCGCACTTCGGCGTGGGCAATCCATGGCATCTGTTCAAGCTCGGTACGCATGCTCTCCAGGTCAATGGTGAAGAAGCTCGACGCCACGTAGGGGGCGATCCGCTGCTGCACCGCTTGCTGGCTGATGTAACTCAGGTCGCCCTGCACCGCGATCTTGGTGATCGGCCGGTCGGCGTACGGCAGCAAACGCTGCGCGCCTTCGTAAGTACCGAACCCCAACGCCACCAGCAGCACGGGCCAGAACAGACTTTTCAGAAAACCAAAGTTGGCTTTCGGCAGGCGCGCGGACATCGGCTCTTTGGCCACCATTCGGCTGGCACCCCGCGGCACCGGCTTGCGGCCGGGCGGTGCGGAGGGCTGATGTCTCAGCTGTGCGCCTTGCATGGTCTTACCCTCGCGGCTCAATGCTTGCGGCCAGAATCGCCAGAACCAGTTGCTGGAAATCCAGGCCGGCAGCCCGGGCCGCCATCGGCACCAGACTGTGATCGGTCATGCCCGGTGCGGTGTTGACTTCCAGGAACCAGAACTGCCCGTCGGCGTCCTGCATCACGTCTGCCCTGCCCCAACCGGCGATACCCAGCGCCTCACAGGCTTTGGCCGTGAGGTCCATGAGTTCTTTTTCTTTGTCGCTGTCCAGGCCACACGGAATCCGGTACTGGGTATCGGAGGCCACGTACTTGGCGTCGTAGTCGTAGAAACTGTGCGTCGTGCCCAGGGCAATCGGTGGCAGCACCTGGTCACGCAGGGTGGCGATGGTGAACTCCGGACCGTGAATCCATTGCTCGACCAACACTTGCGAATCGTAGGTACTGGCCGCTTTCCACGCCTCGATCAACTCGGGCGCGGACGTCACTTTGGCCATCCCGATACTGGAACCTTCATGGGCCGGTTTGACGATCAACGGGAAGCCCAGTTCCTTGGCCGCCGAAATACAATCGGCCTCGCAGCTCAGCACCGCGTGGCGTGGCGTCGGAATGCCGAGGCTGTGCCAGACTTGCTTGGTGCGCAGTTTGTCCATGGCCAGGGCCGAGGCCAGAATGCCGCTGCCGGTGTACGGAATCCCTGCGCATTCGAGCAGGCCCTGCATGCTGCCGTCTTCACCGCCACGACCGTGGAGGATGATGAAGGCGCGGTCGATTTTTTCGTTCAGCAGGCGCTGCAGCAGGTCATCGCCCACGTCAATACCGAACGCGTCCACGCCGGCGCTTTGCAGTGCTTCGAGCACCGCGTTACCCGATTTCAGGGACACTTCACGCTCGGCACTCTTGCCGCCAAACAGCACGGCAACGCGACCGAAATCTTTCGGCGCGACAGTGGAGACGAGGTTGGCGTAAGCAGCAGTCATTTCAACTTCCCCTCTACCGGCGCAGCAACGGCCCCGGCGAACAACGGACTGTTCAACAGTTTGGGTGCAAGGCCGCCGATATCACCGGCGCCCTGGCACAGCAGAATGTCGCCGGCACGCAGCAGCGGCTTGACGATCGGCGCGAGGTCGATGCCGCGCTCGATGTAGATCGGGTCGAGCTGACCGCGCTGGCGAATGCTGTTGCACAGCTTGCGGCTGTCGGCGCCCGGAATCGGCTCTTCACCGGCCGGATAGACTTCCATCAGCAGCAGCACGTTGGCGTCGGCCAGCACATTGACGAAATCGTCGTACAGGTCTCGGGTGCGGCTGTAACGGTGCGGCTGGTAGACCATCACCAGACGGCGCTCCGGCCAGCCGCCGCGCACGGCCTTGATCACGGCCGCGACTTCGGTCGGGTGGTGACCGTAGTCGTCCACCAGCATCACGTTGCCACCTTCGACCGGCAGTTCGCCGTACACCTGGAAGCGCCGGCCAACACCCTGGAACCCGGACAGGCCCTGGACGATGGCTTCATCGCTGACGCCTTCGTCGGTGGCGATGCAAATGGTCGCCAACGCGTTCAGCACGTTGTGGTTACCCGGCATGTTCACCGAGACATCCAGCGGCTCGCGGTCTGGGCGCAGCACGGTGAAGAAGGTCTGCATGCCCTGCTGACGCACATTGATGGCACGCACGTCGGCGTCTTCGCCGAAACCGTAAGTGACCGTCGGGCGCTTCACCAATGGCAGAATTTCACGCACCACCGGATCATCGAGGCACACCACCGCCAGACCGTAGAACGGCAGGTTGTGCAGGAACTCGACGAAGGTTTTCTTCAGTTTGTTGAAGTCACCGTCGTAGGTCGCCATGTGGTCGGCGTCGATGTTGGTGACCACGGCCACCAGCGGCTGCAAGTGCAGGAAACTGGCGTCGCTTTCGTCGGCTTCGGCGATCAGGTAACGGCTGGTGCCGAGCTGGGCATTGGTGCCCGCCGCATTCAGACGGCCACCGATCACGAACGTCGGGTCCAGGCCACCGGCGGCGAACACCGAAGCGATCAGGCTGGTGGTGGTAGTTTTGCCATGGGTACCGGCGACGGCAATGCCGTGGCGGTAGCGCATCAGCTCGGCCAGCATCTCGGCACGCGGCACCACCGGAATCCGGCGTTCCAGGGCCGTGGCGACTTCCGGGTTGGAGGTGTTCACGGCGCTGGAGGTGACCAGCACATCGGCGTTCGCGGCGTTCTCGGCACGGTGGCCGATATAGATGTGGGCACCGAAGGATTCGAGACGCTCGGTCACCGGCGAAGCTTTCAGGTCGGAACCGGACACTTCATAGCCCAGGTTCAACAACACTTCGGCGATCCCGCACATGCCCACGCCGCCGATACCGACGAAGTGGATGCGACGGATGCGGCGCATTTCCGGTTGGGGCATGGCTTTCTTGTTCTCAACCATGGGCCACCTCCAGGCAGGTATCGACCACGTTACGGGTGGCATCGGGTTTGGCCAGGCGGCGTGCCGCGGTGGCCATGTCGTTGAGTCGTTGCGGTTGCATCAAGACCTCTGTCAGGCGAGCGGCAAGGTCCGCTGCGCCAGTCGTTCTTTGCGGCATCAGGAAGGCAGCGCCTTCACGGGCCAAATAATCGGCGTTGCGGGTCTGGTGATCGTCGATCGCGTGGGGCAAAGGCACCAGCATCGAGGGCAGACCGGCGGCCGCCAGTTCACTGATGGTCAGCGCGCCTGCGCGGCACACCACCAGGTCGGCCCAGCCATAGGCGTGGGCCATGTCTTTGATGAAAGGCTGCACTTGCGCCTCGACGCCAGCCGCGCGATAGCGCTCTGCAGTCACTTCATCGTGGTTTTTGCCGGCCTGATGAAACACGTCCGGGCGCAGGTCGGGGGCGACTTGCGACAAGGCTTCAGGCAGCAACTTGTTCAACGGCTCTGCGCCCAGGCTTCCACCCAGGATCAGCAAACGTGCCTTGCGACCGGCCAGGGCAGGTCGCGGTGTTTCGAGGAACAGCTCGGTGCGCACCGGGTTACCGGTGGTCCGACGGCTGTCCGACAGGGTAAAGGTGTCGGGGAACGCTTCACAGACTCGGGCGGCCAACGGCACCAGCAACCGATTGGCGGTACCGGCCACGGCGTTCTGCTCGTGAACGATGACCGGCACGCCGGCCAGTCTGGCTGCAACGCCACCGGGGCCGGTCACATAACCACCAAAGCCGACCGCACAGACGGGCCGTAGCTGGCGAATGATCGCCCGGGCCTGCCAGATCGACTTGAACAACATGAACGGCGCCTTGAGCAGGGACAATTTGCCCTTGCCGCGCAAACCGCTGGCGTTGATCCGATGCAGCTCAAGACCGGCCGCTGGCACCAGATCGTTTTCGATCCCGCGGGGCGTGCCGAGCCAGTGCACGGTATAACCACGGGCCTGGAATTCGCGAGCACAGGCCAGTGCCGGGAACACGTGCCCTCCGGTACCGCCGGCCATGATCAATACATTAGCGCCCATGGCTCGGCTCCTCGGCGAAGTCGCTCTCATGGAATTCCATCTCTTCGCTGCCCAGGTGGGTTCGACTCTCCCACTCGATGCGCAATAACAAGCCGAGACACGCACCGCAGATCACCAACGAACTGCCGCCATAACTGAGGAACGGCAGGGTCAGACCTTTGGTTGGCAACAGGCCGACGTTCACCCCGATGTTGATCAGGAACTGGCCGATCCACAGGAACGACAGGCCGTACGCGATGTAGGCGGCGAAGAATTGCTTGGCCTTCTCTGCCCAATAACCGATGTACATGCCACGAATACAAACAAAGACGAACAACGCTACCGTGCACAAAGAACCCACGGCACCCAGCTCTTCGGCCAGGACCGAGAACACGAAGTCGGTGTGGGCTTCCGGCAGGTAGAACTGTTTCTGCACGCTGTTGCCCAGGCCAACGCCCAGCCATTCGCCGCGACCAAACGCGATCAACGCCTGAGACAACTGATAGCCAGCACCGAACTGGTCGGCCCACGGATCCGCAAAGTTGGTCAGGCGCGCCATTCGATACGGCTGCACTTGAATCAACAGCACCACCGCCGCGACCGCCAGGACAACCATCAAGGAAAAACGGAACAGCCCGACCCCGCCGAGGAACAGCATCGCCGCTGCGGCCCCCATCATCACGACGGTGGCACCGAAGTCCGGCTCCATCAGCAACAGCCCCGCCATCGGCAGCAGAACGATGAACGGCTTGAAGAAGCCCATCCAGCTTTCACGCACTTCTTTCTGGCGACGCACCAAATAACCGGCGAGGTAGATCACCACGAACACCTTGGCGATCTCGGAAGGCTGAACGTTGAAGAAACTGAAGCCGATCCAGCGCATCGAACCGTTCACTTCACGGCCGATCCCCGGGATGATCACCATCACCAGCAAACCGAACGCACCAATCAGCATCAGCCAGCCCAGGCGTTGCCAGGTGGCGATCGGAATCATCATCGTGACGATGCAGGCACCCAGGCCCAGCACAATGTAGATAAGGTGGCGAATCATGTAATACAGGGCACTGCCCGACTGCACCGCCGCCACTTCGGTCGAGGCCGATGCAATCATGACCAGCCCGAGGCCGATCAATGCCAGGCAGCCGGCGAGCATCGGGAAGTCGAGGTCGATACCGCGCCCGGTGATGATCGGCGACGGGTACGGCTTGATGATGTTTCTCAAGCTCATGCCAGATCCTCCACGGCGCGGACGAACTGGTGACCACGATCTTCGTAGTTCTTGAACATGTCGAAACTGGCGCAGGCCGGCGACAGCAGCACCGCGTCGCCCTTTTCTGCGACGGCGCGGCATTGCTCGACGGCTTCAACCAGCGAACCCACGCGAATCAGTGGTACGGCATCGCCAATGGCCTCACCGATCTTGTCGGAATCACGCCCCATCAAAATGACGGCGCGGCAGTTGGCCGCCACCGGGTCACGCATATCCTTGAACTCGGCACCCTTGCCATCGCCACCGGCGATCAGTACGAGCTTGCCGCCAATGTCCGCGCCCAGGCCTTCGATAGCGGCTAGAGCGGCGCCGACGTTGGTGGCTTTGGAATCGTTGTAATAGCCTACGCCGTCCAGGTCACGCACCCATTGGCAGCGATGCTCGAGCCCGGCGAAATTGCGCAGGGCCGAAAGCATGGCCTCGAACGGCAGGCCGACGGCGTGGCCGAGCGCCAATGCCGCCAGCGCGTTGGACTGGTTATGCGCGCCACGAACTTTCAACTCGCGCACCGGCATCAGGTTCTGGAATTCGAAGGCCAGGTATTTCTCGCCGCCCTCTTCCCGGATACCAAAGGCTTTGAAATCGGGCTTGTTCAGACCGAAGGTCCAGCACGGTTGGCCTTCACCCATCAACGGACGGCTCAGGGCGTCTTGACGGTTGACCACAAACTGCCTGGCGCCCCGGAAGATCCGGTGCTTGGCCAGGTGATAGGCCGGCAGACCGCTGTAGCGGTCCATGTGGTCTTCGCTGATGTTGAGCACGGTCGCCACTTCGGCGTTGAGTTGATCGGTGGTTTCGAGCTGGAAGCTCGACAGTTCCATCACGTACAACTCGACGTCATCGCTGAGCAAGTCCAGCGCTGGCGTACCGAGATTACCGCCGACAGCGACACGCTTGCCGGCCGCAGCGGCCATCTCGCCGACCAGGGTGGTAACAGTGCTTTTCGCATTGGAACCGCTGATGGCGACAATCGGCGCTTTCGCGTTGCGCGCGAACAGCTCGATGTCGCCGGACAATTTCACGCCACGGGCGGCGGCAGCCTGCAGGGCCGGGGTCGCCAGCGCCAGGCCGGGGCTCACGTAGAGCTCGTCGGCACGGCACAGGAATTCGACGTCCAGCTCGCCACAACGCACTTCCACGTGCGGATAGTCACGCTTGAGCGTGGCCAGTTCCGGTGGATTTTCCCGCGTATCGGCGACAGCAAACGACACGCCCCGGTTCGCCAGGAAGCGAACCAGGGACATGCCGCTCTTGCCGAGGCCGACAACGATGCGGAAGTGGTCAGAAGCGATCAGAGACACTCGTTCTACCTCAGCTTCAGGGTGGCAAGGCCGATCAACACGAGAATCACGGTGATGATCCAGAAACGGACGATCACGCGCGGCTCGGGCCAGCCCTTGAGTTCAAAGTGGTGGTGAATCGGCGCCATGCGGAACACACGGCGACCGGTCAGCTTAAAGGAGGCAACCTGAATGACGACTGACAGGGTTTCCATCACGAACACACCGCCCATGATGAACAGGACGATTTCCTGACGGACGATCACCGCGATGGTGCCAAGGGCCGCGCCCAGCGCCAGCGCGCCGACGTCGCCCATGAAGACTTGTGCCGGATAGGTGTTGAACCAGAGGAACCCCAGGCCCGCACCGATCAACGCACCGCAGAACACAATCAGCTCACCCGCGCCCGGTACGTAAGGAATCAGCAAGTATTCGGCGAACTTCACGTTACCCGACAGGTAGCAGAAGATCCCCAGGCCACCGCCAACCATCACGGTGGGCATGATCGCCAGACCGTCGAGGCCGTCGGTCAGGTTGACCGCGTTGCTCGAACCGACAATCACGAAATAGGTCAGGACGATGAAGCCTGCGCCCAGCGGAATGCTGTAGTCCTTGAGCATCGGCAGGATCAGGGTGGTTTCCACCGGCGTCGCGGCAGTCATGTAAAGGAAGATCGCCGCGCCCAGGCCGAACACCGACTGCCAGAAATACTTCCAGCGGCTCGGCAGGCCACGGGAGTTTTTCTCGATGACTTTGCGGTAATCGTCAACCCAGCCGATGGCGCCGAACAGCAGAGTCACCAACAACACGACCCAAACGTAACGATTGGCCAGGTCGGCCCAGAGCAAGGTGCTGACGCCAATGGAGGAAAGAATCAACGCGCCGCCCATGGTCGGGGTGCCCGACTTCGACAGGTGCGATTGCGGGCCATCGTTGCGAACGGATTGACCGATCTGACGGTTCTGCAGAGTGCGGATCATCCACGGGCCATAGCACAGCGACAAGACCAGCGCGGTCAGCACACCGAGGATCCCGCGCAGGGTCAGGTACTGAAAGACCGCGAAGCCTTTGTAGAACTGTTGCAGATACTCCGCTAGCAGCAGCAGCATTAATGTTTCTCCAGACTGGTCCCGCACAAAGCGGCAACGATGTTTTCCATCGCCGCGCTGCGCGAGCCCTTGATCAAAAAGGTGGTGTTTGTGTCCTGCTCGGCTTCCAGGGCCTTGATCAGTTCAGCCTGTGTGCTGAAGTGAAAGGCCTGCTCGCCGAAAGCGTTCACGGCGTGAGCCATCATTGGCCCGACGGCGTAAAGCGCGCAAACCTTGCCGCGGGCGTACTCGCCCACATCGTGGTGACCCTGCTCCGCCCACGCGCCCAACTCGCCAATATCTCCAAGCACCAAAACGGTGCGACCGGAAAAGCCGGCGAGTATATCAACGGCGGCACACATTGAGGTGGGGTTTGCGTTGTACGTATCGTCGATAACACGCATGCCGTTGGTCGCCAGTTGCGCGACAGTGCGCCCCTTGACCGGTTGCACCGCGCCAAGGCCGGTGGCGATGCCGAACAGCGATACGCCCAAGGCATGGGCGGCGGCAGCGGCGGCCATGGCATTGGCGACGTTGTGGGTGCCGAGCAGGTTCAGTTGAACCCGTTCCACACCTTCAGGGCTGTGCAGGTTGAACGCCGGGCAACCGCGGGCGTCGCGGTCCAGATCGCTGGCATGGAAGTCGGCGTTGACGTTGCTCAAGGCAAAGGTCAGCACTTTGCGACCGGCGGCACGGGTCTTCCAGATATCGAAGGCCTTGTCGTCGAGATTCAGCACGGCGACGCCATCGGCATCCAGCCCTTCGAGAATCTCGCCCTTGGCTTCAACGATTTTTTCCGGCCCGCCGAACTCGCCAACATGGGCGGTCCCGGCGTTGTTGATGATGGCCACGTGGGGCTTGGTCATGGCGACGGTGTAAGCGATTTCGCCGATGCGCGAAGCGCCGAGTTCGATCACTGCCGCGGTGTGCTCAGGCGCCAGTTCGAGCAAGGTCAGCGGAGCGCCGAGGTCATTGTTCAGGTTGCCACGGGTCGCCAGCACCGGACCGCGCGTGCGCAGGATGCTCGCCAGCATTTCCTTGACCGTGGTCTTGCCGCTGGAACCGGTAATGGCCGCGACCGGTTGAGTGAACGCAGCACGGTTGATCGCGCCCAATTGGCCGAGGGCCTGGCGGGTGTCCTTGACCAGCAGTTGCGGCAGCGCGCTGTCGGCAACTTCGCGCTCGACCAAGGCCCCCACGGCGCCTTTGGCGGCGACGTCATTCAGGTAGTCATGACCATCGAAACGCGGCCCGGCCAGAGCAACAAACAGTTGTCCCGGCTTGATCGCGCGGCTGTCGATGCTGACGCCGTCGAAGCTGGCGTCGCTGGAGATCAGGCGGGCATTCAGCGCGCCAGTCAGTTCGCTCAGTTTCAAGGCTTTAAGCATGGGCCACCTCCCACGCGGTCAGGGCATGATCGGCCTCGACCAGATCGGAGAAAGCGTGGCGCTCGCCGTTGATTTCCTGATAATCCTCATGACCTTTACCGGCCAGGACAATCACGTCATCCGCCGAAGCGCTGGCGATCAACTGGGCAATCGCCTGGCCACGGCCGGCGACGAAGGTGACTTTATCCACAGCGGTGAAACCGGCGCGGATGTCGTCGAAAATCACGGAGGGGTCTTCGGTGCGCGGATTGTCATCGGTGACCAGTACGCCATCGGCCAGACGCTCGACCACTTCCGCCATCAACGGACGCTTGCCGCGATCGCGATCGCCGCCGCAACCGAACAGGCACAGCAACCGGCCTTTGGCGTGAGGACGCAGGGCCGTCAAGACTTTTTCCAGCGCATCCGGCGTGTGGGCGTAATCGACCACCACCAATGGCTGAGTACCGCCACCCAGACGCTGCATGCGCCCGGCCGGACCTTCGAGCTTCGGCAGCACTTTGAGGATTTCGTCCAGCGCATAATCCAGACCGAGCAAGGCGCCGACTGCGGCCAACACGTTGCTCAGGTTGAAACGACCGAGCAAGGTGCTGCGCAAATGGTGCTCACCTTGCGGCGTGACCAACGTGGCGCGCACGCCTTCATCGTCGAACTGCGCTTCGCGGCAATACAGGTAGGCGCTGGAGTCCTCCAGGCTGTAGGTGATCAGCCGCGACTCGCCTTTATCGGCAGCCAGTTGCCGACCGAAATCGTCGTCGAGGTTGACCACCCGGCACTTCAGATCATCCCAGGCAAACAATTTGGCCTTGGTTTCGCCATAGGCCTGCATGGTGCCGTGGTAATCCAGATGATCGCGCGACAGGTTGGTCATTACCGCCACATCGAAGGCCAACGCCGTCACGCGGCCCTGATCCAGCCCATGAGAAGAAACTTCCATGGCCACGGCTTTGGCGCCGGCCTTTTTCAGGTCAGCGAGGGTCGCTTGCATCGCAATCGGGTTCGGCGTGGTGTGCAGGCCGCTTTCCAGTGCGCCGTAGAAACCGGAGCCCAGGGTACCGACAATGCCGCAGTGTTGACCGAGCAGGTCGAGCGCTTGCGCGACCAATTGGGTCACGCTGGTTTTACCGTTGGTGCCGGTCACGCCGATCAGGTTCAAATGACGGCTCGGGTCGCCATAAAAGCGCCCGGCGATATCCGACAGTTGCGCCGCCAGGCCTTTGACCGGAATCAACGGCACGTCGGTAATCGGCAGCACGGTCGCGCCTTCGACTTCATAAGCCACGGCGGCAGCGCCACGCTGCAAGGCGTCGGCAATGTGCGTACGCCCGTCAAACTTGCCGCCAGGGACCGCAAGGAACAAATCGCCTGCCCGCACGTTGCGGCTGTCCAGCGCCAATTCGCGGATCAATAGATCATGGCCGGCATGGGCAAAAATCTTGTTCAGGCTCAGCGACATCAGCCGCGCCCTCCATTAGCTTTCAGCGGAACAACCGGTGCGGCGTTCGCTTGTTGAGTGGCTGGCAGGTTGTCCGGGGTGACGTTCATCAGGCGCAGAGTCCCGGACATCACTTTGCTGAACACCGGCGCCGATACCAGACCACCGAAGTAACCGGCCTTGGTCGGCTCATCGATCACCACCACGATCGCGTAACGCGGATCGCTCATCGGGCCAAAACCGGCGAACAGCGAGCGGTAGGAGTTCTCGGCGTAGCCTTTGGTTCCGACCGACGTTTTACGCGCAGTACCCGACTTGCCACCCACGTGATACGCCGGCACCTGCGCACGGAATACACCGCGCGGGGCTTCGATCACTTGTTGCAGCATGGTTTGCATGGTTTTCGCGACCGCTTCCGGCAACACCTGAGTGGTTTGCGGCGCCTTGTCGGTTTTGATCAGGGTCAGCGGCGCGAGACGACCGTTGTTGGCCAGGGCCGAGAAGGCGTGGACCAACTGAATCGCGGTCACGGAAATACCGTAGCCATAGGACAGCGTCGCGGTTTCAGCCTTGCGCCATTCGCGGTAGTTCGGCAGGTTGCCGACGCGCTCGCCCGGGAAGCCCAGGCCGGTGTCCTGACCGAGGCCGACTTTCTGCGCCAGGCGGAAAATCGTTTCGCCGCCGATATCGAACGCGACCTTACTCATGCCGACGTTACTGGAATTGATCAGGATACCGGTCAGGTCGAGTACCGGGCCTTCACTCTTGGATACGTCCTTGATGGTGTACTTACCAATCTGCAAGGTGCCTGGATACACCTCGACAGTATCGGTCGGCTTCCAGCGCCCGGTTTCAATCGCGGCGCTCATGGAAATCGCTTTCATGGTCGAACCCGGCTCGAACACGTCGATCATCGCGCGGTTACGCATCATCGCCGGCTGCAGGTTGCGACGGTTGTTCGGGTTGTAGGTCGGCTGGTTGACCATGGCCAGGATCTCGCCGGTCTTCACGTCCATGATCACCAGGCTGCCGGCCTTGGCGCCATTCTCGATGATCGCGTTGCGCAGTTCACGGTTGGCCAGGTATTGCAGACGCAGGTCAATGGACAACGCCAAGGGCTTGCCGGCCTTGGCGTTTTTGGTGACCTGGACATCTTTGATCAGCCGGCCGCGCCGGTCCTTGATCACCTGTCGCTTGCCGGGCACGCCGGCCAGCCATTCGTCGTAGGCCAGCTCGACGCCTTCGCGTCCGTGGTCATCGATGTCGGTAAAGCCGACCATGTGGGCAGTGACTTCGCCGGCCGGGTAGAAACGCCGAAACTCTTCGATGCCATAAACGCCCGGCACTTTCAGATCGAGCACAGCCTGGCCTTGCTCGGGGGTCAGCCCGCGCACCAGATAAATGAATTCTTTGTTGGCCTGGGCTTCGAGACGTTCGGCCAGGGCTTTCGGGTCCTGCCCCAAGGCAGCCGCCAGTGCCGGCCACTTCTCTTTGGCCGTTTGCATTTCCTTGGCGTTGGCCCACAGGGTGGTGACCGGGGTACTCACGGCCAACGGCTCGCCGTTACGGTCGGTGATCAGACCACGGTGAGCCGGAATCGGAATATGACGAACACTGCGCGCATCGCCCTGACCTTTAAGGAAGGCACGGTCAACCACTTGCAGATCGATGATGCGCCAGGCAATCGCCGCCACCATGATGCCGAGCAACCCCACCACCAGACGGAACCGCCATGGGAAGAGCGCGCCTTCGAGTTTCATCATGGCGCCACCATCTGCACTTCAGCGGCGCCGGGAATGCGCATCTTCAGTTGCTCGGTGGCCAGGACTTCGATACGGCTATGGGCGGTCCAGGTGCTCTGCTCAAGAATCAGCCGGCCCCACTCGGCCTGCGCCTTGTCGCGCACGCTCAATTCGTTGTACAGCGAATTCAACAGCTGACGGTTCCAGTGCGCGCTATAGGACACGCCGATGGCCGACACGAGCACGCCGATAAATAGCAGCAGCATGAAAAAGCTTCCGCCGGGAAGTGGTTTGGCGAAAAGCTTGCTCACCGCAGTTTCTCCGCGACGCGCATGACGGCGCTACGGGAACGTGGGTTGGCTTTGAGTTCGGCCTCGGAGGCGGACTGCGCTTTGCCATGAATTTTGATGATCGGTTCGAAAGCGACGTGACGGACCGGCAGGTTGCGCGGCAGGTTGTCGGCTTCGCCTTTCACCAGCTTGCGCATGAACAGTTTGACGATGCGGTCTTCCAGCGAGTGGAAGCTGATGACAACCAGACGGCCGCCCACTTCCAGGCACTCCAGCGCGGCTTCGAGGCCGGTTTCCAGATCGCCCAGTTCGTTGTTGACGTGAATACGCAGTCCCTGGAACGCACGGGTGGCCGGGTTCTTGCCCTTTTCCCAGGCAGGGTTGGCGACTTTCAAAACTTCAGCCAGGTCGGCGGTGCGCTCGAACGGCTTGATGTCGCGACGCTCGGCCACGGCACGCGCCATGCGGCCGGAGAAACGCTCTTCGCCGTATTCCTTGAATACCCGGGCGATTTCTTCCACCGGCGCGGTATTGACGAACTCGGCGGCGCTGATCCCGCGTGACGGGTCCATGCGCATGTCCAACGGACCGTCGTTGAGGAAACTGAAGCCGCGCTCCGGGTCGTCGAGCTGCGGCGAAGACACGCCGAGGTCAAGCAGAATGCCGCTGACCTTGCCGGCCAGACCGCGTTCGGCGACTTCCGAACCGAGCTCGGCAAAGCTGCGCTGCACAACGACAAAGCGGCCGTCTTCGGCCGCTAGCGTTTGCCCGGTGGCAATCGCTTGAGGATCTTTGTCGAATCCGAGCAACCGACCATCGGGACCGAGCTTGCTGAGGATCAACCGGCTGTGCCCACCGCGACCGAACGTACCGTCCAGATAGCAGCCATCAGGACGTACGGCGAGAGCCTCGACAGCTTCGTCAAGCAGTACGGTGATGTGGTTAAAGCCGCTATCAATAGTCACAGGATCAAATCACGCAGTTCATCAGGCATGGCGCCCGGTTGTTGAATAGCAGCCAGGTCAGCGGCAGAAACCGCGTTCCAGGCATCCTCGTCCCACAATTGGAACTTGTTCAGTTGGCCTACCAACATCGCGCGCTTATCCAACTTGGCATATTCGCGAAGACGCGGCGGAACCAGAAAACGACCACTGCCATCGAGCTCGAGGTCGACGGCGTTACCAATCAGTAAACGTTGCAGGCGGCGGTTTTCTTCGCGAAGCGAAGGCAGTGCGCGCAGTTTGGTTTCAATAATTTCCCACTCATCGAGGGGATAAACACACAAACACGGATCAACGGCATCAATGGTGACGATTAATTGACCGGAACTACGCGAAACGAGCTCGTCACGGTACCGGCTCGGCATGGCGAGACGGCCCTTTGCATCGAGACTGATAGCGTTAGCTCCGCGAAACACGTCAGCGTTTCTCCAAATATTAGCGTTTTGCGCTCAAAAAACCCACTTCATGCCACTTTCCGCCACTTGCGCACACTATAGGAATGCGCCCACCACACCGTCAAGGCGCGGATAGAAGGAAAAGCCTTACAGAACGGAGATTTAGGTGCGCAAAAGGAGAGATAACGAGAATCTGACGGATGAATTCGCTCAATAACTTGAATCAGCACAGAAGGCTGCGTTCAGAAGTTAAAGTGGTTTGTTAAGAGTAAGATTTTTTCGGTATTACAAAAGCGCTTCTGCCATTGATTCAGCAGGGAGGGAAATTGCCATTACGCACATCGTTGCCAATGATTGAAGCAGAGAAGAAAAAAGGTGGAGAGTCGATCTGTAAGCCGGGTTCTGTCTTGAACAGTCATTCGTCTACGATGGCCATCACTGGACATCTTTAGCAACCTACCCGGTCCCAGCGCGGGCCACGCCTTGGGACCCTATTTGGTCTTGCTCCAAGTGGGGTTTACCTAGCCACGAACTGTTGCCAGACGTGCGGTGCGCTCTTACCGCACCTTTTCACCCTTACCGGCGCCGAAGCGCTTAGGCGGTTATTTTCTGTGGCACTTTCCGTAGGCTCACGCCTCCCAGGCATTACCTGGCACTTCGCCCTATGGAGCCCGGACTTTCCTCCCCCCCCTAATTTTCATAGAGGGCAGCGACTGTCCGATCGACTCTCCACCGCGAAGGTTAACGGCAGAGCGGCCGAAGAACAAGCGCTAAAAGCCTCTGCCCGGCGCTGCGCATCGGTTTTACTCGCCCTTTTGCTTATCCAGCGCGACCTGATAGAGCACATTCTTGCGTTCGCCGGTAATTTGCGCCGCCAATGCCGCGGCACGCTTGAGCGGCATCTCTTCGAGCAGCAAGTTGAGAATACGCATTGCTTCACTGCTGACAGCGTCCTCGGTTTCGGGTGCAGACCAGCCGGCGACCAGCACTACGCACTCTCCGCGCTGCTGGTTGCTGTCCGACTCGACGAACTCACGCAACTCGGCCAGCGGCAAACCTTTAAGGGTTTCGAAGGTCTTGGTCAGTTCGCGCGCCAGCAACGCCGGACGCTCGGCGCCAAATACCAGCTCCATGTCTTGCAGGCATTCAAGGATCCGGTGCGGGGCTTCATAGAAAATCAGCGTGCGCGGCTCTTCTTTTATGAGTTCCAGACGAGCGCGCCGACCGACAGCCTTGGCCGGCAGAAACCCTTCGAAGATGAAACGGTCGGACGGCAGCCCCGCCGCCGAGAGTGCCGCGATCAGCGCACAGGCGCCCGGAACCGGCACCACATTGATCCCCGCGGCACGGGCCTGACGCACCAGGTGATAACCCGGATCGGAAATCAGCGGCGTCCCGGCGTCGGAGATCAACGCCACATCATCGCCCGCCAGCAGACGGGTGATAAAACGGCTACCTTCATCCCGCTCGTTGTGTTCATGACAGGCCGCCAGCGGCGTGGGTATGCCGAAATGCTGCATCAATCGCTGGGAGTGGCGAGTGTCTTCGGCAGCAATCAAGGCGACCTCGCGCAGGATCTTCAGCGCACGCGCACTGATGTCATCCAGGTTGCCGATGGGCGTCGCCACCACATAAAGCGAGCCAGCAGCGGAATTCAAAGCACCTGGAGCAGTCAAAGCGCACACCTCATGATCGGTAAAAGCCGCTATTGTAGCGCGTAGCGACATTCGTGATACCTGCGAGCAACCCTCGGTTTTCCAGCCTTTTGTGCAGTGCAGCAACATTTGCACGAGCTAAATTGATCGATTCACGCCAGTAACATCGCGTCCCGGCCAGCGCTTGGGTACAATTCCACGCTAATTTGATCGAGTATCAGGAACACTTACATGATCGCTTGCCTGCGGCTGTTCTCTGCCCTCTGCCTCGCTGCCTTGCTGGCGGCTTGCGCCAGCTCGCCCTCCTCCAGCCTTGGCGAACTTCCACGGACCCCGGATGCCAGTATCGAGCAACTGCTCGAACAGGCTGCTCAAAGCAAAACGCCGGACAAGGCAGCCTTGCTGCGCTTGAGTGCGGCAGACCTGGCTTATCGTCAGGGCAATGCCGGCCGATCCGCGCAAATCCTGCAACAAGTACCGATGGAACAACTCAAGCCTGGCCAACAGGTCTTCGCCAGTACCCTGGCGGCTGAACTGGCCATGGTCCGCAATCAGCCCAAAGCGGCGCTGACCTTCCTGAGCCATCCGAGCCTGCAACGCCTGGGCGAACTGCCGGTCGAACAACAGGTTCGCACCGGCACCGTGCATGCCCGCGCCCTTGAAGCCGACGGCCAGACCCTCCCCGCCGCACGGGAGCGCATCTTCATTGCCCCAATGCTTGAAGGTGAAGCCGCCAGCAAGAACCACGAAGCGATCTGGACCCTGATCGCTTCGCTGCCGACCGATCAATTGCAGCCGACCACCGATGACGACCTCGGCGGCTGGATGAGCCTGGCGCAGGCGGTGAAAACGGCTGGCACCCTGGAACAGCAGCAAGCCGCGATCGACAACTGGCGCGAACAGAATCCAAAGCACCCGGCCGCTCTCCAACTGCCGCTGCCACTGACCAAGCTCAAGGAACTGGCTAGCCAGCCTTTGAGCAAAATTGCCGTGCTGCTGCCTCAAGCAGATGGCCCGCTGGCGGCTGCCAGCAAGGCACTGCGTGAAGGTATCGTGGCTGCTCACTACCAGGCGCAACAAGCCGGGCAGAATCCGCCAGCCATCGTATTTTATGACAGTTCGATAATGACCACTGTGCCGCCGCGGATGTCGCTGGACGATTTCTATCGCAAAGCCCAGGCCGATGGCGTGCAACTGGTCATCGGCCCACTGGAGAAGCCGCTGGTCAAACAGCTCAGCACTCGCCCGCAATTGCCGATCACCACCCTGGCGCTGAACTACAGCGAGGGCGAACAAGGTCCGGCCCAACTGTTCCAGTTCGGTCTTGCCGCTGAAGACGAAGCCCGCGAAGTATCTCGCCGTGCGCGCGCCGATGGCCTGCATCGCGCCGCCATCATGGTGCCGAAAGGCGAATGGGGCAATCGCGTACTCAGGGCATTCAGCCAGGATTGGCAAGCCAACGGTGGCAGCATCGTCGCTACCGAGCGTGTCGACCAACCGGTGCAACTGGCACAGCAGATTGCCGACATGTTCCAGCTGCGCCAGAGCGAAGGCCGCGCCAAGAGCCTGCAAAGCACCGTTGGCTCGCAGGTAGCCGCCCAGCCTTCGCGTCGTCAGGACATCGAGTTCATCTTCCTGGCCGCGACACCGCAACAGGCTCAACAGATCAAACCGACCCTGAACTTCCAGTACGCGGGCGATGTGCCGGTTTACGCCACCTCCCACGTGTTCAGCGCCAGCGGCGACCAGAACCAGTACAACGACATGAACGGTATTCGCTTCTGCGAAACCCCATGGCTGCTGGATGCCAACGACCCGCTGCGTAAACAGGTCACCGCACAATGGCCACAAGCCGGCGGCAGCCTGGGTCGTCTGTACGCGATGGGCGTCGACGCTTATCGCCTGGCACCGCGTCTGGGGCAACTCAAGGCCTTGCCGGACAGTCGCATCGAAGGCCAATCGGGTAGCCTGGGCATGACTCAGAATCAACGGGTCGAGCGCCAGTTGCCATGGGCAGAGTTCGTCAACGGTCAGGTTCAACGCCTGCCGGACACCTCGCGCTAATGCCCGACAGGTCACGCCAGCAAAGCGGTAAAGATGCCGAGCGTCATGCGCTCGAGCATCTTCAGCAACAGGGTCTGCGCCTGCTGGCGCAGAACTGGTTGTGTAAACGCGGCGAGCTTGATCTGGTCATGCTTGATGGCGATACAGTAGTATTCGTCGAAGTCCGCTACAGAAAAAACACCCAATGGGGTGGCGCACTCGATAGCATCGATGGGCGCAAACGGCAGAAACTGATTTTCGCCGCGCAGTATTTTCTTCAGCGCGAGTCGCGTTGGGCCAATTCCCCCTGCCGTTTCGACGTGGTTGCCATCGACAGCAGCCTTGATCAATTGAACTGGTTGCAGAATGCCTTCGACAGCTGATCGCTTGCGCCCCGAACCGGACACCTTTACCCAACACTTTTGCTCTTTGCTTTGCGGGCTGCACATTCATGTGCCGAGTAGCCGCGCTAATTAAGGTCACACAGATGGACATGCAATCGCGAATTCGCCAGCTTTTTCAGGCCAGTATCGACACCAAGCAACAGGCGATGGACGTACTTGCACCGCACATCGAGCAAGCCAGCCAGGTCATGGTCAACGCCCTGCTCAACGAGGGCAAAATGCTCTCCTGCGGCAACGGCGGTTCTGCCGGTGACGCACAGCACTTCTCGTCCGAATTGCTCAACCGCTTCGAACGCGAGCGCCCGAGCCTGCCGGCCATCGCGCTGACCACCGACAGCTCGACGATCACCTCGATCGCCAACGACTACAGCTACAACGAAATCTTCTCCAAACAGATTCGCGCCCTCGGCCAGCCGGGTGACGTATTGCTGGCGATTTCCACCAGCGGCAACTCGGCAAACATAATTCAAGCGATCCAGGCCGCACATGATCGTGAAATGATTGTCGTAGCATTGACGGGTCGTGATGGCGGCGGCATGGCGTCATTGCTATTGCCCGAGGACGTCGAGATTCGCGTACCGGCCAACGTCACTGCACGTATTCAGGAAGTCCACCTGCTGGCGATCCATTGCCTTTGCGACTTGATCGACAGCCAACTGTTCGGGAGTGAAGAATGACCCCTAATCGCCTAGGCCTTCTGGCCTTGACCCTGTGCCTCGGCATCAGTGGCTGCACCTCGGTGGTTAACGCCAGCCGTGAAGCGCCAATCGACGATGACCGCGGCACCCGCACCTTCGGCAGCAAAATCGACGACTCCCTGATCGACACCAAGGTCGGTGTGAACATCGCCAAGGCTGATCCAGCCCTGGACAACGACTCGCACATCGTCGTCACCAGCTTCAACGGTGTGGTGCTGCTGGCCGGGCAAACCCCTCGCGCCGACCTCAAGGCCAAGGCCGAACAGGTTGCCGCCTCCGTTCAGCGTGTAAAGAAAGTGCACAACGAACTGCAAGTGCTGCAACCGTCCTCACTGCTGGCACGTCAGAACGACACCTGGCTGACCACCAAGATCAAGACCCAGATGCTCACCGATGCCTCTATCCCCGGCTCGCGCATCAAGGTCGTGACTGAAAACGGTATCGTCTACCTGCTGGGCCTGCTGACCAAGCAGGAAGCGGCGCAGGCGACCAATCTGGTACAAGGCGTTTCCGGCGTGCAGAAGATTGTGAAGTTGTTTGAGTACATCGACTGATACTTGCCCGGCGATGGCATCCTCGAGATCGCCATCGCCCCCTGTAGGAGCAACCTTCGGCAGCTCCTACGTAATAAAAAAGGCGATCCATTCGGATCGCCTTTTTTATTACTTCACCACCTTCAAACTCGGTCGACCGCTGGGACGCGGCGGCTCACTGTCGGGTGGCGGAACATCATCCGGCTCGATCTCTTCCTCGTCTTCCAGAGGCGATTCCAGATCGAACACCATGCCCTGACCGTTCTCCCGAGCATAAATGCCCAGGATCGACGCGATAGGCACGTACAGGGTGTGTGGCACGCCACCGAAGCGCCCTTCGAAGCTGACCGCCTCGTTGTCCATGTGCAAATGACGCACGGCCGCCGGGGATACGTTCAGGACAATCTGCCCCTCACTGGCAAACCCTTGAGGCACCTGCACCGACGGATACTCGGAATTGACCAGCATGTGCGGGGTGCAATCGTTGTCCACAATCCACTCGTAGAGCGCGCGGACCAGATAAGGTCGACTGGAGTTCATAGCGGCTCCTTAAGCCTTAGCGCATATCGCGCTCGACACCAGACAGACTCGCCTGGAATGCCTCACGCGCAAACGAGCGCTCCATGTAATCAAGCAGCGGCTTGGCAGGCCGCGGCAGTTCTATACCCAAAATCGGCAATCGCCAGAGTATTGGCAATAGGCAGCAATCCACCAGACTTTGTTCCTCACTGAGGAAAAACGGCTTGTCGGCGAACAACGGCGACACGCCTGTCAGGCTTTCGCGCAGCTCTTTACGAGCCACGACACGGGCTGCCTCCTTGGTCCGCGAATCCAGAATCAGATCCACCAGGCCACACCAGTCACGCTGAATACGATGAATCAGCAGACGGCTGTTGGCACGCGCCACGGGATAAACCGGCAGTAACGGCGGGTGCGGGTAACGCTCATCCAGATACTCCATCACCACGGTCGACTCCCACAATGCCAGGTCACGATCGACCAGGGTGGGCAGGCTTCCGTAAGGGTTCACTTCGATCAGTTTAGGCGGCTGGCGACCAGCTTCCACGTAAATGATCTCGGCGCTGACACCCTTCTCTGCAAGTACGATGCGCACTCGGTGGGAATAGTGGTCGGCGGGGTCGGAGTAACAGGCCAACCGATTGGTCACGCCCATGGCGGTCCTCCTCGCTTGTTGAAATTATCGAAAACGGAAAAACACACGCGCCCAGAGGGCGCCTCCCGTAACGCCTGGCTCACCAGACTCGTTACACCTTGGAGACGCCCTTGGGCGCGCGCGATTAACAGCAATGGCTTACAGCTTTATCAATGGACGTCTTTCCAGTATTCACGCTTGAGCAAGTAAGCGAATACGAAGAAGAACGCCAGGTACAGCAACACATAGGTACCGATGCGCTGATGCTGCAGCTTCACCGGGTTGGCCGAGTAGGCCAGGAAAGTCACCAGATTCTTGACCTTCTCATCGAACTGCTCTTCGTTCAGCGCGCCGGTTTTCGGCAATACCGTCAGTTGATCGCAAGCTTCATGAGTCAAAGCGGTGCCGGTCAGCGGATCGTATTGCTTCTTGCCGTCTTCGACGATTTGAACTTGTTTACAGCCTACCACCTGACGACCCTGCAGGCCGACCAGAACGTTAGGCATGCCGACGTTCGGGAACACTTTGTTGTTCACGCCCCATGGACGCGACGGGTCTTCATAGAACGAACGCAGGTAGCCATAGAGCCAGTCCGTGCCACGAACGCGAGCCACCAGCGTCAGGTCCGGCGGCGCTGCACCGAACCAGGTCTTGGCGTCAGCTGGCTGCATGCCGATGTTCATGTGGTCGCCGATCTTGGCGCCGGTGAACACCAGCTTCTCGAGCATCAGCTCATGAGGAATGCCCAGGTCATCGGCGACACGCTCGTAACGCTGGAACTTGGCGCTGTGGCAACCCATGCAGTAGTTGGCGAACGTACGCGCGCCGTCCTGCATGGCAGCCTTGTCGGAAACGTCGATGTCGACCTTTTCCAGCTCTGGACCACCGTGCTCGGCCGCAAAAGACAGTGCAGGCATCGCCGCAAGAATCAGTACAGCAAATAGCTTTTTCATCAGCCAGTCACCCTTTCCGGAACCGGTTTGGTCTTCTCGAGCCTGGTGTAGAACGGCATCAGAATGAAGTAGGCGAAGTACAGGAAGGTACAAACCTGCGACAGCAACGTACGTTCCGGGGTAGGCGCCATGACGCCCAGCCAGCCAAGAATCACGAAGGAGATGCAGAACACCCAGAGCCAGATCTTGCTCAGCCAACCCTTGTAGCGCATGGACTTGACCGGGCTACGGTCAAGCCAGGGCAGGACGAACAGCAAGGCAATCGAAGCACCCATGGCAACAACACCCAGGAGCTTGTCCGGAACCGCCCGCAGAATCGCGTAGAACGGCGTGAAGTACCAGACCGGAGCGATGTGCTCAGGGGTCTTGAAGGCGTTCGCCACTTCAAAGTTCGGCTTCTCGAGGAAGTACCCGCCCATTTCCGGGAAGAAAAACACGATGGCGCAGAAGATGAACAGGAACACCACCACGCCGACGATATCTTTCACGGTGTAATACGGGTGGAAGGCAATGCCGTCCAGCGGTACGCCGTTTTCGTCTTTGTGTTTCTTGATGTCCACGCCGTCAGGGTTGTTCGAACCGACTTCGTGCAGCGCCAGAACGTGCAGCACCACCAGACCGAGGATCACGATCGGCAGGGCAACCACATGCAGGGCGAAGAAGCGGTTCAGGGTAATACCGGAAATCAGGTAGTCACCACGGATCCACTGGGTCAGGTCGTTACCGATGACTGGAATCGCACCGAACAGCGAGATGATCACCTGGGCGCCCCAGTAGGACATCTGACCCCATGGCAGCAGGTAACCCATGAAGGCTTCAGCCATCAGCGCCAGGTAAATCAGCATGCCGAACACCCACACCAGCTCACGTGGTTTCTGGTACGAACCGTAGAGCAGGCCACGGAACATGTGCAGGTAAACCACGATGAAGAACGCCGAAGCGCCGGTGGAGTGCAGCAGGCGCAGGATCGAGCCGTACTCGACGTCGCGCATGATGTATTCGACGGAGGCAAACGCTTCTTCCGCCGACGGGGTGTAGCTCATGGTCAGCCAGACACCGGTAACGATCTGGTTGACCAGAACGAGCAGTGCCAGGGAGCCAAAGAAGTAGAAGAAGTTGAAGTTCTTCGGGGCGTAGTACTTGCTGAGATGGTCTTCCCACATTTTGGTCGCGGGGAAGCGCGCATCAACCCAATCCATGAACTTGCTCATCACGCTTTCTCCGTATCGACGCCAATGACAATGATGTCATCGGTCTCATAGGAATGCGGGGGAACTGGCAGATTCAAAGGCGCGGGTTGCGACTTGTAGACGCGGCCAGCCAGATCGTAGTGAGAACCGTGGCAAGGGCAGAAATAACCCCCGACCCAATCCTTGCCCAGGTCCGCAGGAGCCACTTCCGGACGGAAGGTCGGTGAGCAACCCAGGTGTGTGCAGATACCGATCAGCAGCAGGACTTCTGGCTTGATCGAACGCGTCTGCGGGTCAACATAGGTCGGTTGCGTAGAGTTCTTGGAGGCGGGGTCAGACAACTGGCCCTCGATCTTTTTCAGATTCCCCAGGATTTCCTCGGTACGGCGGACGATGAACACCGGCTGACCGCGCCACTCAGCAATCATTTGCTGACCTGGCTCAATTTTGCTGACATTCACTTTCACCGGTGCACCTGCGGCTTTCGCCTTGGCACTGGGAAACCATGACCCCACGAACGGGACCGCAGCCCCCACCGCTCCTGCAGCACCCACCACGGATGTGGCTGCTACCAAGAAGCGACGCCGGCCTGCATTCACGCCGTCATTGCTCATTCAGTCCTCTCCCATCAGCTTTGTGGCCTGTTAAATCAGGCGTCTACTAAGTAAAAATCTGAACTTATAAAAATTTTGCCGAATGGTAATGAAAAGCCCCAATTCTGACAAGGTAATTACCCAGAGGCTCCACTGCCAAGCCTTGCAGTATAGGGCCTCTGCGGATGTGGCAAGTTGTCACAGCGCAATTCTCTGATAAATCGCACCCATAAAAAAACGCCCAGCTTCGCAAGGAAACTGGGCGTTCTTTTTGAACGTGAAAGCGAATTAACGCTTCGAGTACTGCGGACGCTTACGCGCTTTACGCAGACCGACTTTCTTACGTTCAACTTCACGTGCATCGCGGGTTACGAAGCCGGCTTTGCGCAGAGCACCGCGCAGAGTTTCGTCGTAGTCCATCAGAGCGCGAGTGATACCGTGGCGGATCGCGCCAGCTTGACCACTTACACCACCGCCGATCACGGTGACGTAGATGTCGAACTTCTCGACAGTCTCAGTCAATTCCAGCGGCTGACGAACTACCATGCGGGCAGTTTCGCGGCCGAAGAAATTATCCAGCGAACGGTTGTTGATGGAGATGTTACCAGTGCCCGGACGCAGGAAAACGCGTGCGGTTGCGGTCTTGCGACGGCCAGTGCCGTAATTTTGAGTCGCCGACATAATGAACTATTCCGTTAAAACTTCAGTTCTTGGGGCTGCTGAGCAGTATGAGGGTGTACAGCGCCCGCATAGACTTTCAGCTTACGATACATGTCGCGACCCAGCGGGTTCTTAGGCAGCATGCCTTTGACCGCGGTCTCGATCACGCGCTCAGGGGCTTTAGCGATCAGCTTTTCGAAGTTGATCGACTTGATGCCGCCCGGGAAACCGGAGTGGGAGTAGTAGATTTTGTCGGTGGTTTTAGCACCGGTTACACGAATCTGCTCGGCATTGATAACGACGATGTAATCGCCGGTGTCAACGTGAGGAGTGTACTCAGCTTTATGCTTGCCACGCAGACGGCTCGCGATTTCGGTGGCCAGACGACCCAGGGTCTGACCTGCAGCGTCGACGACAAACCAGTCGCGCTGTACTGTTTCCGGTTTAGCAGTAAAAGTTTTCATTCTTTATAGCCTCAGGGGCCGCCCTGTAAATTAGACGGCGGATCTTACTGAATAGTGCGTACTTTGACAAGTCAAAGGCAGCCGGATACAGACGCTTTCGGGGGCTCGGGTCGGCGCGTCCGTTCAACGGCAAGATTCTTCGGCGGCGGCGCATCACTTCCACTGCAGAAAGAGGTGCGCAATTATGCAGATTGCGAAAAATATTTCAACCTGCTTTTATGATTGTTTTGCCCAAGGAGCACCCGATGGACTATCGCCAGCTAGGACGTACCGATCTGAACGTGAGTGCAATCTGCCTCGGCACCATGACCTGGGGCGAGCAAAACAGCGAGGCTGAAGCCTTCGCCCAGATCGAACGCGCCAAGGGCGCCGGGATCAATTTCATCGACACCGCCGAGATGTACCCGGTGCCGCCCAAAGCCGAAACCTACGCCACCACCGAGCGCTACATCGGCAACTACTTCAAAAGTCGCGGCGATCGGGCCGACTGGATCCTGGCGAGCAAGATCGCCGGCCCCGGCAACACCATCGACTACATCCGCGACAAAAACCTCAAGCACAATCGCGAGCATATCGTCGAAGCCGTGGACGCCAGCCTCAAGCGCTTGCAGACCGATTACATCGACCTCTATCAGTTGCACTGGCCGGAACGCAGCACCAATTTCTTCGGGCAACTGGGCTACAAGCACAAGAGCGAAGTCAACCTCACCCCGCTCGAAGACACGCTCGAAGCGCTGGACGAGCAGGTCAAGGCCGGCAAGATCCGCCACATCGGCCTGTCCAACGAAACCCCGTGGGGAACCATGCGTTTCCTCGCCCTCGCCGAAGCCCGTGGCTGGCCGCGCGCCGTATCGATCCAGAACCCCTACAACCTGCTCAATCGCAGCTTCGAAGTCGGCCTGGCGGAAATCGCCATCCGCGAACAGTGCGGCTTGCTCGCCTACTCGCCGCTGGCGTTCGGCTTCCTGTCGGGCAAGTACGAAGGTGGCGCGCGCCCACCCAAAGGTCGCCTGAGCCTCTACAGCCGCTTCAGTCGCTACTTCAACCCGCAATCGGAGGCAGCGTGCAGCCGTTATGTGGCGCTGGCCCGTGAACACGGCCTGGATCCGGCGCAGATGGCGCTGGCGTTCGTCACGCAGCAGCCGTTCGTGACCAGCAACATCATTGGCGCCACCACGCTTGAGCAACTGGACAGCAACATTGCCAGCTTCGATCTGAAACTGTCCGATGAAGTGATTGAGGGGATCGAGGCGATTCACCAGGATCAGCCGAATCCTGCGCCTTGATTGATCTTTAGATCCAATCGCGGGCAAGCCACGCTCCCACAGGAAATCACAAACCTGTGGGAGCGTGGCTTGCCCGCGATGGCGTCCGCCCAGTCACCGCAAATTACAGCGACCGCGCAATAATCTCCTTCATGATTTCGTTGGTCCCGGCATAAATCCGCTGCACCCGCGCATCCGCCCACGCCCGGGCGATCGGGTATTCCCACATGAACCCGTAACCGCCATGCAATTGCACGCACTCGTCGAGCACCTTGCATTGCAGGTCGGTGCCCCAGTACTTGGCCATCGCCGCTGTCGGCACGTCGAGCTTGCCTTGCAGATGCAGTTCCAGACAGCGATCGACGAAGACCCGGCCGATCTGGATCTCGGTCGCCATTTCAGCCAGTTTGAAGCGGGTGTTCTGGAAATCGGCGATGGCCTTGCCGAAGGCCTTGCGCTCACGGGTGTAATCCAGCGTCCATTGCAACGCCGCTTCGGCTGACGCCAAGCCGCCCACCGCGACTGTCAGACGCTCCTGGGGCAATTCCTGCATCAGGTAAGCGAAGCCCATCCCGGCCTGGCCCAGCAGGTTTTCCTTCGGCACACGCACATCCTGAAAAAACAGCTCCGAGGTGTCCTGAGCCTTCATGCCGACTTTTTCCAGACGTTTGCCTTTGGCGAAGCCCGGAGTGTTGGCCTCCACCAGAAATAAACTGGTGCCCTTCGCCCCAGCCTTCGGATCGGTCTTGGCCACGACGATTACCAGGTCAGCCAGAAAGCCGTTGGTGATGAAGGTCTTCGAACCGTTGATCACATATTCGTCGCCGTCCAGCACCGCAGTGGTTTTCACCCCTTGCAGGTCGGAACCCGCACCGGGCTCGGTCATGGCAATGGCCGTCACCATCTCGCCAGACACCAGTTTGGGCAGGTATTTGTGTTTCAGCGCTTCACTGCCGTAATGCAGGATGTAAGGCGCAACAATGTCCGAATGAAGAGAAAAGCCGATCCCGGTCAACCCCAGACGGCCGACCTCCTCGATCACCACCGCGCTGTAGAGAAAGTCCACCCCCAGCCCGCCGTATTCTTCCGGCAGATGGGAGCAAAGCATCCCCGCCTCCCCTGCCTTATTCCAGAGATTGCGCTCGATATAGCCTTGTTTTTCCCAGTGCCCATGGAACGGCACGGCCTCTTTTTCGAGGAACGTTCGCACGCTGTCGCGAAAAAGTTCGTGCTCGGGACTGAACAAGGTTCTGGGGATCATGGGGCACCTGTCGTTTTGTTAGACGGAATTGACCTTCAGAGACTATGCCTCGCTTCCGATACAGGACACTGGACACACCCGACAAAAAATAAGACGATCCAGCCGTCTGGTGACCACTTTCCCCTATAAGAATAAAGTTGAATTATGTCTAACCAAGTCTCCAAGCCCTTGCGGCGTGTCAGTATCCTGGCCATCGATCGGGTTTTCGCCTCCACCCTCATGCAAGCCAAGGATTTCTTCCATCTGGCCAGCCTGCGCTATGGCAAACAACTGGGCCACGGCCTGACACCGGCGTTTGAAACCCGGCTGGTCAGCCCCGACGGCAAACCGGTGAACAGCTTCAGCGATGTGATCATGCCGGTGGACGGCGGCCTGGAAAATACTGACGTCATTATCCTTCCCGCCTTCTGGGACGATTTCGACACGCTCTGCAAACGTTATCCACAGGTGCTGCCGTGGCTGCGCGAACAACACGCCCGCGGGGCAGTGCTGTGCGGCGAAGCCACGGGGGTGTTCTGGCTCGCCGAAGCCGGGCTGCTCAATGGCAAGGAAGCGACCACGTACTGGCGATTCTTCAATGCCTTCGCCGAACGCTTCCCACAGGTTCAACTCAATCAGGACAAGCACCTGACCGACGCCGACAACCTGTATTGCGCCGGCGGCACCACTTCGGCCTGCGACCTCTACATTTACCTGATCGAGCGCTTTTGCGGTGCCAACGTGGCCCAGGCCGTTGCCCGTGACATTCTTTATGAAGTGCAGCGCAGCTACGCGCCGGGACGGATCGGTTTCGGCGGGCAGAAACTGCACCAGGACGTGATCATCCTGCAGATCCAGCATTGGCTCGAAGAACACTTCGCCGACAAATTCCGCTTCGAAGACGTGGCCCGCGAACACGGCATGAGCATCCGCAACTTCATGCGCCGCTTCCAGACCGCCACCGGCGACAAACCATTGCATTACCTGCAACGCCTGCGCATCGAAACCGCCAAGGGCTTGTTGTCCGCCAGCCGCAAGAGCATCAAGACCATCAGTTATGAAGTCGGTTACGACGACGCGAGCTTCTTCGCCCGGCTGTTCCGCCAGCACACGGAGTTGTCGCCGAACCAGTATCGGCAGCAGTTTCAGCAGGCGGCATAGCCCTAGAGAACAACAATCAACTGTGGGAGCGAGCCTGCTCGCGATGACGGCCTCACATCCAAAAAAGAGGTGACTGACAGACCGCAATCGCGAGCAGGCTCGCTCCCACAGGGGGCTTGGTGAGCCAGACAGTTTCTACAGCGCACAAAAAAGAGCCTGCATATGCAGGCTCTTTTTTATTTGCCGAACCGCCCTACGGCTTGTGCGCCCTGGACAGAAACTCATGCGACTGCATTTCCAGCAGGCGGCTGAGGGTGCGCTGGAACTCGAAGTTCAAACGACCGCCGGTATAGAGGTCTTTGAGCTCGACTTCGGCAGAAATGATCAGCTTCACGTTGCGGTCGTAGAACTCGTCGACCATGTTGATAAAGCGTCGGGCGATGTCGTCGGTGGTGACGCTCATCTGCTCGACATCACTGAGCAACACGGCGTGGAAAATCTTGCCCAGCTCGATGTAATCGTTCTGGCTGCGCGGGCCGTCACAGAGTTCGCGGAAGTCGAACCAGGCCACGTCATCGCAGGTGCGCACGGCACGGATTTCACGGTTCTCGATCACCAGCACATCGTTCTCGATGGCTGCGGTACATTCCGGCGTCAAAGCGCGGAAGCTCTTGCGCAGACTTTCCTGGGCGGCTGCATCCAGCGGGAAGTGGAACAGCTCCGCTTGCTCGAGGTGACGCAGACGGTAATCGACGCCACTGTCGACGTTGACGATCTCGGTGTTCTGCTTGATCAGCGCAATGGCCGGCAGGAAGCGCGCACGTTGCAAGCCGTCCTTGTACAGACCATCCGGCACAATGTTCGAGGTCGCGACCAGGGTCACGCCGTTCTTGAACAGTTCTTCCATCAACGTGCCAAGGATCATGGCGTCGGTGATGTCGGAGACGAAGAACTCATCGAAACAAATCACTCGCGACTCGTCGGAGAAGCGCTTGGCGATGATAGTCAGCGGGTTTTTCTCGCCGCCCAGGGTCTTCATCTCTTCGTGCACGCGCTTCATGAAGCGGTGGAAGTGAGTGCGAGTCTTTTCCTTGAACGGCAAGGCTTCGAAAAAGGTGTCGACCAGGTAAGTCTTGCCGCGACCAACGCCGCCCCAGAAGTACAGGCCCTTGACCGGCATCTGGTCTTTCTTGCCAAACAGTTTGCCGAGCAGGCCCGGTTTGTTCTGCGAGGCCGCGACCAGATCGTCGTACAGACGCTGCAAATGGCGCACGGCGGTTTCCTGCGCGGCGTCATGGAAGAATTCCGGGCGTTTCAGATCAGCTTGATATCGTTCTAGGGGCGTCATAATTCGTTAGCAAGGCAACAAAAACGGGCCGTCACTGTAGCGACGGCCCGTGGGAATGGCAATCGGCCCTTGGTCGGACCGGGCCGTTGATTATTCCTGAACCGGGGTCAGCGCAACCCGCAACGCGTCGATGGCAGCATCGCGAACAGCGCTGTCGGCGAAGGCCGGGCTGTCGGCAACACACTCGCCTTCCAGCCAGACACTGAAGTTCAGGTCTTCGCTGCGCACGTCCAGCGGCTGACCGGATTGCAGCTGCTTGGTCACTTGCCCTGCGGTTTTGCCGTCGGCGAAGTGGCGCGACAACAGCAGTTGCTCACCATCGGCCGCCAGCAGACGGAAGCGGAAACTGCCATCGTCTTCACGGAAGCTGACAAAACGCGCGGCTTTGGCGGCTTTCTTCTTGGTGGCAGTCGCGACTTGGGTCTGGGCAACGAAAGAACGCAGGCCGACCGCTTCACGCAGTTCGTTGAGGAACGGCGTGGCCACGGCACGGGCCTTTTTGGCGCCGATCTGCAGAATGTCTTCCAGGTCCGCCGGACGCTCGATCAGCTTGTAATAGCGATCACGAGACTCGCCCAATTCGTTGTCCAGCAGCTGGAACAGGCGATTCTTCGCCTCGCCCCAACCCAGGCCCTGCAACAGTTCGCTGCGGAATTCGTCGGCCTGCGCCGGGGTGGCGAACGCCTGGAACAGGGTGAACAGGTGCGAGTTATCCGGATCCTTCGCTTCGCCCGGAGCCCGGGAGTCGGTCACGATCCGCGAAATCGCGTCCTTCATTTCTTTGGCGCTGCTGAACAACGGAATGGTGTTGTCGTAGCTCTTCGACATCTTGCGACCGTCGAGGCCCGGCAAGGTGGCCACGCTCTCCTCGATCAACGCTTCAGGCATGGTGAAGAACTCTTTGCCCTGACCGAACAAGTGGTTGAAGCGCTGGCCGATGTCCCGGGCCATTTCCACGTGCTGGATCTGGTCACGGCCGACCGGCACCTTGTGAGCGTTGAACATCAGGATGTCCGCAGCCATCAACACCGGGTAGCTGTACAAGCCCATGGTGATGCCCGCATCCGGGTCTTCGCCGGTCTCGACGTTCTTGTCCACCGACGCCTTGTAGGCGTGGGCGCGGTTGAGCAGGCCCTTGGCGGCCACGCAGGTCAGCAGCCAGGTCAGTTCAGGGATTTCCGGGATGTCGGACTGGCGATAGAAGGTCACGCGGTCCACGTCCAGGCCACCGGCCAGCCAGGTCGCGGCGATTTCCAGACGCGAGCGCTGGATGCGCAGCGGGTCATCGCATTTGATCAGGGCGTGGTAGTCGGCCAGGAAGTAGAACGAATCGGCATTGCTGTCACGGCTGGCAACGATCGCCGGACGGATGGCGCCGGCGTAGTTGCCCAGATGCGGCGTGCCGGTGGTGGTGATGCCGGTGAGGATACGGGTACGAGTCGTCATGGGTAATCGCTTGTCAGACTGCAATCAATTCGAAAGACGCGGCAGGATCAGATCCTTGAGATCGGTCAGCTTGCCATGAAAAAAGTGTCCGCATTCTGCCACTTTCAGCAGCTCATGGGGGCGATCGAGTGCGTCGGACCAGTCGTAAACGAGCTGCGGATCGATGACTTCGTCGGTTTCCGGCTGGATCAGGGTCAATGCACCTTGGTGCGGCAGTTGATCCTGATCGCCCAGGCGCATGACGGCAGGCGCGACCATGAACAGATGCTTGAGCTGCTCGCCCCCGGCTTCCAGACGCCCGCCGAGACTTGCTGCCACAAAACCGCCGAAGGAGAAACCGAACAGGGTCAAAGGTATTTCTGGATGTTTGGCCCGCAGCCACTCGGCCACCGACTGGGCATCGTCGACTTCGCCGGTGCCCATGTCGTGTGCGCCTTCACTGGCGCCGACGCCACGGTAGTTGAAACGCAAGGTAATCAAACCGGCGTCGCGCGCGGTGCGCTGCAAGGTCGAGACGACCTTGTTGAGCATGGTGCCGCCCTGCACCGGGTTCGGGTGGCAGATCAGCGCCAGGCCGCGGGCCTGGTCGTTGTCCAGGTAAAGTGCTTCGAGTTGGCCGACCGGGCCATCAATCACTACAGGGGTTTCGCGCATAAGCAAGGAAGGAACTCCGTGACCTCGAATCGGGTCGACTCGTCTAGCCAATTGTCTGTGCCAATCTATTGCGAGTGAATCGCGGTATACAGCGCAGGTTCGAGCCGTTAACGTAAAGCAAAGCCGTTTATAGAGGAAGGACTCGTGGAACACTCGCTCTTAGTTTGGTTGTTGCCGACTCTTGCCCTGGTTGTGGGTGTCGCCATTGGATTCCTGATCGCTCGCCTGGTGCCGAATGCCGCGCCTAACCGCACGCAACGTCAGCTGGATGATATTCAGGAACGTTTTGACAGTTACCAGAACGAAGTGGTCACCCACTTCAACAGCACTGCAACACTGGTCAAGAAACTGACTCAAAGCTATCAGGAAGTGCAGGATCATCTCACCGAGGGTGCCAACCGTCTGGCCCTGGACGAGCAGACTCGCCAACGCTTGCTGGCTGCCCTGCACGCCGACGCGGCGCAGGCTCCACGGGAGCGCCTGACGCCACCGCGCGATCAGGAGCCGCCTCGCGACTACGCCCCCAAAGCCCCGAACGCGCCGGGCATGCTCGATGAGCATTACGGCCTGAAGAAGTAATCAGGTTTCGCGCGACACAAAAAGCCCTCGGACAAGCGATTGTCCGAGGGCTTTTTTGTTTCTGATGGCTTTTGCCAGCGCGGGCCTCATCGCGAGCAGGCTCGCTCCCACATATGACCGCGTACCGATCCAGCAACTCGGTCTAATGTGGGAGCGAGCCTGCTCGCGATAGGGCCTGAGCAGACAACAAAAAACCGCTCGATCTGTTGAGGATCGGGCGGTTTTTTGTACGCCTGGGATTCAGTCAGGCTGTTACTGATACTGCTGAACAGGCTGGCCCTGCTGCTGATATTCCTGACCTGGAATCGCCTTCAGGTTGACCTCGACGCGGCGGTTCTGTGCCCGGCCATTGACATCGCCGTTACTGGCAATCGGATTATCCGGCCCGGCACCACGCGCCGACAGGTTGGTGCCGCTGACACCCTGGGAGGTCAGGTACGTCGCCACGCTCTGGGCGCGACGCTGGGACAAGTCCATGTTGTGCTGACGGCTGCCGGTGCTGTCGGTGTAGCCGACGATCTCGATCTGGTTCTGGTTGAACTCCTTGAGCGAGCCCGCCAGATTATTCAGCGGCTGGTAGAAGCTCGACGCGATGTTCGCCGAATCGGTGGCGAACGTGATGTTGCCCGGCATGATCAGCTTGATCTGATCGCCCTGACGCTGCACTTCAACCCCAGTGTTGGCCATGCTGGCCCGCAGTTTTTTCTCCTGCTGGTCGGCGTAGTAACCGTAACCGGCGGCGGAAGCCCCCACCACGGCGGCACCAATCAGCGCACCCTTGCCACGGTTATCGTGACTGATGGCAGCACCGGCCAGCGCACCGGCCAGGGCGCCGAGGCCACCGTATTTGGCGGTTTTGCTCATGCCCGTGGAGCCACCATCAGCCTGACCCTGGTTGTCATAAGGGTTCGGCGATGCACAACCAGACAACAGAGCCACCGCAGTAGCGACAACAATCAAACGACGCGAGGTGAACATGGAGGAGCTCCTACTTTTTTGCATTCTGTGGTGCAACGGACTTAAGCAATGAACCTATGCGGGCGTTGGATCATGGGCAACGCCAAAAATTCCGTCGTGCCTTTCACAACTGCAGCATCAGGCTCGCACAAAGGGGTTGCCGCGCATTTCATCGCCCAGACAGGTGTCCGGGCCATGCCCGGCCACCACGGTTGCCTCTTCGTCGAGGGTATACAACCGTTGCTTGATCGAACGCACGAGGGTCGCCTGATCGCCACCCCACAAATCCGTACGCCCTACCCCGCGACGAAACAACGTGTCACCGGCAATCAGCAGCTTAGCCTCTGAAAACCAGAAGCTCATGGAACCGGGCGTATGACCCGGTGTGTGCAACGCCACGCCACAACCGCAAGCCAGCTCTTCATCGTCGGCCAACCAGCGATCCGGCGATGGCACCGGGGTGTAGGGCACGCCGAACATCTGGCACTGCATCTCCAGATTGTCCCAGAGGAATTGATCTTCCTTATGCAGGTGCAGCGTTGCGCCAGTTTTCTCCTTCAACTGACCGGAGGCCAGGAAATGATCGAGGTGCGCGTGGGTGTGGATGATGCTGACCACCTTCAAGCCCAACGCGTCGAGGCGAGCGAGGATCAGTTCGTGATTGCCGCCAGGGTCGACGACGATGGCCTTTTTGGTAATGGGGTCGCCGATGATTGTGCAGTTGCACTGCAAAGGGCCGACGGGGAAGGTTTCGCGGATCAGCGCGGGAATTGAGGCATTCATAGAGAGTCCTGACGAGTCGATTTGAGCAGAATACCAGTCAACTTTTTCTTCAGGTTCAACGTGAGACGCCGATACAGCTTGCATGCCAGTTATTTGACGCCAATTACAAAAAATAATGGCCAGGTGATATCAATTGGCGCTATTTCTGATACAAAATCGCCTCCTTGTAGCGGCCACATTCAGGACGGTCGCAAACCCATTCAGGATATTCAGATGTCGTCTCCTCTTGGTTACGTATTAACTCGGCCTTCTTTTCTGACTGGTGACTCAAAGATCGACAGTCTGATCTATGGCACCCAATGGCTGAGTCCTGACTGGGGCGGCGACTTCTTCGCAACGCGCTTGACCTATAGTTTCGTCAATCCAGGCCAATCGTACTTCTCCGCCAAGTACAGCACCGAAAAAGAGTTCCTGAACAGTTTCGCCCTGACATCAGCCCAACAAAACGCCGTGACTGGGGCGCTTGGCGCGTGGAGCGCCGTGGCCAATGTCAAATTCACCCAGGTCAGTGACAATATCAGCAGCGCCGGCGACTTGCGTTTCGGCGGCTATTGGGATTTGGACGACGACGCCGCTGCCTGGGCCTACTCCCCAGATGACACACCACTGGGCGGAGATGTCTGGATCGGACCGAACACGGATGATCCGACGCCCGTCAAAGGCACCTACGACTTTATGACGTTTGTGCATGAAATCGGTCATGCCCTGGGCCTCAAGCATCCATTCGAGGCAAGCCCATCCAACAGCACGGTGATCAATCCTGCGCTCGACGATTTGCATTTCACGGTCATGAGTTACAACAATGCGTATTCCTATCAGCCGACGACACCGATGCTGCTGGATATTCTCGCTATCCAGAAGATGTACGGCGCCAACATGCTTTGGCAAACCGGCAATAACGTCTATCGCTGGGCACCAGATCAATCAGTGTTCGAAACCATCTGGGATGCCGGCGGAAACGATACGATCGATGCCAGCAACCAGCTGGCGGCCGTCAGCCTGAACCTGAATGAGGGCACGTTCAGCAATATCGGCAAGGCATTCGTCGACTTAGCAAACCTGGAACTGATCAATGACGGGCTGGCGATCGCCTATGGCACCAAAATCGAAAATGCCACTGGTTCGGTTTTTGACGATGACCTGACAGGTAATGCACTGGGTAACGTTCTCAATGGCGGTGCCGGCCAAGACCTCATGATTGGCGGTGCAGGCAACGACGTTTACGTTGTGGATAACGTGGGTGACGTGGTGGTGGAAACCAGCACCTCGCTGAGCGAAATCGACACAGTCATGTCGTCGATCAGCTACACCCTGGGCAGCACTAGCAATCTGGAGAACCTGACCCTCACCGGCAGCGACAGCCTCGACGCCACCGGTAACGCCCTGGGCAACCGTCTGATCGGCAACAGCGGCAGCAACGTTCTGGATGGCGGAACCGGTGCCGACCTGATGATCGGTGGCAGCGGCAACGACACCTACATCGTCGAC
>NZ_CAXAQH010000029.1:0-82071 GCF_963970905.1 Pseudomonas sp. EL_65y_Pfl2_R96 | reverse complement strand
AGGTGACAACATCCAGATGACTGTCACTCTGATCAAAACCATCGCGATGGAAGATGGTCTGCGTTTCGCTATCCGTGAAGGCGGTCGTACCGTCGGCGCTGGCGTCGTAGCCAAAGTCATCGAGTAAGTTTCGATGAGTTGAAAAAGCCCCCGCCTAGCGGGGGCTTTTTTATTGGGTTGACACCTATCAGGGGCGTCTATAGAATTGCGCCTCCTTTTAACGGGCGTATTGCGCTCGGTGGGAATAGCAGCCGGAGTCTGAAATCCAATGCAAAATCAGCAAATCCGTATCAGGTTGAAGGCTTTTGACCATCGCCTGATCGACCAATCCACCCAGGAAATCGTGGAAACCGCGAAACGTACTGGTGCTCAAGTGCGTGGTCCAATTCCACTGCCTACCCGTAAAGAGCGGTTCACCGTTCTGGTCTCCCCGCACGTCAACAAAGACGCGCGTGACCAGTACGAGATCCGTACTCATAAGCGCGTTCTGGACATCGTCCAGCCAACGGATAAAACCGTTGATGCTCTTATGAAGCTTGATCTTGCGGCCGGTGTGGAAGTGCAGATCAGCCTCGGCTAAGACTCGGTCTTAGTCGTGTAACGCTCTGAAATGGGCGGCCATAGCGGGTGAAAGCCCCGTACACTCATGAGGTTTACAACATGACTATTGGTGTAGTCGGTCGTAAATGCGGTATGACCCGTATTTTCACCGAAGAAGGTGTCTCCATTCCGGTCACGGTCATTGAGATCGAACCGAATCGCGTCACCCAGTTCAAAACTGAAGAGACCGATGGCTATCGTGCAGTGCAAGTCACTGTCGGCGAGCGTCGTGCTTCGCGTGTAACAGCAGCTCAGGCTGGCCACTTCGCTAAAGCGAACGTTGCCGCTGGTCGTACCGTAATGGAATTCCGCCTTGAAGAAGGCGAGTACCAAGCCGGCGATCTGATCAACGCTGAAATCTTCGCCGCCGGTCAACTGGTTGATGTAACCGGTCAGTCCAAAGGTAAAGGCTTCCAGGGTACGATCAAGCGTTGGAATTTCCGCGGGCAAGATAACACCCACGGTAACTCCGTATCCCACCGCGTTCCAGGCTCTATCGGCCAGTGCCAGACTCCTGGTCGTGTATTCAAGGGCAAAAAAATGTCCGGTCATATGGGCGCTGAGCGCGTGACCGTGCAGTCCCTCGAAGTAGTGCGCGTGGACGCTGAACGCAATCTGTTGTTGGTCAAGGGCGCTGTTCCTGGCGCTACTGGCGGCAACTTGGTTGTACGTCCAGCAGCCAAGGCTCGCGGTTAAGGGGAAGCTGACATGCAATTAAATGTAAATGACGCTCAAGCGATCGAAGTTTCCGAACTGACATTTGGCGGCGAATTCAACGAGACGCTGGTTCACCAAGCAGTCGTGGCCTACATGGCTGGCGGCCGTCAAGGTAGCAAGCAGCAAAAGACCCGTTCCGACGTTCGTGGTGGCGGTAAGCGTCCATGGCGTCAGAAAGGTACTGGCCGTGCTCGTGCCGGTACTATCCGTAGCCCAATCTGGCGTGGCGGCGGTACCACTTTCGCAGCTCGTCCTCAGGATCACTCCCAGAAGCTGAACAAGAAGATGTATCGCGCAGCAATGCGTTCCATCCTTGCTGAGCTGGTGCGTACTGATCGTCTGGTTGTGGTTCAGGATTTCGCCGTTGAAACGCCGAAAACCAAAGACCTGCTGGGCAAGCTGAACAACATGAGCCTGACCGACGTTCTGATCGTGTCGGACGCTGTTGATCAGAACCTGTACCTGGCTGCTCGTAACCTGCCACACGTAGATGTACGTGACGTGCAAGGTTCCGATCCAGTTAGTCTGATCGCATACGACAAGGTGTTGATCACCGTGTCGGCCGTGAAGAAATTCGAGGAGCTGCTGGGATGAACCAGGAACGCGTATTTAAAGTTCTGCTTGGCCCGCACGTTTCCGAGAAGGCTACGGTTCTGGCAGACAAGAAAGGCCAGTTCGTTTTCAAGGTTGCTACTGATGCAACCAAGCTGGAAATCAAGAAGGCCGTCGAAAGCCTGTTCAGCGTGAAAGTAGAGCGTGTTACTACCCTGAATGTTCTGGGTAAGAGCAAGCGCACTGCTCGCGGTCTGGGCAAGCGTAATGACTGGAAGAAGGCAGTTATCTCCCTTCAGCCAGGCCAAGATCTCGATTTCAGCAGCAGTGCTGAGTAAGGAAGGGGTGCATCATGGCAATCGTTAAATGCAAACCGACTTCCCCTGGCCGCCGTTTTGTGGTCAAGGTGGTCAACCAGGAGCTGCATAAAGGCGCTCCTCACGCACCGCTGCTCGAGAAAAAATCGAAGTCTGGTGGTCGTAACAACAATGGTCGTATTACCACTCGTCACATCGGTGGTGGCCATAAGCAGCATTATCGTCTGGTCGATTTCCGTCGCAACGACAAAGATGGCATCGCTGCCACTGTCGAGCGTATCGAATACGATCCAAACCGTACTGCTCACATCGCTCTGCTGTTGTACGCAGATGGCGAGCGTCGCTACATCATCGCCCCTAAAGGCGTGAGTGCTGGTGACCAGCTGATCGCGGGTGCTCTGGCACCGATCAAGCCGGGCAACGCTCTGCAACTGCGTAACATTCCAGTTGGTAGCACCGTACACGGCATCGAATTGAAGCCAGGTAAAGGCGCACAGATCGCTCGTTCCGCTGGTGCTTCGGCTCAGCTGATCGCTCGTGAAGGTGTCTACGTGACCCTGCGTCTGCGTTCTGGTGAGATGCGTAAAGTGCTGGCTGAATGCCGCGCGACCCTGGGTGAAGTCTCGAACTCCGAGCACAGCCTGCGTTCGCTGGGTAAAGCTGGTGCCAAACGCTGGCGTGGCGTTCGCCCAACCGTTCGTGGTGTTGCCATGAACCCGGTTGACCACCCACATGGTGGTGGTGAAGGTCGTACCTCTGGTGGTCGTCATCCGGTATCGCCATGGGGCTTCCCGACTAAGGGCGCGAAGACTCGTGGTAATAAGCGTACCGACAAAATGATCGTCCGTCGTCGCAAGTAAATAGAGGGATACGACAGTGCCACGTTCTCTGAAAAAAGGTCCTTTTATTGATCTTCACCTACTGAAGAAGATCGAAGTGGCGGCGGAAAAGAACGATCGCAAACCAGTTAAGACCTGGTCGCGCCGTTCCATGATCCTGCCACAAATGGTCGGTCTGACCATTGCTGTGCATAACGGTCGTCAACATGTTCCAGTTCTCGTGAACGAAGACATGGTCGGCCACAAACTGGGCGAGTTTGCCGGTACCCGCACATATCGTGGGCACGTGGCAGACAAGAAAGCCAAGCGTTAAGGGGTAAGGAACGATGGAAGTAGCCGCTAAGTTGTCGGGCGCTCGAATCTCCGCCCAGAAAGCCCGCTTGGTCGCCGACCAGATCCGCGGGAAGAAGGTGGGCGAAGCGCTCAACCTGTTGGCTTTCAGCAGTAAGAAAGCCGCCGAGATCATGAAGAAAGTGCTGGAGTCGGCCGTAGCCAACGCCGAGCATAACGAAGGCGCAGACGTTGATGACCTGAAGGTCAGCACCGTTTTCGTCAACGAAGGGCGTTCGCTGAAGCGCATCATGCCACGTGCCAAAGGCCGTGCTGATCGCATCGTCAAGCGGTCTTGCCATATCACTGTCAAGGTTGCTGACAAGTAACGGAGTCGAAGAGATGGGTCAGAAAGTACATCCCATTGGCATTCGCCTGGGAATCGTCAAGGAGCACACCTCCGTCTGGTACGCAGACGGTCGGACTTATGCGGACTATTTGTTCGCTGATCTGAAGGTGCGTGAGTATCTCCAAGACAAACTAAAAAGCGCGTCCGTAAGCCGTATCGATATCCATCGTCCGGCTCAGACTGCACGTATCACCATCCACACCGCTCGTCCAGGTATCGTTATCGGGAAGAAAGGTGAAGATGTTGAGAAACTGCGTCAGGACCTGACCAAGCAAATGGGTGTGCCTGTGCACATCAATATCGAAGAGATCCGCAAGCCGGAGCTCGACGGTATGCTGGTTGCGCAGAGCGTAGCTCAGCAGCTGGAGCGTCGCGTAATGTTCCGTCGCGCTATGAAGCGCGCTGTTCAGAACGCCATGCGCATTGGTGCCAAAGGCATCAAAATCCAAGTGAGCGGTCGTCTCGGCGGTGCTGAAATCGCACGTACTGAATGGTATCGCGAAGGTCGTGTGCCACTGCACACCCTGCGTGCCGACATCGACTATGCCAACTACGAAGCTCACACCACTTATGGTGTGATCGGTGTAAAGGTTTGGATCTTCAAAGGCGAAGTAATTGGTGGTCGCCAAGAAGAGCTGAAACCACAAGCACCAGCGCCTCGTAAAAAAGCTGCTAAGTAAGGGGTACGCCAAATGTTGCAACCAAAGCGTACGAAGTTCCGCAAGCAAATGACTGGTCACAACCGTGGCCTGGCATTGCGCGGTAGCAAAGTCAGCTTCGGCGAGTTCGCGCTGAAGTCTGTTGCTCGTGGTCGTCTCACCGCTCGTCAGATCGAGTCAGCGCGTCGTGCACTGACCCGTCACGTTAAACGTGGCGGCAAGATCTGGATCCGTGTATTCCCGGACAAGCCTATTTCCAAAAAGCCACTCGAAGTTCGGATGGGTAAAGGTAAGGGTAACGTGGAGTACTGGGTTGCCCAGATTCAGCCAGGCAAAGTCCTGTATGAAATCGAGGGTGTTTCTGAAGAGCTGGCGCGTGAGGCTTTCGCCCTGGCTGCTGCAAAGCTGCCGCTCGCCACCTCCTTTGTTAAACGGACGGTGATGTGATGAAAGCGAATGAACTTCGTGAAAAATCCGCACAGCAGCTGAACGAGCAACTGCTCGGCCTGCTGCGCGACCAGTTCAATCTGCGTATGCAGAAAGCAACTGGCCAGTTGGGGCAGTCTCATCTGCTCTCGCAAGTTAAGCGTGACATCGCTCGCGTGAAGACTGTGCTCAACCAGCAGGCAGGTAAGTAATCATGGCTGAAGCCGAAAAAACTGTCCGTACGCTGACTGGCCGTGTTGTCAGCGACAAGATGGACAAAACCATCACCGTTCTGATCGAGCGTCGCGTTAAGCACCCGATCTACGGTAAATACGTTAAGCGTTCGACTAAGCTGCACGCGCACGACGAAACCAATCAGTGCCACATCGGCGACAAAGTCACTATTCGTGAAACTCGTCCTTTGGCCAAGACCAAGTCTTGGGCGCTGGTTGATGTTCTCGAACGCGCTGTGGAAGTCTAAGGACTAGGGGTCGGAGAAATTATATGATTCAGACTCAATCCATGCTCGATGTGGCCGATAACAGCGGCGCTCGCCGCGTTATGTGCATCAAGGTGCTGGGTGGCTCCCATCGTCGTTACGCTGGTATCGGTGACATCATCAAAGTTACCGTGAAGGAAGCAATTCCTCGCGGTAAGGTGAAAAAAGGCCAAGTGATGACTGCTGTTGTGGTCCGCACTCGTCACGGCGTTCGCCGTGCAGATGGCTCCATTATCCGCTTTGATGGCAACGCTGCTGTTCTTCTGAACAACAAGCAAGAGCCGATCGGCACCCGTATCTTTGGGCCAGTGACCCGTGAACTTCGTACTGAGAAGTTCATGAAGATCGTCTCGCTCGCCCCAGAAGTGCTGTAAGGAGATCCGACATGCAAAAGATTCGTCGTGACGACGAGATCATCGTGATCGCCGGCAAAGACAAAGGTAAGCGCGGTAAGGTGCTTAAGGTTCTCGCTGATGACCGTCTGGTCGTTGGTGGTCTGAACCTGGTTAAGCGTCATACCAAGCCTAACCCGATGTCGGGCGTACAAGGCGGTATCGTCGAGAAAGAAGCGCCACTGCACGCTTCCAACGTTGCCATTTTCAACGGCGAAACCAACAAAGCTGATCGCGTTGGTTTCAAAGTAGAAGACGGTAAGAAAATTCGTGTCTTCAAGTCGACCCAAAAAGCGGTTGATGCTTGAACACTGCTAGGTAGAAGACCATGGCACGACTAAAAGAGATTTACCGGAAGGAAATCGCACCGAAGCTTAAGGAAGAACTTAAGCTGTCGAACGTGATGGAAGTTCCGCGCGTTACCAAAATCACCCTGAACATGGGTCTGGGCGAAGCGATCGGTGACAAAAAAGTCATCGAGCACGCTGTTGCTGACCTGGAAAAGATCACCGGCCAGAAAGTCGTTGTGACCTACGCTCGCAAATCCATCGCTGGCTTTAAAGTCCGTGAGGGTTGGCCGATCGGCGTCAAAGTGACCCTGCGCCGTGAGCGTATGTATGAGTTCCTGGATCGTCTGCTGTCGATCTCCCTGCCTCGGGTTCGCGACTTCCGCGGCCTGAATGCCAAGTCCTTCGATGGTCGTGGTAACTACAGCATGGGCGTTAAAGAGCAGATCATCTTCCCGGAAATCGACTACGACAAGATCGATGCTCTCCGCGGTCTGGACATTACCCTGACCACCACTGCCAAGAACGATGATGAAGGTCGCGCCCTGTTGCGTGCTTTCAAATTCCCGTTCCGCAACTGATTGGAGTAGGAAAATGGCCAAGATGAGCATGAAGAACCGCGAGCTGAAGCGTCAGCTCACGGTTGCCAAGTACGCCAAAAAGCGTGCAGCACTGAAAGCAATCATTGTTGATCTGAACGCAAGTCCAGAAGCGCGTTGGGAAGCTACAGTAGCTCTGCAGAAGCAGCCACGTGACGCAAGCGCTTCGCGCATGCGTAACCGCTGCCGCCTGACCGGTCGTCCACACGGCGTTTACCGCAAGTTCGGCCTTGGCCGTAACAAGCTGCGTGAAGCTGCAATGCGTGGTGACGTACCTGGTCTGGTTAAAGCCAGCTGGTAAGCACTGTCAAAGTCTCGGTGCTCGGGGTCGCAAGATCCTGACCATCGGTGACCTTGAACTTGAATCAAGCCCCTATTGGGGCTTGATTCATTTGTGGGGTGTGTCTAGAATACCCGGCTCGCCTGAGCCCGTGCTTTTTTTGCGCGGATGTATTCGGCGACACGTAGTAGCCGCAAGGCTAATTTTTTGTGTATTAGGAGCGTCTAGCCCATGAGTATGCAGGACCCGTTAGCGGACATGCTAACTCGAATCCGTAATGCCCAGATGGCTGAAAAGTCCGTCGTAAGCATGCCATCTTCTACTTTGAAGGTAGCTGTTGCCAAAGTCCTGAAGGACGAAGGTTACATTGCGGGTTATCAGATCAGCAGCGAAATCAAGCCACTGCTGTCCATCGAGCTGAAGTACTTCGAAGGCCGTCCGGTCATCGAGGAAGTGAAGCGCGTTAGCCGTCCAGGCCTGCGTCAGTACAAGTCCGTCGATGATCTGCCAAAAGTTCGTGGCGGTCTCGGTGTGTCTATCGTCTCCACCAACAAAGGTGTGATGACGGATCGTGCTGCGCGCGCTGCCGGTGTCGGCGGCGAAGTTCTTTGCACTGTGTTCTAGGGGGGATAAGCATGTCACGCGTCGCTAAGAACCCCGTTAAGCTGCCAGCCGGTGTCGAAGTCAAATTCGCAGGCCAACAGCTTTCGGTGAAGGGTGCCAAGGGTACTCTCGAACTGAACATCCATTCGTCCGTTGAGATCGTTGAAGAAGCTGGTGAGCTGCGTTTCGCTGCTCGCAATGGCGATCAACAAACTCGCGCAATGGCTGGTACCACTCGTGCGTTGGTAAACAACATGGTCCAAGGCGTAAGCCAAGGCTTCGAGCGCAAGCTCCAGCTGGTCGGTGTTGGTTACAAAGCGCAAGCAAAAGGCACAGTGCTGAACCTGGCTCTTGGCTTCTCGCACCCAGTGGATTACGAACTGCCGGAAGGCATCACCGCTGAGACTCCTAGCCAAACCGATATCCTGATCCGGGGCATCGATAAGCAGCTAGTAGGTCAAGTGGCCGCCGAGATCCGCGACTTCCGTCCACCAGAGCCGTACAAAGGCAAAGGTGTGCGCTACGCGGACGAAGTCGTCCGTCGTAAAGAAGCCAAGAAGAAGTAGGGCATAGCAAATGACCGACAAAAAAGTTACTCGCCTGCGTCGCGCTCGCAAAGCACGCCTGAAAATGCACGAACTCGAAGTCGTGCGTCTCTGCGTGTTCCGCTCGTCGCAGCACATCTACGCCCAGGTCATTTCGGCCGACGGCAACAAAGTCCTGGCAAGCGCCTCGACTTTGGATAAAGAACTGCGTGATGGCGCCACTGGCAACATCGACGCGGCCACTAAGGTTGGCCAGCTGGTCGCTACGCGTGCTAAAGCCGCTGGCGTCTCGCAGGTGGCTTTCGACCGCTCTGGCTTCAAGTACCACGGCCGCGTCAAGGCGCTGGCTGATGCTGCTCGTGAAGCTGGGCTGGAGTTCTAAGTTATGTCAAATAACGACCAAAAGCGCGACGAAGGCTACATCGAGAAGCTGGTTCAAGTTAACCGCGTAGCCAAAACCGTTAAAGGCGGCCGTATCTTCACTTTCACCGCGTTGACCGTGGTAGGTGATGGTAAAGGGCGTGTTGGCTTCGGCCGTGGCAAGTCGCGTGAAGTGCCTGCTGCGATCCAGAAGGCAATGGAAGCTGCTCGCCGCAACATGATTCAAGTTGATCTGAACGGCACCACTCTGCAGTACGCAATGAAGTCCGCTCACGGCGCTTCGAAGGTGTACATGCAGCCTGCTTCTGAAGGTACCGGTATCATCGCTGGCGGCGCTATGCGTGCTGTCCTCGAAGTTGCTGGCGTTCAGAACGTTCTGGCCAAGTGCTACGGCTCGACTAACCCGGTAAACGTGGTTCACGCCACTTTCAAGGGTTTGAAAGCAATGCAGTCTCCTGAATCCATTGCCGCCAAGCGTGGCAAAAGCGTCAAGGAGATCTTCTGATCATGGCTACCGTTAAAGTTACGCTGATCAAAAGCATGACCGGCCGCATCCCTAACCACAAACTGTGCGTTAAGGGTCTGGGTCTGCGTCGCATCGGTCACACTGTAGAAGTCCAGGATACTCCCGAGAATCGCGGGATGATCAACAAGGCTTACTACATGCTGCGTGTCGAGGGTTAATCGATGAAACTCAATGATCTGAGTCCAGCGCCGGGTTCCCGTCGCGAAAAGCATCGTCCGGGCCGTGGTATCGGTAGCGGTTTGGGTAAGACTGGTGGCCGTGGCCACAAAGGTCAAACCTCCCGCTCCGGTGGCACCATTGCTCCAGGCTTTGAAGGCGGTCAACAGCCGCTGCATCGTCGCCTGCCGAAGTTTGGTTTCGTTTCCCTGAAAGCCATGGATCGCGCAGAAGTGCGTCTGTCCGAGCTGGCTAAAGTGGAAGGCGACATCGTCACCGTGCAGTCCCTGAAAGATGCCAACGTGATTAACGTCAACGTTCAGCGTGTGAAAATCATGCTGTCCGGCGAAGTTACTCGCGCTGTCACCATCGGAAAGGGAATCGGCGCCACCAAAGGTGCGCGTGCGGCTATCGAAGCAGCTGGCGGCAAGTTCGAGGAATAAATGGCTAAGCAAGGTGCTCTCTCTGCGCTCGGCAAAGGCGGTATGTCTGAACTCTGGGCTCGTCTGCGTTTTCTGTTCCTGGCGATTATCGTCTACCGAATAGGCGCACACATCCCGGTTCCAGGTATTAACCCGGACCGACTCGCGGACCTGTTTCGACAGAATGAGGGGACCATTCTTAGCTTGTTCAACATGTTTTCCGGCGGCGCGCTGGAGCGGATGAGCATCTTTGCACTGGGGATCATGCCGTACATTTCGGCATCGATCATCATGCAGCTGATGACCGCCGTCAGCCCGCAGCTGGAGCAGTTGAAGAAGGAAGGTGAAGCTGGCCGTCGCAAGATCAGCCAGTACACCCGCTACGGCACTGTCGTCCTTGCTCTCGTTCAGGCTATTGGCATGTCCATTGGTCTGGCGGGGCAGGGCGTTGCGTTCACTGGTGACTTTGGCTTCCATTTCGTCGCGGTATCCACTTTTGTGGCTGGTGCGATGTTCATGATGTGGCTGGGTGAGCAGATTACTGAGCGTGGTGTTGGCAACGGTATCTCGATGTTGATTTTTTCGGGTATCGTCGCCGGTCTTCCGAGAGCGATCGGGCAGTCTTTCGAGTCTGCACGTCAGGGTGATATCAACATCTTCGCCCTGGTTGCCATCGGTTTGCTGGCAGTAGCGATTATCGGTTTCGTGGTGTTCATTGAGCGTGGTCAGCGTCGTATTGCTGTTCACTACGCCAAGCGTCAGCAGGGCCGCAAGGTCTTCGCTGCGCAGACTAGCCACTTGCCGCTGAAGGTGAACATGGCCGGTGTTATTCCGGCTATTTTCGCGAGCAGCATTTTGCTGTTCCCGGCTTCGTTAGGTGCCTGGTTCGGTCAGTCTGAAGGTATGGGCTGGTTGCAGGACATCTCGCAGTCGATCGCTCCTGGTCAGCCGTTGAATATTCTGCTGTTTAGTGCAGGGATTATTTTCTTCTGCTTCTTCTATACGGCGTTGATGTTCAATCCGAAAGACGTAGCGGAAAACCTGAAGAAGTCCGGTGCCTTTATTCCGGGCATCCGTCCAGGTGAGCAGTCTGCGCGCTACATTGATGGCGTTCTGACTCGCTTGACCATGTTCGGTGCTCTTTACATGACGGCCGTCTGCCTGTTGCCCCAGTTCCTGGTGGTTGCAGCAAACGTACCGTTCTACCTTGGCGGGACCTCGTTGCTGATCGTGGTCGTGGTTGTGATGGACTTCATGTCCCAAGTACAATCGCACCTCGTTTCGCACCAGTACGAATCCCTGATGAAGAAAGCCAACCTGAAGGGTTACGGCAGCGGCATGTTGCGCTGAGTACCCATAAGGTTCGAGGAGTTGGTGATGAAAGTTCGTGCATCGGTGAAAAAGCTGTGCCGTAACTGCAAGATTATTCGCCGCGAAGGTGTTGTTCGAGTAATTTGCAGCGCGGAACCGCGTCACAAACAGCGCCAAGGCTGAGTGTGATTGTGCTTCAAGCCCGGCAGCTAGTGCGCTGCCGGGTTGATTATTTGTTATTACAGCGATATTATCTCGCGCCCTATTTCTTGGCTTCCGGGGCGTAGGTAGCTGTCAATTGGAGTCCCACTGAATGGCCCGTATTGCAGGCGTTAACATTCCAGATAACAAGCATACTGTTATCTCGCTGACCTACATCTATGGTGTTGGTCGCACTACTGCACAGAAAATTTGTGCAGTGACTGGGGTAAACCCAGCGGCAAAGATCAAAGATCTGAGCGACGAGCAGATTGAACAGCTGCGTGGCGAAGTGGCGAAGTTCACCACTGAAGGTGACCTGCGTCGCGAAATCAACATGAAAATCAAGCGTTTGATGGACCTCGGTTGCTATCGCGGTCTGCGTCATCGTCGTGGTCTTCCAGTACGCGGTCAGCGTACCAAGACCAACGCGCGTACCCGTAAAGGTCCGCGTAAGCCGATCCGCAAGTAATCGCCCCAGCGAATCGACAGGAAATTAATCATGGCAAAACCTGCTGCTCGTCCTCGTAAAAAAGTTAAAAAGACAGTGGTTGATGGCATCGCCCACATCCATGCTTCTTTTAACAACACCATCGTGACCATTACCGACCGTCAAGGTAACGCTCTTTCCTGGGCTACCTCCGGTGGTTCGGGTTTCCGCGGTTCCCGCAAGTCCACCCCGTTCGCTGCTCAAGTAGCTGCTGAGCGTGCTGGTCAAGCTGCGCTGGAATACGGCCTGAAAAACCTCGACGTTAACGTCAAAGGTCCAGGTCCAGGTCGTGAATCCGCAGTCCGCGCTTTGAACGGCTGTGGCTACAAGATCGCCAGCATCACCGACGTGACGCCAATCCCGCACAACGGGTGCCGTCCGCCGAAGAAGCGCCGCGTGTAATCCAGGAGATTGTAAAGAATGGCTCGTTACATTGGTCCAAAATGCAAACTCGCTCGTCGCGAAGGTACCGATCTCTTTCTGAAGAGCGGCGTGCGCGCGATCGAATCGAAGTGCAACATCGAAGCAGCACCTGGTATCCACGGCCAACGCCGCGGTCGCCAGTCCGATTACGGCACCCAACTGCGTGAAAAGCAGAAGGTCCGTCGTATCTACGGCGTTCTCGAGCGTCAATTCAGCGGCTACTACAAAGAAGCTGCTGGCAAGAAAGGCGCAACTGGCGAAAACCTGTTGCAGCTGCTCGAATGCCGTCTGGACAACGTTGTATACCGTATGGGTTTTGGCTCTACTCGTGCCGAATCCCGTCAGCTGGTATCGCACAAGTCGATCAGCGTTAACGGTCAGACCGTAAACGTTCCGTCTTACCAGGTTCGTGCTGGTGACGTGGTCGCAGTTCGCGAGAAAGCAAAGAACCAACTTCGCATTGTCCAAGCTCTCGATCTGTGTGCCCAACGTGGCCGCGTAGAATGGGTAGAAGTAGACACTGAGAAGAAGTCGGGCGTTTTCAAGAACGTTCCTGCTCGCAGTGATCTGTCCGCCGACATCAACGAAAGCCTGATTGTCGAGCTCTACTCCAAGTAAGGGCTAGAAAATAGGTGCATCCATGCAGATTTCGGTAAATGAGTTCCTGACACCCCGCCATATTGATGTGCAGGTTGTCAGTCCAACCCGCGCCAAGATCACTCTCGAGCCTCTCGAGCGTGGTTTCGGCCACACCCTGGGCAACGCGCTGCGCCGCATCCTGTTGTCCTCAATGCCCGGCTGTGCAGTAGTCGAGGCCGAGATTGACGGTGTGCTCCACGAGTACAGCGCCATCGAAGGTGTACAGGAAGACGTAATTGAAATCCTGTTGAACCTTAAAGGTCTGGCTATCAAGCTGCACGGTCGAGACGAAGTTACGCTGACCTTGTCGAAGAAGGGTTCGGGGGTGGTTACCGCTGCCGATATTCAGCTGGATCATGATGTCGAGATCGTCAACCCCGATCACGTAATCGCTAACCTGGCGTCTAACGGCGCCCTGAACATGAAGCTCACTGTAGCTCGTGGTCGTGGTTATGAACCGGCAGACTCGCGTCAGAGCGATGAAGATGAAAGCCGCAGCATCGGTCGCTTGCAGCTTGACTCTTCGTTCAGCCCGGTTCGCCGTATCGCATACGTGGTGGAAAACGCCCGTGTCGAACAGCGTACTAACCTGGACAAGCTGGTTATTGATCTGGAAACCAACGGTACCCTGGATCCTGAAGAGGCTATCCGCCGCGCTGCAACCATTCTGCAACAGCAGTTGGCTGCGTTCGTCGACCTCAAAGGTGACAGTGAGCCAGTGGTTGTCGAGCAGGAAGACGAGATTGATCCGATCCTGCTTCGCCCGGTTGACGATCTGGAACTGACTGTACGTTCGGCTAACTGCCTTAAGGCGGAAAACATCTACTACATCGGCGACCTGATTCAGCGTACCGAAGTAGAGCTGTTGAAGACTCCGAACCTTGGCAAGAAATCCTTGACTGAAATCAAGGACGTTCTGGCCTCCCGCGGTCTGTCCCTCGGCATGCGCCTCGACAACTGGCCGCCTGCAAGTCTTAAGAAGGACGACAAGGCGACTGCCTGATCGTCGTAATCACCGAACGTTGTGTTTGGTAAGGAATGAACCATGCGTCATCGTAAAAGTGGTCGTCACCTGAGCCGCACCAGCTCGCACCGCAAGGCCATGTTTCAAAACATGGCGGTGTCGCTGTTCGAGCACGAGCTGATCAAAACTACACTGCCAAAAGCCAAAGAACTGCGCCGCGTTGCTGAGCCGCTGATCACTTTGGCCAAGACAGACAGCGTTGCTAACCGTCGTCTGGCTTTTGACCGTACTCGTTCGAAAGCTATCGTTGGTAAGCTCTTCAACGACCTGGGCAAGCGTTACGCTACCCGTGAGGGTGGCTACCTGCGCATCCTCAAGTGCGGTTTCCGCGCTGGCGACAACGCGCCTATGGCGTACGTCGAGTTGGTTGATCGTGCTGTCGGCGGTGAAGCTGTATCCGCTGAGTAAGACGTCAGTCTGAAACAAGGAACCGGGCCTAGTGCCCGGTTTTTTGTGCGCGTCTGAAAAGTATGGCCTTGCGACTATCCATCTCCGATCTCCGTTAGTAAATTTCTATCACTGCCCACAATTTAATGAATTTGATGGCGTCATGTGCATGGTTGATACTCCCTCCCAGCCGATTAGCCGGCAGTTCCAAGACTGACAGAGGAAGAGATCGCATGAGCCAGAATAAAACGCTTACGACCGCCAGTGGCGCTCCTGTTGCCGACAACCAGAATTCCCGCTCCGCCGGCCCTCGTGGTCCTTTGCTGCTCGACGATTTCCACCTGATTGAGAAACTTGCCCACTTCAACCGTGAAAACATCCCGGAGCGTCGCGTGCATGCGAAAGGGTCGGGTGCTTACGGTACATTCACGGTGACTCGCGATATCACTCAGTACACCAGTGCCAAGCTGTTCGAGTCTGTTGGCAAACAAACTCCGACCTTCCTGCGATTCTCCACCGTGGGTGGCGAGCGCGGTTCGGCTGATACCGAGCGTGATCCACGCGGATTTGCCCTGAAGTTCTACACAGAAGAAGGCAACTGGGACATCGTCGGTAACAACACACCGGTATTCTTCATCCGTGATCCGCTGAAATTCCCTGACTTTATCCACACCCAGAAGCGCCTGCCGCAAAGCAACTTGAAAAGCGCGCAGGCGATGTGGGACTTCTGGTCTCACTCACCTGAGGCATTGCACCAGGTCACTATTCTGTTCTCGGACCGCGGCATCCCTGATGGTTATCGCCACATGCACGGCTTTGGTAGCCACACCTACAGCCTGATTAACGCCAATGGCGAGCGTCACTGGGTAAAGTGGCACTACAAAACCAAACAGGGGATCAAGAACCTTGCTCCGGCAGAAGCGGCGCGGCTGGCGGGTACCGATCCGGATTACGCACAACGTGACCTGTTCGGCGCCATTGAGCGCGGAGACTTCCCGAAATGGAGTGTCAACATCCAGGTCATGACCGAGGCCCAGGCCGCTGATCACTACGAGAACCCGTTCGACGTGACCAAAACCTGGTCGCAGAAAGAGTTTCCGTTGATCAAGGTGGGCGAGCTGGAGCTCAACCGCAATCCGCTGAACTACTTCGCTGAAGTCGAGCAAGCTGCGTTCGGTCCGAGCAACATGGTCCCGGGTGTCGGTCTGTCCCCTGATCGCATGCTGCAAGGTCGCGTGTTCGCTTACGCCGATGCCCATCGCTACCGTGTGGGCACCAATCACCAGCACCTGCCGGTGAATGCGCCTCGTAGTCCGGTCAACACCTACCAGCGCGACGGCTCCATGGCATTTGGCGTCAATGGTGGTGCGGCGCCGAACTATGAGCCGAACAGCTACGTGGAATCACCGAAACAGGCACCGCATTATGCGGAACCAGCCTTGGCCTTGAGCGGCGCCGCCGATCGTTACGATCATCGCGAAGATACTGACTACTACAGCCATGCCGGTGCGCTGTTCCGTCTAATGAACGATGAGCAGAAAGCCCTGCTGATCAACAACATTGCCGGTGCCATGGCCGGGGTTTCCGGTGACGTGATTGATCGTCAACTGCAGCATTTCTTCAGGGCTGACCCAGCTTATGGAGAAGGCATCGCAAAGGCGTTGGGCTTACAGCTTAACTAAGTCTAAACGATAAGCAGAACCGCCCTCATTTGGGCGGTTTTTGCGTCATTTAAACTGTTTTTCTCAGAATATCTTCGCTTTCATTGCGTCGAGCGAGTGACCTTCCGGTCAGCTTGGTTCAAACTACAGACTTTCAAGCAGGGAGATGTAGGGCGATGCAAGGTCACCCAGACGTAATCGATTACCTCAACACGTTGCTGACAGGCGAACTGGCAGCCCGTGATCAATATTTCATCCATTCGCGGATGTACGAGGACTGGGGGTTCACCGAGCTCTACGAACGTATCAATCACGAGATGGAAGAAGAGGCGCAGCACGCTGACGCCCTGATGCGTCGGATCCTCATGCTCGAAGGTACTCCGCGTATGCGTCCGGACGATCTGGATGTCGGCACCACCGTGCCTGACATGCTCGCCGCTGACTTGCGTCTGGAGTACAAGGTTCGGGCAGCTCTCTGCAAGGGCATTGAGCTTTGCGAGCTGCACAAGGACTACGTCACCCGCGAGATCCTGCGCATTCAGCTGGCCGATACCGAAGAAGATCATACCTACTGGCTGGAGAAGCAGCTGGGTCTGATCAAACTGATTGGTCTGGAAAATTACCTGCAATCGCAGTTCTGATCTTTTAGCAGGCCACACAAACAAAAGCCCCTGTCACCGACAAAGTGACAGGGGCTTTTTCATGGCCCTGATTCAGGCCCTGTCGCGAGCCAGCAGCGGTTTGAGGTAGTAACCGGTGTGAGACTGCTTCATCTCGGACACTTCTTCCGGTGTGCCGACGGCAATGATCTGGCCGCCCTTGGAACCACCTTCCGGCCCCAGGTCCACCAACCAGTCGGCGGTTTTGATCACATCCAGGTTGTGTTCGATCACGACCACGGTATTGCCGTGGTCGCGCAGACGATGCAGTACGTCGAGCAGTTGCTGGATATCGGCGAAGTGCAAGCCGGTAGTCGGTTCATCGAGGATATACAGCGTCTTGCCGGTATCGCGCTTGGACAACTCGCGCGACAGTTTCACCCGCTGGGCTTCACCGCCAGATAGTGTGGTCGCCGATTGTCCTAGCTTGATGTACGACAGACCGACATCCATCAACGTCTGAAGCTTGCGCGCCAGAGCCGGAACCGCGTCGAAGAAGACTCGAGCTTCCTCGATGGTCATCTCCAGGGTTTCGTGGATGCTCTTGCCCTTGTACTTGATCTCCAGCGTTTCGCGGTTGTAGCGCTTGCTCTTGCAAACATCACACGGAACATAGATGTCCGGCAGGAAGTGCATCTCCACCTTGATCAGGCCATCGCCCTGACAGGCCTCGCAGCGTCCGCCCTTCACGTTGAAGGAGAAGCGCCCAGGACCGTAACCGCGAGAGCGGGACTCCGGAACGCCAGCGAACAGTTCGCGAATCGGCGTGAACAGCCCGGTATACGTTGCCGGGTTGGAGCGCGGCGTGCGGCCGATCGGGCTCTGATCGATGTCCACAACCTTGTCCAGATGTTCCAGGCCTTTAATGCTGTCGTGAGCAGCCGCTTCCAGAGTCGTTGCCCCATTGAGTGCTGTAGCGCTCAAAGGAAACAGCGTGTTGTTGATCAGCGTCGACTTGCCCGAACCGGAGACACCCGTCACGCAGGTCAGCAGGCCGATCGGAATCTCCAGATCGACATTGCGCAAGTTGTTGCCGCGAGCGCCTTTGAGGGATAGCGACAACTTCTTGTTACGCGGCGTGCGTTTGGCTGGAACTTCGATCTTCACCCGGCCCGACAAATACTTGCCGGTCAGCGAATCAGGGTGAGCCATGACTTCGGCCGGCGTCCCTTCGGCAACGATATGCCCGCCGTGCACGCCTGCACCCGGGCCGATATCCACCACATAGTCGGCCAGACGAATCGCATCTTCATCGTGCTCGACCACGATCACTGTGTTGCCGATGTCCCGCAGATGCTTGAGGGTGCCCAGCAACCGGTCGTTGTCCCGTTGATGCAGACCGATCGACGGTTCATCGAGGATATACAGAACCCCCACCAGACCGGCGCCAATCTGACTGGCCAGGCGAATCCGCTGGGCTTCACCGCCGGACAGCGTGTCGGCACTGCGATCCAGTGATAAGTAGTCCAGGCCAACGTTGACCAGAAACTGCAGCCGCTCGCGGATTTCCTTGAGGATCTTGTCGGCAATCTCGCCACGGCGGCCGGTCAGTTTCAGCACGCCGAAATACTCACAGGCGTCGCCGATCGGCAGATTGGTCACCGCCGGCAAGGTTTTCTCACCAACCCACACATGCCGTGCCTCGCGACGCAGGCGGGTGCCGCGGCAATCCGGGCAGGGTTGGGTGCTGAGGAACTTGGCCAGTTCTTCACGGACCGAAGCCGACTCGGTTTCGCGGTAACGGCGTTCCAGGTTCGGCACGATGCCTTCGAACGGGTGCGAACGTTTGACGATATCGCCACGGTCGTTCAGGTATTTGAAGTCGACGTTCTGCGAGCCGCTGCCATGCAGGATGAATTTCTGCTGATCGGCCGGCAGTTCGTTGAACGGCACTTCAAGACTGAATTTGTAGTGCGAGGCCAGCGAGCCAAGCATCTGGAAGTAATAGACGTTACGCCGGTCCCAGCCGCGAATCGCGCCTTCGGCCAGGGTCAGTTCACCGTTCACCAGTCGTTTGATGTCGAAGAACTGTTTAACCCCCAGACCATCGCAGGTCGGGCAAGCGCCGGCCGGGTTGTTGAAGGAAAACAGCTTGGGTTCCAGCTCGCTGATGGCATGGCCGCAGATCGGGCAGGCGAAGCGGGCGGAGAAGATGATTTCTTCGCCGGGCTCGTCGTCCATTGGCGCCACAAGAGCGATACCGTCCGCCAGTTTGAGCGCGGTCTCGAACGATTCGGCCAGGCGTTGTTGCAAATCGGCGCGGACCTTGAAGCGGTCGACCACGACGTCGATCGAGTGCTTCTTCTGTTTATCCAGCTTCGGCAACTCGTCCAGTTCGCAGAGCTTGCCGTTGACCCGTGCCCGCACAAAACCCTGGGCCCGCAGTTCTTCGAAGACCGAGAGGTGCTCGCCCTTACGCTCGCGGATCACCGGGGCCAGCAACATCAGTTTGCTGCCCTCAGGTTGTGCCAGCACCAGATCGACCATCTGGCTGACGGTTTGGGCTTCCAGCGGAATGTCGTGATCCGGGCAGCGCGGAATACCGACGCGAGCGTAGAGCAGGCGCAGGTAGTCGTAGATTTCGGTAATGGTGCCGACCGTCGAACGCGGGTTGTGCGAGGTCGACTTCTGTTCGATGGAGATCGCTGGCGACAGGCCTTCGATGGTGTCGACGTCAGGTTTTTCCATCATCGACAGGAACTGCCGGGCGTAGGCCGACAGCGATTCGACATAGCGTCGCTGGCCTTCGGCGTACAGCGTGTCGAAAGCCAGCGACGACTTGCCGGATCCGGACAGGCCGGTGATAACAATCAGTTTGTCCCGTGGCAGGGTCAGGTCGATGTTCTTCAGGTTGTGGGTTCGGGCCCCACGAATCAGGATCTTGTCCAAAGTGGCCTCGCTCGGCGGGCGTCGAAAACGTAGGAGTATACGGCCAAATACTGGATGGATGCACACTATCAAATGAGAGGGCCGCAGCCTTACATGAAGAGTCTGTCAGCAGAGCGCGTCATTGCGTCGCGATATACCCCGTCAATCGATGGGACTGGTAGAATCGCCGCCGGTTCACATGAGGTTTTTCCATGCACGATCCCCACAGCGAACGCATGAGTGGCAGTGAGACCCGCGCAGCAAGCGGTCTGGCCCTGGTGTTCGCCTTCCGTATGCTTGGCATGTTCATGGTGTTGCCGGTACTGGCGACCTATGGGATGGAACTGGCGGGAGCGACCCCGGCCCTCATCGGGTTGGCGATTGGCGCTTACGGCCTGACCCAGGCGATCTTTCAGATTCCTTTCGGCTTCATTTCCGACCGCATCGGTCGCCGTCCGGTGATTTACCTGGGGCTGATCGTCTTCGCCCTGGGGAGCGTGCTGGCGGCCAATGCGGATTCGATCTGGGGCGTCATTGCCGGACGCATCCTGCAGGGCGCCGGGGCGATTTCCGCGGCGGTCATGGCGTTGCTGTCGGACCTGACCCGGGAACAGCATCGGACCAAAGCCATGGCCATGATCGGCATGACGATCGGCCTGTCGTTCGCTGTCGCCATGGTTGTTGGGCCGTTGCTGACCCGTGCCTTTGGCCTGTCCGGGTTGTTCTTCGCCACCGGCGGCATGGCGTTGTTCGGCATCGTCATCGTGATGTTCATGGTGCCCCGCGCCACCGGCCCGTTGCAGCACCGCGAGTCCGGTGTCGCGCGCCAGGCGCTGATACCGACGCTCAAGCATCCGGACCTGCTGCGCCTGGACCTGGGCATTTTTGTGTTGCACGCGATGTTGATGTCGAGCTTCGTTGCGTTGCCGCTGGCTCTGGTCGAAAAAGCCGGTTTGCCCAAGGAGCAGCACTGGTGGGTATACCTGGCCGCGCTGCTGATTTCCTTCTTCGCCATGATCCCGTTCATTATCTACGGCGAGAAGAAACGCAAAATGAAACGAGTTTTACTCGGCGCCGTCGTGACGCTGATGCTCACTGAGCTATTCTTCTGGCAGTTCGGCGACAGCTTGCGGGCTCTGGTGATCGGGACGGTGGTGTTCTTTACCGCGTTCAACTTGCTGGAAGCTTCGTTGCCATCGCTGATCAGCAAGGTTTCACCGGCGGGCGGCAAGGGCACGGCGATGGGGGTTTATTCCACCAGTCAGTTCCTCGGTTCGGCACTGGGCGGGATCCTCGGCGGCTGGATGTTCCAGCACGGCGGTTTGTCGGCTGTCTTCCTCGGATGCGCCGGCCTGGCTGCCCTCTGGCTGGCCTTTGCTGTTACCATGCGCGAACCTCCGTATGTGACGAGCCTGCGCTTGCCGTTGTCGCCCGAAGCGATTCGTGAAGCTGGCCTGATCGAGCGCCTGAAGGCCGTCGTTGGAGTAACCGATGCAATCGTGGTTGCAGATGAAGCGGCGATTTACATCAAACTGGACACCGAATTATTGGATCGCACTACCTTGGAGCGTCTGGTGAACAACCCGGCCGCGACAGCGTGCGAAGCCTAGGAGAACGTTATGGCCCGTGGGGTTAACAAAGTCATATTGGTCGGCACTTGCGGCCAGGATCCCGAAGTTCGCTACTTGCCTAACGGTAACGCCGTGACCAACCTGAGTCTGGCGACCAGCGAACAGTGGACCGACAAGCAAACCGGTCAGAAGGTCGAGAAGACCGAATGGCACCGTGTGTCGATGTTCGGCAAGGTTGCCGAAATTGCCGGCGAATACCTGCGTAAAGGTTCGCAGGTCTACATCGAAGGCAAGCTGCAGACCCGCGAGTGGGAAAAAGACGGTATCAAGCGTTACACCACTGAAATCGTGGTCGATATGCAAGGCACCATGCAACTGCTGGGCGGCCGTCCACAACAGGGCGACCAACAAGGCGGGGGCAATAACTACCAGCAATCCGCCCCAGCCCCACGTCAGCAGGCTCCGCGTCCGCAGCAGTCGGCACCGCAACAGTCGCGCCCGGCTCCACAGCAGCAGGCCGCTCCTCAGCCGGCTCCGGATTTCGACAGCTTTGATGACGATATCCCGTTCTAAAAAGCAGCTATCCAGTCAGTAACAAAAAAGCGAAGCCATCTGGCTTCGCTTTTTTGTGGGCGCTGTTAACTGAATAAAGTGGTCACATTGGCCCGTGCCGAGTGCAGTTTCTTGTAGCTATCGATCAACCGCAGGTGCCTGTCGAGCCCCTCCAGTTTCATGCTGGTCGGCGTCAAGCCATGGAAGCGCACGCTGCCGTTCACCGATCCGATTGCTGCATCTGTCCGCTCGTTGCCGAACATCCGGCGGAAATTGGCCTCGTAGTCTTCCAGTTCCAGGTCTTCGTCCAGCTTCATCTCCAGCACCACATTGACAGCCTGATAGAACAAGCCACGCTCAACCGTGTTGTCGTTGTACTGCAGGAACATTTCTACCGCTTCTTTTGCCTCTTCAAACCGCTGCAAGGCGAGATAAATCAGCAGCTTCAACTCCAGGATCGTCAACTGACCCCAAGCCGTATTGTCGTCAAACTCGATGCCGATCAAGGTGGTGATGTCGGTGTAGTCGTCCAGCTCACTTTCCACCAGGCGTTCAACCAGCGCTTGCAGTTCGTCTTCGTCCAGGCGATGCAGGTTCAGGATGTCGGTGCGGAAGAACAGCGCTTTGTTGGTGTTATCCCAGATCAGATCGTCTGCGGGATAGATTTCCGAATAGTTCGGTACCAGGATGCGGCAGGCCGTTGCACCGATATGCTCGTAGACCGCCATGTACACTTCTTTGCCCATGCCTTTGAGAATGCCGAACAAGGTCGCGGCTTCCTCGGCATTCGAGTTTTCACCCTGGCCGGAGAAGTCCCACTCCACGAATTCGTAATCCGATTTTGAGCTGAAGAAGCGCCACGACACCACGCCGCTGGAGTCGATAAAGTGCTCGACGAAGTTATTCGGCTCGGTCACTGCATGACCTTCAAAAGTCGGCTGGGGCAAGTCGTTGAGGCCTTCGAAGCTGCGGCCTTGCAGCAATTCGGTCAGGCTGCGTTCCAGCGCCACTTCCAGGCTCGGATGCGCGCCGAACGAGGCGAACACACCACCGGTTCGCGGGTTCATCAGCGTGACGCACATCACCGGGAATTCACCTCCCAGGGACGCATCCTTCACCAACACGGGGAACCCTTGTTCTTCCAGCGCCTGAATACCGGCCAGTATCCCGGGGTACTTCGCCAGTACGTGAGCTGGCACATCCGGCAGGGCAAATTCACCTTCGATGATTTCGCGTTTTACCGCGCGCTCGAAGATTTCCGACAGGCACTGCACCTGGGCTTCGGCCAGCGTGTTACCGGCACTCATGCCATTGCTCAGGAACAGGTTTTCAATCAGGTTGGACGGGAAATACACCACCTCGCCGTCCGACTGGCGCACGTACGGCAGCGAGCAGATGCCGCGCTCTTCATTGCCCGAGTTGGTATCGATCAGGTGGGAGCCACGCAGCTCGCCGTCGCGGTTGTAAATCTTCAGGCAATACTCGTCGAGGATTTCGGCCGGCAGTGCATCTTTACGGCCAGGCTTGAACCAGCGTTCGTCCGGGTAGTGCACAAACGCTGCGTCGGCGATGTCTTCGCCCCAGAACTGGTCGTTGTAGAAGAAGTTGCAGTTGAGTCGCTCGATAAACTCGCCCAACGCCGACGCCAACGCGCCTTCCTTGGTCGCACCCTTGCCGTTGGTAAAGCACATCGGCGAGTGCGCATCGCGGATATGCAGCGACCACACATTGGGCACGATATTGCGCCACGAGGCGATTTCAATCTTCATGCCCAGGTCCGCCAGAATGGCCGACATGTTGGCGATGGTTTGCTCCAGCGGCAGATCCTTGCCGGCAATATAGGTGCTCGCCTCTGAGTTGGAAGCAGGCATCAACAAAGCCTGGGCATCGGCGTCGAGGTTGTCCACCTCTTCGATCACAAACTCAGGCCCGGCTTGCACCACTTTTTTCACGGTGCAACGGTCGATGGAACGCAGGATGCCCTGGCGGTCCTTGTCGGAGATGTCCGCCGGCAACTCGACCTGGATCTTGAAAATCTGGTTGTAGCGGTTTTCCGGATCAACAATGTTGTTCTGCGACAGGCGGATGTTATCCGTGGGGATACTGCGCGTGTCGCAGTACAGTTTCACAAAATACGCCGCACACAGCGCCGACGAAGCCAGGAAGTAGTCGAACGGACCCGGTGCCGAGCCATCGCCCTTGTAGCGGATAGGTTGATCGGCCACCACCGTGAAGTCATCGAACTTGGCTTCAAGTCGAAGGTTGTCGAGAAAGTTGACCTTGATTTCCATGGGGGATTACCAGAATAGCGGCTAAACGAATGGCCGCCATTATCCGGCATTTGCGCAGTAAGTCTTGTGGGTGTCTGACGATATGTCGACACCCGGCCTTTTTAGTGGGCGATGGAGGGGTCAATCGAGTATCAGATGCGGCAAGAACCGGCTCGAATCCTTGGTAATCAAACTGTTGTCCTCGCGCACGCCGATGCCGGCCGCTTGATCCCCGATCACCCAGGAACCGATCAGCGTGTAGCTGTCGCCAAACTTCGGCAGCGGGGCGAACTCCTGAAGGATAAACGGCGCGTCGGTGTAGGGTCCGTCCTCTTTCACGATCAGCCCCTCAGCAGTTTGCAGCTCGATGTTGGCACCTTCCCGGGAGAAGAACGGCTTGCGTACCCAGCCCTTGGGCACGGCTTTGCTCGGGTCGGCGTCCAGGTACGACTCGAGCAGGTTCGGGTGACCTTTGTTGAACTCCCACAGCAGCGGCAGGATCCCCTTGTTGGAGATGATGGATTTCCAGGCCGGCTCGAAAAACTGTGTGTCGCTCTGGGCGATCGCTGCGCCGAAGGGTTCGTGGAAGATGAACTCCCAGGCATGCAGCTTGAACAGGTGAGGAATCCAACGATCTTCTAAATCGACGAAACGTCCTTCACTGGTGAGGCCGATGTCCTCGATATCGATATGCCGCGATTCGATGCCGACCTTTTCCGCGACCAGACGCAGGTAATCGGTGGTGCCCTTGTCTTCGACCGAGTCTTTCATCGAGGCGAAATAGAAGGGCTCTTTGAGCTGCAGTTGGGCAAAGGCCTGATGCAGCTTGGTGTCGATGCTGTTGAACTGGTCGGCATGCTTGGGCAGCAAGCCGCGTTCGATGCATTGCTCAAGCCAGCCCCACTGAAACGCTGCCGCCTCATACAGGCTGGTCGGCGTGTCGTAGTTGAGTTCCAGCAATTTGGCCGGCCCGCTGCCGTTGTAGGAGAAATCCATGCGCCCATACAGGTGCGGGTGGCCTTCGAGCCATGAAGTGCGAACCATGTCGAAGAATGGCGCGGGAATGCTCAGGCGCTCCAGCAGCTCCTCGCTCTGAACCACGCGGGCCACCAGGTCCATGCACATCTCATGAAGCTCGGTGGTCGGGTCTTCGAGATCGTTCTCGATCTGTTTGAGCGTGAACTGGTAGTACGCGCTCTCGTCCCAATAGGGTTCATCGTCGATGGTATGGAACAGAAAGCCGAGACTCTCGGCGGTCTGTTTCCAGTCATGACGCTCTGCGCAGAGGATTTTCTTCATGGCCCTGTTTCCTTAACTGCTCGACCCGCCAAAACTCTTGCTCGATCCGCCCCAGCCGCTGCGTGCGCTAGCCTGGCTGCCGAAGCCGCCGCGGGAGGTGGACGATGCAACAGACACCGGCTTACTGCGGGTGATGGTGTCGGTGTAACTGCCGCTGCTGCCGTAGCGCGCCTGATTGGACCTGTTGAAGGTTGAACCTGACGATACCCGCTGGCTGAGTGTCGAGGACGAGTAGTCACCGCGATCATCGCGATAGCGATAGACCGGTTCGGAGTAGTAACTGTTGCGGTTGCTGCTGAGCATGTTGCCGATCAGCAACCCGGTCAGCAGGCTGCTGCCGGAGAAGCCTGACCCGGCGGCGTTCGCTTCCGACGCGGGCAGTTTGGCCTTGGCCGCGTCCACTTCGGCTTGCGTGACCTCGCCATCGGCGTTCAGCTCGAAACCGCCGAGCTTGGGGATGAACTTGCCGGCGGAATCCTGCTGGCACCAGTCGGTAACGAAGTCGGCGTCGCAATCGGCCTGGTTGTCGTACACCGGCGCAATGCTTCGATGCTGGGCCATGGCCTTCATATAGGCGTCAGAACAGATGTCGACCGGGAGCTTTTCATCGGCGCACTGCTGGACGGACTGGAAGTTGTACTTTTTGTGTATCTCGTAGGTTTTTTCCGTCGGCCCGCAGCCTGATATCGCCATGGCGACCGATGCTGCCAGGGAGAGCTGAACGTACTTGCTTCGTTTCATCGGGATCTCCGTGGCGCAATCAGTTCTGGGAAGGGGTCATGCACGCGGCATTCAACATGCCGACGCTGATGGCCACTGCCGCGATATAGATCCCCGCAGCGATTTCACCTTTCTTGATGCGCTCAGAGGCGCCTTTTAGCACCAGGCTGGTCACCAGAAACGCCAGCAGTTGAACGAAAGCGGCGATCACTGCCCAGACGACGAAGTCCAGAATGCTGATCGAGTAGGCGATCACATTGCTGGCCGGAATGGCGAAACCAATGATGGCGCCGCCCAGGGCGATCGCAGCCGCCACGTTGCCCGAACGGATCAGTTCGAACTCCTTGTGCGGTGTGATTCGGGTGTAGATGAACTGGAACAGCGCGAACAGCACGGCGGCGCCGAGAATGTACAAAACAAACCCGAGCACGGCGGCTTTGTTCAGGGAGATGGAGAGCGCTTCAAGCATGGACTTCTTCCTTTTTAAAAAGTGTTCAGGTCGGTGGTGTACAGCGAGATGCCCAACGAAGTGCTCAAGCTGATGGTGCCTTCGGCGTCTTCTTCGACGGAAAACAGCAGGAATTCCCGGCGATCGGTCAGGCCGGTTTCGCGGGCGTACAGCATCGAATGGTGCTCGATGCTGTAGGACTCATCCGGATTGGTCAGGCGCTCGCTCAAGGCCACCAGTTCCGTCTGGCCGTTCTCGGTACCCCATTCGCGGGTGTATTCGACACCGTTGTGGGTGTAGGTCGGCAGGCCGATCAGGCTTTGAGGGCCGGCCAGTCGACGCAGCTCCGCTTCACTGTTGATGGTGACGTAACTGAGGTAGTTGAACAGGATCACCGACTCGACCTGTCCGGCGATGTCGCCGGTGGTGTGCACTTGCAGCCAGTAGTCTTCGTCGTTCATGTAATAGCGCGACAACCAGGTCGATTGCCCGAGATCAACAGTGCCGGCGCTCCAGATCTGTTGGGAGCCAGGAATGACCACTGTGGTATTGCCGTCGAGCAGCAACTTCAGGGTGGTATCGAACATCACCCCTTTGCCGAATGCCAGGCCCAGCGGCCCGGTGGCGGGCGGGCTGTCGTTGGCTGTCCATTTCGACTCGGTATTCGCTGTCGGGGCCTCAAGCCCCATCAACTGTTTAAACCATCCCATTGGAGATTTCCTTGAGGCGCGTGGAGGCGATGTAGAAGAGTTCACCGCCCTCAACGCGAGTGGCGCCGGGCGGGTTGATCGAAGGGTGGCGGGCGCCTTTGGCGCGGTAGCCGATAAGGGTAGCGTTGTGGCGTTCTTTCATCTGTGCGTACAGATCGCCGAACGTTGCTTCAAAAGCCTCGGGCAGTTTCATCAGGTATTGGGTGGCGCCTTGGCCCACGCAAAGCAATTCATTGATGACCACAGACGAGCCCGGGTCCTGAGAGGCACGCACCAACATCTCGATGGCCATGCTTGAGGTGCATTCCAGGCTGGGGGCGTAGGCGCTGGCGAGCGCGGCGATTTCACTTTCATTGAAGTGGGCGACCACATGCCCGACAGGGCTCAGTTGATTGACCGCCAGCACGGTGGCCAGGGTCAGATCGTCTGAATGGGTTCGCACCAGTACGCGTTCGGCGCCAGGCACGCCGGCCCGCAGCAAAAGCGCGGCAGCGGACAAGCTTTCGCCTTTGATAAAGGCCGCTTTGCCCGGCATGGGGTTTTCTTCAAGGGTGCAATCGCAAATGACGATCAGGTTGTCATTGGACGTTTCGTCCTGCAGCAGTAATTCAATCACCCGCTCGCTGGTCGCGCCTTCCCAGCCGATGAGAACGGTGTGGCCGACCTTGCCGGTGAAATCGCCTTTGCCCTTCATGCCTTTTCTCCATACATCGATGACACTGCTGGTGGTTTTGCCGATGGCTGCCGTCAGCAGCGCAATGCCCCCGAGCATGACCCAGGTAGCCACGAAAATCCGTCCCGCGGATGTCTGCGGCGCGAGATCGCCGTAGCCGACGGTGAGTGTGGTGGTGAGATAGAAGTAGATAAACGTGGCGGGGGCGATGAGGTGTTGTTCGCCCAGAAGCACCAGGCCGATATAGGCCGTACTCAGGTGTATGCCCAGCGCAATGGCCAGACCTGCCCAGCCGAACCGATGGAAGAAGGACGAGGCGTACGCACGCAACAAAAGGAAAATCGACATTACATCCCTGACTCCGTGGGGGGGCTCATTCCTGGCGACGTAATCGCTCTGGCGTCTGAGTGCTCAAGTGCGGTTACCGGGCGGCATTAAACCTGCTGCGCGGCGTAGATAAAAGTACCTTGGCTGCAATAAACCCGGCGATCGCACTAAAAATATGCCCTTCGAAGGAAATGCCCCGGCGAGGAAGGAAGCCAAAAATCAGCCCGCCATAGAGCAGGGCGACGACACTGGCCGTTATCAGGTTGCTCCAGCTTCTCTGGAACCAGGCGCGCGACAGGAGGTACGCCCACAGCCCGAATACCCATCCGCTGGCACCGATGTGTACGCCTGCAAAACCGAACAGCCAGATCAGCGAGCCGCCCAGCAGAATAATGATAGCGCTGACGGCCACGAACCGATTGAGCCCTTCGATAATGACCAGAGTACCGAGGATCAAGAAGGCAATCAGGTTGGCGCTCAGGTGTGCAAAGGATGAGTGCAAGAAAGGCGAGGTGATGATGCCGGCCAGTCCGTGCAATGTTCTCGGCACCAGGCCGAAGGCAGTAAGGCTGTAGCCGGTCGCCGCATTGAGCAGATGCAGCGCAACCATGAAGAGGGCTACGCCTGCGATTGTCTTGAAACCCTTCAGGGCATCCATCCTTGACCTCGACTCAACTCAACTCAACTCAACTCAACTCGACTCGACGAAAATTGAAGCGCAACCCATTGTGGGAGCGAGCCTGCTCGCGAAGCGTTGTGTCAGCAACATTGATGTCGACTGACACTCCCTCTTCGCGAGCAGGCTCGCTCCCACAGGTTATGCATCCGGCACGTGAGTCGATTACTCGGCCGATTTTTTCTTCAGGCGTTCCAGGATCGCATTGGCGCTGCCTTCGTTCGGCGTGATGCCGGCTTCGCGCAGCTTGCGCTCCAGGTCGGTGCCGGTCGACGCATCGGCCAGTTCGTCCTGGGCTTGCAGTTCAGCGGCGCGTTGCTGTTGCTTGGCTTGCAGACGGTTCAGCGTACCGACAGCGGTTTCCAGCTTGCCGTTGGCGCCGCCACTGGCGATCGAAGCGCTGACCTGGGCTTTCTGGACGCTCTCGCGAGCCTTGGCCATGTCCACTTGCTGACGCAGGCTTTTGATGCGGTTTTCGGCCTTGGTGATGTCTTTGCGCATGTTGTCCGCGTAACCGCCGAATTCGGTGGCCTGCTTTTGCTCGACATCCAGTTCATTGGTCAGGGTCGAAATGGCTTCGGCCACTTCCAGTGCCAGGTCTTCGCGATTGGCCTGGATTGCGGACAGGGCCTTGGATTCCAGGTCCTTGATCTTGGCGTTGTACTCGCTGACGCGATCAGCCGACAGTTTGTGCTTGGCCATGATGGTGACCAGCTCGCGCTTGGCGTTGGCCAGCGCGCTGTCAGCATCGCGAATTTCCTGGTCGAGGATGCGCAGCGCCTGTTGGTCGACGATCGATTCGCCGACTTCATTGGCACCGCCACGCAGCGCGGTGAACAATTTGCTCCAGATGGACTGAGTCATTGGATATTTCCTGTTCCCGAATAATTAATTGAAAAAGCGTTCGAAGGCTTCACTGGCGCGCTGGACGTTGTCGACGAGGGTTTTGACCTCGGTCACGACGTTGGTCAGGCTGGAGTCGGAGCTCAGTGCGCCGAACATGTTGTAAACGATCTGCCCGTTAGGCATGGACTCGATACCGATCGAGGACAACGGGAACATTTCCCGGCTGCGCAGAACGGCATCGTTGAAGGCCGGTACATCGTTGATGGACTCGACATCGACCAGAACGGTATCGACGATGATCTGATCGCCAACCACTGCGATGTAAATCGGCAAGCCACCGAAATCGTTCATTTCCAGCTTGATGCTGGATTCGGAGCCTTGAACGAGGGAAAGGGTGATGTCGTTCGCAATCACTTCGTCGAGGGCCTGAAGGGCGCTGTAGAGGCGATCGATGTTCCAGTTATTACCTGCGCTCATGTAATTCTCCGACATGAATGAGCCAGCCAGAATCGGTTGGCGTAGCTGTTTCTCCATCTGCTTGAGCAGGCTTCGGTTTTCGGGAAGCACCCAAGTCTCGTGTTTCACATACCCGGCGGCACCCAGGCCCGCGCGCATCTGCTTCATGTAGAAGCTGGATGGTTTTTTCGCGGAGGGTTTCGAGCGCTCTCCCTTGCGACTCGCCGAATCGGTAACAGACCCGGTAGGCGGATCTGATGGAGAGCTGCTGTTCATGATGCTGACCCCGTTGTGAAAAAATACTCACGCGTGAGAAACACTACAGGCAATTTTTGCGGCCTTCAATAGCTCACGCGTGAGATTTTTTCGACTGTTGCACAGGTGTATGACAAAAGAAGGTCTATCACTCAATGCCAGTCAGTTAAGCGCAATCCTGTGGGAGCGGGCTTGCCCGCGATAGCGATGTAACAGTCAACAAAGATGTTGGATGTGATGGCTTCATCGCGGGCAAGCCCGCTCCCACAGGTTCCTCATCTTAATCAGCCAGAAAATCGTCAGTGGACACCACGCTTGCATAAGCAAAACCCAGGGCCGACATGAAGGCGGCGTGTACGTGGGCTGCCGGAACCGTCAGACCGTTGAACTCCAGATCACGGGTGGCGCAGGCATCGTGGACGACGGTGACGGTGTAGCCAAGATCTGCCGCGGCACGGGTGATGCCGTCGATGCACATGTGGCTCATGCTCCCGACCACCACCAGGTGCTCGATGCCTTGCTGGTCGAGGATTGACTCCAGTTCGGTTTCGCGGAATGAGTTGGTGAAGTGCTTGAGCACCACCGGTTCGTCGGCACGGTTGAGAACTTTGGGATGCAACTTCGCGCCGTCGGAGCCCGGGGTGAAGAACGGTGCGGCGTCGGAGGTGAATTCGTGGCGGATATGCACCACCGGATCACCGGCCTCGCGAAACGCCTGAATCAACCGTGCGGCGTTGTCCGCTGCGGCGTCGGCGCCCGCCAGCGGCCACTTGCCTTGGGGGAAGTAGTCGTTCTGGATATCGACTACGATGAGTGCTTGCTTGGCCATGACTGTTTCCTCGAAGTGTGTGTTGGCTGTGGAATGTAGTATTGGCGCTGGCCGTTCGTTCGAGGATTGGCCGCACCGACAATAGAAGGGGGAAAACTGACAATGGGAGTCGAAAGGGCAGTCGCCGAACTGGGGGTGCTGATCTATCCCGGTGCGCAGATGGCAGCGGTGCATGGGTTGACGGACCTGTTTGGCGTGGCCAACCGGATCGCCGCCGAGCATCAGACGGCACAGCTACCATTGCTGCGGGTCAGCCATTGGCAGGTCGAGGGCGATCAGGTGCTCGAGCGGGTCTATGACACTCATCCAGGCCCGGCCGGCGCGTTGGTTGCCGTGTTGATCCCACCCTCGATCGGAGGCTTTTCCGAGGGACAGGCGCCCCAGGGGTTGATTCGCTGGATTCGACAGCAACATGCCAGCGGCGCGACCCTCGGCGGGGTCTGCGTGGGTTCTATTCTGTTGGCCGAAAGCGGCCTGCTCGACGGCCGTAGCGCCACCACCCACTGGACTTCGGCTAAATCTTTCGCCGAGCGTTACCCCGCGATAAAGCTCAAGGCAGACACGCCCATCGTCGACGACGGTGATCTGATCACCACCGCCGGGCTGATGGCCTGGTCAGAGCTGGGGTTACGGTTGGTGGACCGCTTGCTGGGGCCGAGCATCGCCACCGGCACGGCGCGGTTTCTGGTGGTGGAACACAGCGACAGCGCGAGCGAGTGCGGCAGTAACTTTTCACCGATTCTCAACCATGGCGATGGGTTGATTCTCAAGGTTCAGCACTGGCTGCAAAGCACCGGGGCGACCGATGTCTCGTTGGCGGCGATGGCCGAACGGGCGGGGCTGGAAGAGCGTACTTTCCTGCGGCGGTTCCGTGCAGCGACCGGGTTGAAACCCACCGAGTATTGCCAGCATCTGCGAGTCGGCAAGGCGCGGGAAATGCTCGAATTCACCAACGGCACCATTGATCACATTGCCTGGACCGTGGGCTATCAGGACCCGAGTGCGTTTCGCGCAACGTTCAAGAAGATTACCGGGCTGGCGCCGAGTGATTACCGGGCACGGTTTGGGGTTACGCCGACCGCGGTCATGGCTCGGTAGCGAGCATCACCACAGACCCCGCTCCCACATTAGATTTGTGCCAGGCTTTGGTCGTGCAAAATGCCGGGAATATTGAAAGGTGTCGTGCAGAATAAAGCAGGCCTTGTGCTATCACGTAATTCGCAATTGGCTGATTTGAAACCTGTTTCTCTCCAGCCTCCGTTGGCCTGATCTCTGCACTCCTTCAATGACATTCATCACACGCAGATTGAAGGGGAACGCATGACCCCAACAAACCGCAAGAAACTGGTGCTCGCCCATTCGGTGCGACCCGATGCTCCGCTGCACGAAGTCGAAACCAATCGCGCGCTGGCCCGTTGGCTGGCACAGATCGTCGGGCTTGAATACGGCGGCAGCTACGACCTTCAATTGCACAGCGGCCGTGACCTTTATCTGTTGCCGACCCAGACGCTGGTAGGCGTCGCTGCTGCTCGGCAGCTGGGCGTCAAAGGGCCGGAGGATTTGTGGGGCGGTTACGTCGACCACGATTTCATCTGCACCAAAGCCATCAGTCATGGCTTGTTAAGCCGCTATGCGTTCGCCCCCGAAGGTTGGGCGCCCCTGTTTTCCGAGCGGGTCCGCAGCGTCGTGCTCGATGGCCTCAGCGTGTTCTCCCTGGACGATGCCCGCCCGGCAGCGGAGCATCTGCTCTACAGCGGCCCGATTCGCATGAAGCCAATTCATGCCTGCGCCGGACGCGGTCAGGAAGTGATCAAAAGCCTCAGCCAGTTCGACGCCATCCTCGCTCGTCCCGATGCCAAAGCGTTGTTCACCGAAGGTGTGGTGCTGGAGCAGGACTTGACTGAGGTGATCACCCACAGTGTTGGTCAGAGTTTTATCGGCGACAGCGTGCTGAGTTATTGCGGTGATCAATACTTGACCGAAGACGGGGAGGGTGAGCAGGTTTATGGCGGGTCCAACCTGTTGGTGGTGCAGGGCTATTACGAGGACTTGCTGGCGCTGGAACTGCCGGATGAGGTGAGGCTGGCGATCCAGAAGGCGCAGGTGTTCGATAGCGCGGCGGATGAAGCCTACCCCGGTTTCTACGCCTCGCGGCGCAACTACGACATCGCCCAGGGGTTGGACTGCAACGGCCAACAACGCAGCGGCGTGCTCGAACAATCCTGGCGCCTGGGCGGTGCCAGCAGCGCTGAAGTCGCGGCGCTGCAAAGCTTCGTCAACGACCCCGGCCTGCGCGCGATTCGCGTGTCGTCGGCCGAAACCTATACCGACCAACCGCTGCCGCCGAACGCCATTGAGGTCTACCGCGGACCGGCGGAACACAGTGACTTTCTTCTCAAGTACGTAACGGTCAAATCCTATGACGGCTAGAAGCGAAACCATTGCGATCGACATCGACGATGAACAGATGAGCGGGACCTTCCTCAGCCCCAAATCGAAAGTCCCGGGTGTGCTTTTCGTCCACGGTTGGGGCGGTAGTCAGGAGCGTGACCTGGAACGCGCCAAAGGCATTGCCGGGTTGGGTTGCGTATGTCTGACGTTCGACTTGCGCGGCCATACCGGCGGGACCGGTATTCCGTTGTCCCGGGTGACCCGCGACGACAACCTGCGCGACCTGCTGGCGGCCTACGATCGCTTGCTCGCCCATCCGGCGCTCGATACCTCCGCGATCGCGGTGGTCGGCACCAGTTATGGCGGTTATCTGGCAGCGATCCTGACGACGTTACGCCCTGTGCGCTGGTTGGCGCTGCGAGTGCCGGCGCTGTATCGCGACGACTTTTGGCACGCGCCCAAGCGTGAATTGGACAAGGTCGATTTACGCGATTACCGCAACACACGGGTCCGCGCTGACAGCAATCGCGCACTGCATGCCTGTTCGCAATTTACCGGGGATGTGTTGCTGGTGGAGTCCGAGACCGACGCCTATGTACCCCATGCGACGATCATGAGTTACCGCGCTGCGTGTCAGCGGACCCACTCGTTGACCCACCGGATTATCGACGGTGCCGATCACGCCTTGAGCGAGCCTGTCTCGCAACAGGCGTACACCTCGATCCTTGTGGGCTGGATCACGGAAATGGTGGTGGGCGAGCGGTTGAGCATTATCCAGTCAACATGATGTGGGGTGTTCTTGCGATCATTCAGCTTGCCACTCACCGCTCTCACCCTCAGTCTAATTCCTGCGCAAGACACAAGCGGGCTCGCTCGCGAAGGCGGCATCCGCTTCAGCGAATACCTCAAGAAGGTTTTTTCGAGATCCGCAACGACTTGGCCTTGGCTTCCACTACCAGGTACATCACCACGGTGATCAACAGCGGCAGAATGAAATAGATCGCCCGATAAGCAATCAACCCCGCCACCAGGCTTCCCCGCGAAACCTGGTGTTGCAGCAGCGCCACGAACACCGCCTCCAACACGCCGAGCCCGGCGGGAATATGGGTGATGACCCCGGCAATGGCGCTGATCAGCAACACGCCAAGCACCAGCGGATAGTCCAGTTTGCTCGGCAGCAGGGTGAAGATCACCGCCGCCATCAGTGACCAGTTCAGTGCGCCGAGGCCTAGTTGCAGGATCGCCATGTGCAGCGACGGCAGGTCGATTTCCACGCCGCGAATCGACCACTCCCGCCGCCTGGAAAACCGGCAGGCCGCCAAATATCCTGCACTCAATAGCAGCAACAACACGCCCACGCCTTGCAAGGCTTCGCTACTCAGCTTCCAGCCTGGCGGCATTCGCACCAGTCCGCTGCTGAACACTGTGCCGGCAATCACCATGTAACCGAACCAGTTGGTCGCCAGGCTCAGCCCGAGGATTTTCGCGATGTTGCCTTTACTCACGCCAAGCCGTGAATACAGCCTGTAACGCATGGCGATGCCGCCGACCCAGGCGCTCAGGTTGAGATTGAAGGCATAGCTGATGATTCCCACCGGGAGGATCTGCCGCCAGGTCAGGTTCTGCCGGATGTAGGTGCGGCCGATCAGGTCGAAACAGGCGTAAACCAGAAAACTCACCAGGGTCAGGCCTGATGCGATGATTAGCGTGCGTACTTTGAAATCGGCCAGCGTGTCGAATACTTCATCCCATTCGATGCCCTGGGCGAGCATCGTGAACAAAACGATCAACGCCAGGAAAAACAGCATCGTCAGAGGCTTTTTCCAGCGGCGCCAGAGGGGTTTGCCTGGCGTGTCGGAGTGCGGGGCAGGCTGCGCTTCGGAATGGCTCATGCCTTGGCGCTCCCGGCCGGATGGATGAAGGGTTTGAGGCGCGGTTTATGCGCCGGCAACCAACCGGCCCACGCCGGGAAATGCCGCAGGAAGTGAAACACCAGAAAGCCGATGGTCATGTGCCAGACCCACCCGCGAGGCGCCTTGTCTATCGACATGATCTTGCAGTGGTTGCTGCTCAACTCGTCGAGACGCTCGTACAGGTCGCGATTGAAGGCTCGGTCGCGGATCAGCACATTGGCCTCCAGGTTCAGAGACAAACTCAGCGGGTCGAGATTGCTCGAACCGACGGTGCTCCAGTCCTCGTCGACCAGGGCGACTTTGCCATGCAGGGGGCGGTCGCAATATTCGTAGATCACCACCCCGGCCCGCAGCAGGTAGTCGTAGGTCATGCGCGCGGCGAGCTTGGCCACCCGCATGTCCGGCTGCCCCTGAAGAATCAGGTGCACCTCGACTCCTCGGCGCGCGGCATTGCGGATCTCCCGCAGCAGCCGATAGCCTGGAAAGAAATAGGCATTGGCAATCACCACACGACGTCGGGCAGTGCGCACTACCTGCAAGTACACCTCTTCGATATCTTTTGGGTGTTCTGCGTTGTCGCGATACACCAGCCGCACCTGACCATCATGATCGCTGACCGCCAGTTCCGCGCGCCTCTGTCTGCGGCGTTGCCACCAGTATTTGGCCCGGGCCGGTCGACCGCTTTTCAGCAGGACAAAGTGATGAATATCGGCCACCGCCGGGCCCTGCACTTCAACCGAGTAATCCTGTTTGGCCTCGGGGCCGAAGTCGGCCAGATGGTCGGCGGAAAAGTTGATCCCGCCGATGAACGCGATCATGCCGTCGACCACCACGATCTTGCGGTGCAGGCGGCGGAACCAGTTGGTGCGGATGCCAAAATGACGCGGGGCGGGGTCGAATATTTGCAGCCGTACGCCTGCGTTGCTCAGGGCGGCGAGGAACTCCGTACTCAGTTCGCCACAGCCAAAACCGTCGAGGCTGACGGTGATGCGCACACCGCGTTGAGCTGCTTCAATCAGGATCTGTTGAAGCTCATTGCCGACCTTGTCCTCGAACACAATGAACGTCTCCAGCAGGATTTCACTCTGGGCCTGGCGCAGTACTTCAAACACCCGTGGAAAGTACGCTTCACCGTTTTCCAGCAATTCGACCCGGTTGTTACCGTGCCAGCCGTACTCGAAGTCAGTCACCGCCGGTTCGCGCACGGGGGGAGGCGGGGACAGGTGCTCGGCCGTGGCTTTTCCCATCGATGGGCTGCTCATAGCTCGATTTCCACCGACAGCGGAGCATGGTCGGAAAGGTGTGACCAGGGCCGTGCTGCCAATACTTGCGGGTGACTGGCCTTGAGGTTGCGCACGTAGATGCGGTCCAGGCGTAACGCCGGCCAACGCGCCGGGAAACTGCGGGCCGGTTTGCCATGCAGCTCGGCGAAGACCTCACGCAAACCGCAAGGATTGAGCCGCGCATCGGCGCGCAGGCGCCAGTCGTTGAAGTCGCCGGCGACGATCACCGGGGTATCTTCCGGTAACTCTTCCATACGTTGGGTCAGCAGCTTGAGTTGTGCCGCCCGGTGGCTTTCGCGCAGCCCCAGATGGACGCAAATGGCATGCACTTCCCGACCATCGCCAGGCAGGCGCAGCACACAATGCAGGATTCCACGGTTCTCGTGGCCGCTGATGGACACGTCGAGGTTGTCGTGGCGGATGATCTGGAATTTTGACAACAGCGCATTGCCGTGATCGCCCGCCGGGTATACGGCGTTGCGTCCATAGGCAAATTGCGGCCACAGGGTATCGGCAAGGAATTCGTACTGGGGCATTGCCGGCCAGTTGTTGTAGCGCTGGGGGTGATGCTCGTGGGTGCCGTGGACCTCCTGTAAAAACACCACGTCGGCGGACACACTGCGCACCGCCTCACGCAACTCGGGCAGGATGAAGCGCCGATTGAGCGCGGTGAACCCCTTGTGGGTGTTGACCGTCAGCACGGTAAAGCGGCTCACGGCGCTGATGATTGGTTGCTGTTCATCGGTCCCGCCGACCGGTTCGGGAATGCTCATGGCAGCGCGCCTTCGGCAGCCGGTTCGCCGAGGACGAAGAAACTCGCCAGCGGTTCATGAATGTCCCGCAGGCGCTTGATGTGGGTGATAAAGCTTGGCCTCATGTCGCCTCCCGTCCTCGGACAGCCCTGTCTTTTGATGACTGTGGGGCGCGGGTGAAAGTTTCGACGGGGCTACGGACGGTAAAAACTCGCCAAAACACCACAAATCAAATATGGGAGTGGGCTTGCTCGCGAAGAGGCCAGGCCAACCAACATCAATGCCGGATCAATTTACTACGCACCTCGGCCATGGCCTGTTGCTCCAGCTCCAGCCAGAACTGCTGCTTGCCGGCAATCTCCGCCGCGGCAGGAAGACCATCGCGATACACCAGTCGATTGCTCGCCAGCGCCGGCACTTTCGCCCCCGGCAACAGGGTGCCGGCGAGGTTCAGCGGATCCACCCCACACACCGCGATCAGACTACCGTCGTGCGGTCGCCGCCTGACTTCGCGCAGCGACGCAATCGCCTCGGGCAGCGCAAATTGTTCCCCCGCCAGACCACTGACAAACCGCCCGCCACGTATCTCTCCCCGGGCCTCGAGCCGATGGAACGTGCGCAGCAATTCCCGCCAACTCGGCAACCAATCCGCCTCACGCTCCAGCAAGCGCCAGAACACCACGCCGTAACGGCGCAGCAAGGTCATGGCGATGTATTCCAGGGTTTCTGTGGGTGTGGGCGTTGGACGTTGCTTATCCACAACCGGCGCGGCGGCACCGCGTCGCAGCAACGCCCAGCGCCCGGCGTCGTCCATCCCGCCGACAAACACTCCGCGCCCGCGTCGGCTGCTGCGATTCTGGCGTTTGCTGGCCGGGGTGATCAGCGCGCGCAGGCCGGCGAAGCTGTCGGCGTTTACCAGTCCGGCACCGACCAGTTCCTGCAAGGCGATTTCCAGTTCCGAGCGCAGCAGATGGGCCTCGTGAATCAGTTCATCGAAAAATAGCGCGCCGTGCTGGCTGAGCGCTTCATGGACTTTCTGCGTTTTCGGCGACAGTTCACTGACCGGTGTCTGTTCGGTCAAACCACTCCACAACCCGACCTGACTGCGCGGCAGTAACAGAATTGGCGTACTGCGCAATGCCGTGCCGGCGCTCTTGTTGTGCGCGGTCAGGCGGGTCCAGACCAGTTTGCCGCTGCGGCATAACTCATCCAGCCAGCTCGCCGAATAGTCTTTGAGCCGCGCCGGCAGAATGTCGCTGTCCCACGCCGAAGCGGCGGCGGGGTAGCCTTCGAACTGGCTGATGATCGCCGGCAACACTGCACTGCCCTGGCCTCGGCTCGCGGTGGAAAGATGCTGCCAGTCGAACAGAAAACGCATGAAATCCTGCAACGCCACCGGCTCGATTTCCCGTCGCAGCCGTTTGACCGTGTAGCGATGAATCCGCGCCAGCAAATGCCGTTCGCACCATTCTTCTTCACGGGCGCCCGGGCTGAATTGCCCGCGCAGTACGTAACCTTCGCGTTCCAGTTGCGCCAGTGCCTGAGTGACTTGAAGCGCCGGTAATCCAAGCGGCTCGGCAATCGCCGTCAGCGGCAACGGACCAAACCCACTGAGCCGCGCACGGATCACTTCCAGCACCGCTTCGTCTGGCTCCCAGGTTTCATCGAAACCCGGCAACGCCTCTAGCGCTGGCAGCAACGCGGCCTGTGGATAAATCGCCTTCAGGTAGGTCAGTCGCTCCAGCGCCAACCACAGCGATTGTTCGGTATTGATTTGCAAACGGCTGGCGCGGCCACTGTCGGCCAGGGTGTGCAGCCAATCGAGCCACTTCGTGTTGGCCTGGGCCTCGGTATCGGTAATGCACGCCAGGCTCATCAAGGCCTCATGCATTTCATCGATGCCGGTGGGCGCTGGCCAGGCTTCGTCGCGCACAGCGGCAATCGCCTCGGCGTCCAGGGCACCGAGGTCGTCGGTGGACTGCGGATCGCTCCAGCGGCGGTTGAGCACCGCCTGAGTGCGCCGCTCTTCCAGCGGTGCATCGTCGAGAAAGGTGTAGGGGCGGGCGCTGAGAATCTCTGCCGCCAGTGGCGAGGGCGCCGGCAAATCGCGGCTGATCAGGCGGATGTCGCCCTGTTCCATGCGCCGTAACAACGCCAGCCAGCCTTCGCTGTCCATGGCTTCGTGCAGGCAATCGTCGAGGGTTTGTTCCACCAGCGGATGGTCGGGAATCTCGCGCTCGCCGGCGAGGTTTTCCACGCAGGCGATCTGATCGGGAAACACGCTGGCGATCAGGTCTTCGCTTTTCATCCGCTGGATCTGCGGCGGTACTTTGCGTCCGCCGCTGTAACGTGGCAGCGCCAGGGCGACCCCGGCGTTCCAGCGCCAGCGCACACCGAACAGCGGCGCCTCGAGCACCGCTTGAATCAGAATGTGCTCGGCGCTGTTGCTGTGCAGGTAACGCCAGACGTCGTCCAGCTCGAAGCTGTGGCTGGTGGACAGCGACAGCACGATGGCGTCCTCGCTGGCGGCGGCCTGCAATTCAAAATTGAACGTGCGGCAGAAACGCTTGCGCAAGGCCAGGCCCCAGGCGCGGTTGATGCGGCTGCCGAACGGCGAGTGGATGATCAACTGCGTACCGCCGGACTCGTCGAAAAACCGTTCCATCACCAAGGTATCTTGCGACGGCAAGGCGCCGAGGGTCAGGCGGGCCCGGGCCAGGTAGTCGACCAGTTGCTCGGCGCTGGCGAGGTTCAGGCCGAGGGTGTCGGTCAGCCAGTCGAGCGCCGGGTGCAGATTGCCGGGTGTGGCGCCGAGCCGTTCATCGAGGTGCGCTTGCAGGCGGGCCACGGCGAATGACAGTTCATCGCTGCGACCGGGTGCTTCACCGAGCCAGAACGGAATGGTCGGCGGCTGACCCTGAGCGTCCTCGACCCGGACCTTGCCGGTTTCAACCCGCAGGATCCGATACGACGTATTGCCCAGCTGGAAGATATCCCCGGCGATGCTTTCCACCGCGAAGTCTTCATTGACGCTGCCGATGTTCAGCCCCTGAGGCTCCAGCAACACGCTGTAGTCGGCGTTGTCCGGAATCGTCCCGCCGCTGGTCACAGCGGTCAGCTTGGCGCCCCGACGGCCACGCAAGGTGCGGCTTACGGCGTCCCGGTGCAGGTAAGCGCTGCGAATACCCAGGCGACCGTTGTAGCCCTCGGCGAGCATTTGCAGCAGTGCCTGATAGTGCTTTTCGTCGAGCGTGGCGTAAGGCGAGGCTTTTCGCAGCATCGCCAGCAGCGCCTGCTCCTGCCATTCCTGGCAGCTGACCTCGGCGATGATCTGCTGGGCCAGCACGTCCAGCGGTGCTTCGGGGATCAGCAAGGTGTCGAGTTCGCCACGGCGCACGCAATCGAGCAGGGCGGCGCATTCGATCAGGTCGTCGCGGGTGGTGGCGAACAACCGGCCCTTGGGCGTGCCGCCGACCTGGTGCCCGGAGCGGCCGACCCGTTGCAAAAAACCGGCAATCGAGCGCGGCGAAGCGATCTGGCACACCAGGTCGACGTCGCCAATATCGATCCCCAACTCCAGCGAAGCGGTGGCGATCAGCACTTGCAGCTCACCGCGCTTGAGCCGTTGCTCGGCGTCCAGGCGAAACTCCTTGGCCAGGCTGCCATGGTGGGCGGCCACGGCCTCTTTGCCGAGGCGTTCGCTCAAGTGTCGGCTCAGGCGTTCGGCCAGGCGCCGGGTGTTGACGAAAATCAGTGTGGTCCGGTGCTCGCGGGCGAGGGTGGCGAGTCGGTCATAGACCAGCTCCCACACGTCGTTGGCCATCACCGCCGACAACGGCACGGGTGGCACCTCTATATCGAGGTCCCGTGGGCGGGCGTGGCCGATGTCGATGATGTCGCAGTCGCGATCACGGCCGACCAGAAAGCGCGAGACCGCTTCGATGGGTTTTTGCGTGGCGGACAGGCCGATACGCACCAGCGGGTGTGAGCAAAGCGCCTGCAAACGCTCCAGGCTCAGGGCCAGGTGGCTGCCGCGTTTGCTGGCGGCGATGGCGTGGATTTCGTCGACGATCACCGTACGCGTAGTGCCGAGCATTTGCCGGCCAGAGTCGGAGCCGAGCAGCACATAAAGGGATTCCGGGGTGGTCACCAGAATGTGCGGCGCGGTTTTGCGCATGGCCGAGCGCTCTTTTTGCGGCGTATCGCCGGTGCGCACGGCGGTGCTGATCGGCACGTCGGGCAGGCCCATCACGCGCAGCTGTTCAGTGATGCCGGCCAGCGGGTTTTGCAGGTTGATCTGGATGTCGTTGGACAGGGCCTTGAGCGGCGAAACGTAGACCACCAGGGTTTCGTCCGGCAGGCCACCAGGGGTTTCCAGGCCGCGATGGACCAGATCGTCGAGCACCGCCAGAAACGCGGTAAGGGTTTTGCCGGAGCCGGTGGGCGCGGCAATCAGCGTTGAACGGCGCTGGCGGATCAACGGCCACGCCCGGGCCTGGGCGGCGGTGGCCGTCGCGAAGGTGTTGCTGAACCAGGCGCTGACGGCGGGGTGAAAGCCTGCCAGTGCAGCGTCCGTGGGGATGGGCAGATTCATGGAGTAATTTATGCGGGTGGGGTGAGGAAGATGCAAGTACCGCTCAAGCCTTCGCTGGTCTTTAGGGCCCCATCGCGGGCAAGCCCGCTTGTACAGTGTCCTCTGTTGTTCATAAATATTGCGTTCACAGAAGATCCCTGTGGGAGCGGGCTTGCCCGCGATGGGGCCAGTAGCAGCGCCACAATTCCCCGGGATCTACACTTTACGGATGACGGTTGCGCACTAAACCCGCAAAATGCAACGATTCCGGCAATTATTGAGGACATCGCCTGCGGGCGCTGTCGATAAAGCCATCGTTCCAATCAGACTGGGCCTGCTGACTCTATGCGAATGCGCCTTATGTTACTGGGCGGCGGAAATGCCCTTGGGCAGGCGCTGATTCGCCTCGGTGCGGAGGAAGACATCGGTTTCCTCGCCCCCCGCCCACCACAAGACGGCTGGGACGCCGCGAGCCTGACGCAACTGCTCGACGATACCCGTCCGGATGCGTTGATCAATCTCGCCTACTATTTCGACTGGTTCCAGGCGGAGACCGTCAGCGAGCAGCGTCTGGCCGGGCAGGAGCGCGCCATCGAGCGGCTGGCCGAGCTGTGCCAGCATCACAACATCGTGCTGCTGCAACCGTCGAGTTATCGCGTGTTCGATGGCTCCCGGGCGACTGCCTACAGCGAAAAAGACGAACCGGTACCGTTGGGCTTGCGCGGTCAGGCCTTGTGGCGCATCGAGCAAAGCGTGCGCGCCACCTGTCCGCAGCATGTACTGCTGCGTTTCGGCTGGCTGCTCGATGACAGCCCCGACGGCACCCTTGGGCGATTCCTGAGTCGCGCCGAAAAAGCTGAAGAACTGTTGATGGCTGATGATCGCCGCGGTAATCCGACGCCGGTGGACGACGCCGCCCGGGTGATCATTTCGGTGCTCAAGCAACTCGATTGCGCGGCGCCGCTGTGGGGCACTTATCACTACGCCGGGCATGAGGCGACCACGCCGCTGGCACTGGGGCAGGCAATCCTGACCGAAGCACGCGCCCTGCACCCGCTGGCCATCGAAGCGCCGACCGCCCAGGCTCACGCCGCACGGCCCGACGCCGCCGAAGAACCGCAACACGCGGTGCTGGCCTGCAAGAAAATTCTGCACACTTTCGGGATCAAACCCCGCGCCTGGCGCGCGGCACTCCCGGGCTTACTGGATAGGTTTTATCGCCATGGCTGACGGCCCTGTTTTAATCACCGGCGGCGCCGGTTTCATCGGCTCGCACCTGACCGACGCCTTGCTCGCCAAAGGACACTCGGTGCGCATTCTCGATGACCTGTCCACCGGCAAACGCAGCAACCTGCCGCTGGACAATCCCCTCATCGAACTGATCGAAGGCGACGTCGCCGACGCCGCACTGGTGGCGCAGGCGATGGTCGGTTGCAGCGCTGTGGCGCACCTGGCTGCGGTGGCTTCGGTGCAGGCCTCGGTGGACGATCCGGTGAAGACGCATCAGAGCAATTTCATCGGCTCGCTGAATGTCTGCGAAGCCATGCGTCAGGCCGGCGTCAAACGGGTGCTGTACGCGTCCAGCGCGGCGGTCTATGGCAACAATGGCGAAGGTGAGTCGATCGACGAAGACACACCCAAGGCACCGTTGACGCCGTACGCGGCGGACAAGTTGGCGAGCGAACATTACTTCGATTTCTATCGCCGCCAGCATGGTCTGGAACCGGTGGTTTTCCGCTTCTTCAACATCTTCGGCCCGCGCCAGGATCCGTCCTCGCCGTATTCCGGGGTGATCAGCATTTTCAGCGAGCGCGCGCAGAAAGGCCTGCCGATCACTGTGTTCGGCGATGGCGAGCAGACTCGGGATTTTGTCTACGTCGAGGACCTGGTGGACGTGTTGGTGCAAGCCATCGAGAAACCGCAGGTCGAAGTTGGCGCGGTGAATGTCGGCTGGAATCAGGCGACGACGCTCAAGCAGATGCTGGCAGCCCTTGAAGCGGTGGTCGGCAAGCTGCCGCCCGTGAGCTACGGCCCGGCGCGCTCCGGTGACATCCGCCATTCACGCGCGAATAACCGGCGTTTGCTGGAGCGGTTTACCTACCCGGAGCAAACCCCTATGAGTGTTGGCCTGGCGCGGTTGCTGGGGCGCTGAGGTTTTACACAGCCATGAAAAAGGCGCCTTTGAAGGTGCCTTTTTTGTGGCCGATGCAATAACCGTGGCGAGGGAGCTTGCTCCCGTTCGACTGCGCAGCAGTCGCCATTATTGGGTCTGCTTCGCAGCCCAGCGGGAGCAAGCTCCCTCGCCACAAAAGCCGGACAAATGTTGCTTAGAACTTGTAACCCAGACCGACCATGTAGATGAACGGGTCCACATCAACGTCGACCTTGGCTCGAGTGCCTGGTGCGACGGCGTTGTTTTCCACGGTCGCGGTGGTGTCGATGTCGATGTAGCGTACCTGAGCGTTGATCATTACGTTGTCGGTCAGCATGTAGTCGGCACCGACCTGCCAGGCCAGACCCCAGGAGTTATCCGCCTTGAAGTTGCTGAAGCCGTTGGCGGCGGCTTCGCTGCTAACGTGCTCATCGTAGATCCAGGTGTAGTTGATACCACCGCCGATGTACGGCTGGAACGCGGACTTGGAGTCCAGCGGGTAGTAGACCAGGCTCAGGGTCGGCGGCAGGTGTTTGAGGGTGCCGAGTTTGCCGTTGGCGGCGCCCAGGGAGGTGCCTTTGAGCTTCACGTCATGCTCGAACGGCGAGGCCGCCAGCAGTTCGATCCCCAGATTGTTGGTGATCATGTAGGCGAAGTTCAGACCCAATTGCGTGTCGCTGCTCATGGTGGCCTTGCCACCCAGATCGGCGCCCTTCAGCGGGCCCTGATCGACCTTGACGCTGGAGCTGTCGGCTTCCGGGTTGACGGTGATCGCACCGGCCCGAACGATGATGTCACCGGCGTCGTGGGCATGGGCGAGCGGGGCTGCAAGCGCGAGGGCAAACAGCGAAGCACTGAGCAGGGACTTGTGCATGGGGGCTCCAAAGGACGTTAAAAATGTTCGATGTCCAATGGTAGGGATCCAATTGATACAGTCTTTTGACTCAGCTCAATGAAACAGTGATGGCCCTGATTTTTGCGCAGCCTTCAAAGGCCCCTTCGCGAGCAAGCCCGCTCCCACACGGGATCTCCTGACATCGGAGATCGAATGTGCGGGCTTGCCCGCGAAAGCTATCGATCAAACAACACACAACTACCGGACTCACTCCGGCAGCTCATACACATAAATCTTGTCCGCCTCCATCTGATACCCGGCATCCGCCAACTCACTGGTGGACGCCTTGACCTGCAACGCACCCTCGATCCAGTACGGCTGATACAGCTCGTCCAGCTTCACGCCGACTTCGCTTTTGACATGCACGATCTGGTTCGACGGCGGAGGCGGTACGTGGATGCAGGCGCCGAAATACGGCACCAGCAGAAACTCCGTGGTGCGGCCTTCTTCACTGACTTCCAGCGGCACGATGTACCCCGGCAAGCGAATATTCTGGCCATCGAGGCTTTTCACCACCGGAGCGTTGGGCATGTCCTGCTTGGCGGCCAGAGCCGACTCCGCGGACAACGTGTCGCTCATCTTCGACAGGTCGTGCAGTGGCGTCATGTTCGGCACTTCTGGCGGGGCATCCGGCGGGATCATCTCCGACCAGGTCAGGTCTTTCGGCTCGGCCGCCCACAGCGGCAGAGCAACCAGCAGCAACAGCGCAAGCAGAGCGCGGGGCATGTTCAACGTCCTCACAGGCGGATCGACAGGCCATCGGCCAAGGATTGGCGATAAGCGCGCCAGGCCGGCACGCTGCCCATCAGCAGCGCGGCGATCAGGATGCCGCCGAGCAGCGTCCATTCATATTCACTCGGCCAGGCCAGCGGCAGGTACAAGCCGTAATTCGATTGCACGTAACCTTGCGCCACGGCGATGCCCACATACAGCAGCGCCACGCCGACAATCACCCCCGACAGCGCCAGGGCAAACGCTTCCAGCACCAGTAAAGTCGCAATATGCCATGGCCGCGCGCCCACTGAACGCAGAATCGCCATCTCCCGGCGCCGCTCGTTGAGGCTGGTGAGAATCGCTGTGAGCATGCCGATCAACCCGGTCAGCACCACGAACAGCGAGACGACGAACAAGGCTTTTTCCGCCGTGCTCATCAAACTCCACAACTCCTGCAACGCCACGCCCGGCAGGATCGCCAGCATCGGTTCGCCACGGAATTCGTTGATTTCACGTTGCAGCGCGAAGGTCGAAATCTTGTTGTTAAGGCCGAGCATGAACGCGGTAATCGCTTGCGGCGTCAGGTCCATGTTGCGCGCCTGATCGGCACTGATCCGGCCGTTACCACGCGCCGGCACGCCGTTGTGCCAGTCAATGTGGATGGCTTCCATGCCGCCGAGGCTGATGTGCAGCGTGCGGTCTACCGGGGTGCCGGTGCGTTTGAGAATGCCGACCACGGTGAACGGTTTGTCGTCATGCTTGACCAGGCTGATCGCCGCCACGCCATGGGCCAGCACCAGTTTGTCGCCGAGCTTGTAATGCAACGCATCGGCCACTTCGGCGCCGAGCACCACTTCGAACGGATCGCTGGCGAAGGCGCGGCCACCGGCCAGTTCCAGGTGCTGCTGATGGCCGTATTGGTAATGCTCGAAGTACGCCTCGGTGGTGCCCATCACGCGATAACCGCGATGGGAATCGCCGAGGGACATCGGGATCGCCCACTTCACTTTCGGGTTGTTGGCGAAATGCTCAAAGCTGTCCCAGCGGATATTGTTGGTGGCGTTGCCGATGCGGAATACCGAATACAGCAGCAGGTTCACTGAACCGGAACGTGCGCCGACGATCAGGTCGGTGCCGCTGATGGTGCTGGCGAAACTGGCCTTGGCCTCGGTGCGCACCCGCTCCACGGCCAGCAGCAGGCACACTGACAGGGCGATGGCGAACGCGGTGAGAATCGCGGTGAAGCGACGGTTAGCCAGGCTGGCCATGGCTAGACGAAACAAATACATCTCAGACCTCTACGGGCGTGGCGGCGCGATTGAGCTCGGCCAGCGACAGATTGCGATCGAACAGCGGCGCCAGGCTCTGGTCATGGCTGACGAACAACAGGCTCGAACCGGCTTCGCGGCATTCGGCGAACAGCAAGCGAATGAAGTTCTCGCGGGCGTCGTAGTCCAGCGCCGAGGTCGGTTCGTCGGCGATCACCAATTCTGGCTGACCGATCAACGCGCGCGCGGCGGCGACCCGTTGCTGCTGGCCGATGGACAGCGAATCGGCGCGGCGGCTGAGGATGTTTTCATCCTTCAGGCCCAAGTGGGCGAGCAGCGTGGCGGCGGCCTGATCGACGCTGCCGTGACGCTGTGTCGCCCGTTCGGCGCGTAGCCTGGAGAAGTGGCAGGGCAACTCGACGTTCTCGCGAACCGAGAGGAACGGCAGCAGGTTGAACTGCTGGAAGATGTAGCCGGTGTGATCGACCCGGAAGCGGTCGCGGGCACCGGCCGAGAGTTCGGTCAGCTCCTGGCCCAGCAGGCGAATGCTGCCGCGATCAGGCTTCTGCACACCGCCGAGCAGACCCAGCAGGGTGGTTTTGCCGCTGCCGCTGGGGCCTTTGAGGAACAGGGTTTCACCAGGCATAAGGCGAAACGCCGGGATGTCCAGCAGCGGCGGATGACCGGGCCAACTGAAGCCCAGGTCGGACAGTTCGATGAGTGCTTGGGTCATAGCGCCGATTTCATGGGTTTTGGGTACTTGTCTCAATGTCACATTCAACACCAACCCCCTGTGGGAGCGAGCCTGCTCGCGATGAGGCCATCACCTTCAACATAGATGTCGACTGTTCGGCCGCTATCGCGAGCAGGCTCGCTCCCACAGGGGATCTTCGGTGAATTCAGAATTTCAGGGCGGCAGCCTTGGCTGTTACTTCAACCCCTTGCTGCCCGCTCGGGCTGATCAGTTGTACCTGAATCTTCTGGGTGGCCGGGAATGTGTTGAATATGTTCGCCAAATCCAGGGTCTTCAGCGCGCCCGGGGCCGAGCAGCTGAATTGGTAGTGGGCATGGATCTCGCTGTGGTCATGGTGATGCTCGTGACCGTCCTTGGCGTCTTCCTTGTCATGGTCATCGGCATCCGGCGTGTCACCGAACAGCGGGCTTTCCAGTTCCTGAGTCGCGACCACGCAACCGGCGGCTTTTGGCAGGTTGAACAGCACCAGCGGTTTTTCCAGCTGCGCGCGGACGGCGGCGACCTTGGCCTTGTCGGCGTCGGTGGTGGCGGCGTGTTCGAAACCCACCAGGTTCATCGCCGGGCTTTCCAGTTCCAATTCCAGAGTCTGGCCATCCAGCGCCGCATTCAGGCGACCGACGCCATGTTCGTGGGCGCTGAGGCTGCCGTGCTCATCGTGATCATGATCATGCTCGACAGCCGCGTGGGCGACAGCCAGCGGCAACAGGGCAAACGGCAAAGCGAGCAGCAGACGGCGCATGACGGGTCTCCGAAAAGTAAAGTGAAGAGTTTGTTATGTAATCTTATAACGAAAGTGCCGAGAGTTTGACCGTCTGCTTGGCGTTGCGCAAGACCCATGGGAGCATGCAAGACATGTATGGGCAGGAGCAGACTTATGTTGCGAATACGCGGAAGCATCGGCGACTGGCCGGTGGATTTGACGCTGGAACTGGATGAGGGCGACTGGGCGCAGCTCGGTGCGCAGTTGCAGGCTGCCAAACCCGAGGCGAGTGCGACGCCCGCCAAACCGGTGAATCAGGACGATGCGCTTTGGCAGATCGCCAAAGAACTGCTGCGCAAGGCAGGGCAATTGAGCGGGCCGGATTTGCTGGAGCAGCTGGAAGGGCTGACCGGCAGCGCAGCGGCGGGCAAACGCTTGTTGGTGCGCTTGCGCCACTGCGCAGACGTCAAAGTGGTGAGCGGCGGGGATACGCCGCTCTACAGCTGGCACAAGCCGGCGTAAGAGTTGCCGCAGGCTCGGGCCGCGTTCGGACGATCTTTTGACCTTAATAGAGCGCGGCAAACAACTTGCGACGGTACGTGGTCACCAGCGGGTGATCGTTGCCCAGCAATTCGAACACTTGCAGCAAGGTCTTGTGTGGCAAGCCTTCGCTGTAGCTGCGGTTGCGGATGAACAGTTTCAGCAAGGCATCCAGCGCCGCGTCATATTGCTGACGGGCCAGTTGCTGGATCGCCAGTTGATAGACCGCCTCATCGTCCTGCGGATTTTTCGCCAGACGCGCTTTCAGGTCTGCCGCATCCGGTAAATCCCTGGCCTGACCGAGAAACTGGATCTGCGCCTTGGCACCGGCCAGCGCAGCTTTGTGTTCATCGGTCTTGACCGCGTCGAGCACGATTTGCGCTTCACCCAGTTCGCCGCGCTCGGTGAGGCAGCGGGCGTAGAGAATCAGTGCCTTGGCATTGGTGTTGTCTTCAGCCAGCAGTACTTTGAGCGTGGCTTCGGCGTCGGCGAAACGACCGTCATCGAACAGCGCCTGAGCCTGCTCGAACGGGTCGGCCGCAGCGGGCGGCGGCATTTGCACGTGGGGCTCGAGCATGGTGCGCACAGCCGATTCCGGTTGTGCACCGGCAAAACCGTCCACTGGCTGACCGTCCTTGAACAGCACCACGGTCGGCAGGCTGCGAATGCCGAAGCGCGCAACAATGTCCTGCTCGATGTCGCAGTTGACCTTGGCCAGCAGCAACTCGCCCTGATAGCTCTCGGCGATGGTTTGCAGCATCGGCATCAAGGCCTTGCACGGCGCACACCATTCGGCCCAGAAATCCACCAGTACCGGTTTGTGAAAAGAGTTCTCGATCACCGACTGGTCGAAATCGGCAGTTGTGGCGTCGAAGATGTACGGCGTTTCCTGACTCATGGGGTCTCTCGTAAAAGCGTGGATGAGGCCACTATAAGGCTTGGTGGGGGGCTGCTGAAAGTCGTAACGCTGATCGTTCCCACGCTCTGCGTGGGAATGCCTCAATGGACGCTCTGCGTCCGCTTTGGGACGCGGAGCGTCCCGGGCTGCATTCCTCCACGCAGAGCGTGGGAACGATCAAGCTCGGGTGGCATGGTAGAGGCTCACATGCCGAAACTCTTCGGGTTCGGCCAGGTCCGGCAAGGTCATCGCCTCCAGCATCTCGATGCGCCGATACAGCGGATGGCGAAAATCCCGCACCCGTGAATCCGCCACCAACGCTTCCCGGCCACGGCTGAGAAACTCGTCGAGCAACGGCAGATTCGCCCGGTCGTAGAGCACATCGGCCACCAGAATCAGATCAAACCGATCCGCTTCGGCGAAAAAGTCCGTCGAGTAGCTGAGCTGCACATCATTGAGTTCAGCATTCGCCCGACATGCAGCAATCGCCAGCGGGTCCAGGTCGCAGGCCACCACTTCCAGCGCCCCGGCTTTCACCGCCGCAATCGCGGCCACCCCGGAACCGGCGCCGAAATCCAGCACCCGTTTGCCCTCGACCCAGTGCGGGTGATCGGCGAGATAGCGCGCCACGGCCAGCCCACTGGCCCAGCAGAAACTCCAGTACGGCGGCTCGTGGAGAATCCGCCGGGTTTCTTCGGGGCTGAAGGCGCGGTCCATGTTGTCGCCGTCGATCAGCCAGAGTTTCAGCGCGGTGCCCGGTAACTCACAGGCTACAAGCTGTGCATCGCCGAGCAGTTCACTCAATGCCTGTTGCAGGTCGAGCGGTGCAATCATGGTGCTTTGACGAATTGCAGCTGACCCAATGCCTGGGTGGTTGGCTGTGTGATCATTTGCGCCGGCAGATGCAGAATCAACTGCCCGGACTGGCTGGCGCGCCCGCGCAGTTCAACGCGAGCGCCAACCGGGAAGGATTCAGGGTTGAAACGCAGACGAAACGGCAACACCTGATGGGTGCCGATCAGGTTGGCACTGGCGAGCAATTGTTGCGGGCGATCCTTGTCGTCGATCACCAGCAGCGCCAGTTCGACTTCGGCATCGGCCGGCACGCCCAACAGCGTGCCGCTGATTTCACGTTGGTAAGCCGGCAGCGGACCGAGCTCGGCAGACGCCTTGGCTTTCTTCTGCGCCTGTTGTGGCGCCGGGCCTGGAGTCGGTGGCTGGGGCTTGGGCGCATCACTGCCACAGGCCACCAACAGGCTGAAAAGACTGAGCAAAATGAGGGGGCGTAAAGACATTGGCGGCTCCAGCAAGTGAAATCCATATACAGCCAGTCTGTATACCGCAAACCCTATGGCTTGTCTTGCCACGGGGATGCGCTACCATGGCCCTCCCATTTTTTGTTGCCTGCCACCATGCACTGTCCCTTCTGCGGTGCCAACGACACCAAGGTCATCGACTCGCGTCTGGTCGCCGAGGGCGAACAGGTGCGCCGCCGGCGTGAATGCCTGGCCTGCGGCGAACGTTTCACGACGTTCGAAACCGCTGAACTGGTGTTGCCGCGCCTGATCAAAACCGACGGCAGTCGCCAGCCGTTCGATGAAGAAAAACTGCGCGCCGGCATGCAGCGGGCGCTGGAGAAGCGCCCGGTAAGTGTCGAGCGCCTCGAATCGTCGCTGGTGCACATCAAACACAAGCTGCGCGCCACCGGTGAGCGTGAGGTCAAATCCCTCGTGGTCGGCGAACTGGTGATGGCCGAGCTGAAGAAGCTTGATGAAGTCGCCTATATCCGCTTCGCTTCGGTGTATCGACGCTTCCAGGACCTCAACGAGTTCCGTGAAGAGATCGATCGCCTCGCCCGTGAGCCGGTGAAAGAATGACCACCTCCCCGGAACAAGCCATCCTCGACATCCATTACATGGCCCGCGCCCTGGAACTGGCGCGCAAAGGTCATTACACGACGCACCCCAACCCCCGGGTTGGCTGCGTGGTGGTGCGTGACGGGCAGATTGTCGGCGAAGGCTGGCATGTGCGCACCGGCGAGCCCCATGCCGAAGTCCACGCCTTGCGTGCCGCGGGCGACAAGGCGCGGGGCGCCACGGCTTACGTGACCCTCGAACCTTGCAGCCACCACGGCCGTACGCCGCCCTGTGCCGAAGCGCTGGTCAATGCCGGTGTGGCGCGCGTCGTCGCGGCGATGCAGGACCCGAACCCGGAAGTCGCCGGTCGCGGCCTGCAACGTCTGGCCCAGGCCGGTATCGCCACCGAAAGCGGCGTGCTGGAAAGCGAGGCGCGCAAGCTTAATGAAGGCTTCCTCAAGCGCATGGAACACGGCTTGCCATTCGTGCGGGTCAAATTGGCCATGAGCCTCGACGGTCGCACGGCGATGGAAAGCGGCGAGAGCCAGTGGATCACAGGTACAGCGGCGCGTTCGGCGGTACAACGCCTGCGCGCCCAGGCCAGCGTGGTGCTGACCGGCGCCGACACGGTGCTCGCGGACAATGCCCGCTTGACCGTGCGAGCCGATGAATTGGGCCTGGATCCCGAACAAACAGCCTTGGCCATGAGCCGTCCGCCGCTTCGCGTGCTGATCGACGGTCGTCTGCGGGTGCCGCTGGATGCGCCGTTCTTCAAGGCTGGCCCTGCGTTGGTCGCCACGTGTATGGCAATCGAAGAGCAATACGCCAACGGTCCTGAATGCCTGATCGTGGCCGGCGACGATGGCCAGGTTGACCTGCGCAAGCTGTTGGTCGAGCTCGCGGCCCGTGGCGTCAACGAAGTGCTGGTCGAGGCCGGCCCGCGTCTGGCCGGGGCGTTCGCTCAGCAAGGGCTGGTGGATGAGTTCCAGATCTTCATCGCCGGCAAGTTTCTCGGCTCCACGGCGCGACCGTTGCTGGACTGGCCGCTGGCGCAAATGAAAGAGGCGCCCGAGCTCAAAATTACCGAAATCCGCGCGGTTGGCGATGACTGGCGAGTCACTGCCATCCCTGTGCCATCGGCGAGCGTATAATTCCCGGCCATTGCTCTAGTGCTGGCCCTGTTCTCGAGGAGGACTCCATGTTTACCGGCATCATCGAATCCATCGGCAGTATTCGTGCATTGACCCCAAAAGGCGGAGATGTGCGGGTTTACGTAGAAACCGGCAAGCTTGACCTGAGCGACGTCAAACTGGGCGACAGCATTGCCGTCAACGGCGTGTGCCTGACGGCGGTTGAACTGCCGGGCAATGGTTTTGCGGCGGACGTCAGTCGCGAAACCCTCGACTGCACCGCCATGAATGACCTTAAAAGCGGCAGCCCGGTCAACCTGGAAAAAGCCCTGACCCCGACCACCCGCCTGGGCGGGCATCTGGTCAGCGGTCACGTCGACGGTGTTGGCGAAGTGGTCTCGCGTACCGACAATGCCCGCGCCGTGGAATTTCGCATCCGCGCGCCGAAAGACCTGGCCAAGTACATCGCCCACAAGGGCTCGATCACCGTCGACGGCACCAGCCTGACGGTGAACGCAGTCGATGGCGCCGAATTCCTGCTGACGATCATTCCGCACACCCTGAGCGAAACCATCATGGCGTCTTACAAGCCAGGTCGCCGGGTGAACCTGGAAGTCGACTTGCTGGCCCGTTATCTGGAGCGCCTGCTGTTGGGCGACAAGGCCGCGGAGCCTTCTGCCGGTAACATCACCGAAAGCTTTCTGGCCCAAAACGGCTATCTCAAATCCTGAAGCTCAAATTTCGAAAGAAGGGGGGTGCCTTGTGGCGCTCAATAGCATCGAAGAACTGGTTGAAGACATCCGCCAAGGCAAGATGGTCATCCTCATGGATGACGAAGACCGCGAGAACGAAGGCGACCTGATCATGGCCGCCGAATGCTGCAAGGCTGAACACATCAACTTCATGGCCAAGCATGCCCGTGGCCTGATCTGCATGCCGATGAGTCGCGAGCGCTGCGAACTGCTCAAGCTGCCGTTGATGGCACCACGCAACGGTTCCGGCTTCGGCACCAAGTTCACCGTGTCCATCGAAGCCGCCGAAGGCGTCACCACCGGTATCTCCGCGGCTGACCGTGCGCGCACCGTGCAAGCCGCTGCCGCCAAAGACGCCAAGGCTGAAGACATCGTCAGCCCTGGCCACATCTTTCCGCTGATGGCCCAGGCCGGCGGTACCCTGGCCCGCGCCGGCCACACCGAAGCCGCCTGCGACCTGGCGCGCATGGCCGGCTTCGAGCCGAGCGGCGTGATCTGCGAAGTGATGAACGACGACGGCACCATGTCCCGTCGCGCCGAACTCGAAGCGTTTGCCGCCGAGCACAACATCAAGATCGGCACCATCGCCGACCTGATTCACTACCGGATGATCCACGAACGTACCGTTCAGCGGATTGCCGAGCAGCCGCTGGACAGCGAACTGGGCCAGTTCAACCTGGTGACCTATCGTGATTCGGTGGAAGGCGACGTGCACATGGCCCTGACCCTGGGCACCGTGTGCGCCGAAGAGCCGACCCTGGTCCGGGTGCACAACATGGACCCGCTGCGTGACCTGTTGATGGTCAAGCAACCGGGCCGCTGGAGCCTGCGCGCCGCCATGGCCGCGGTCGCCGAGGCTGGCAGCGGTGTGGTGCTGTTGCTGGGGCACCCGCTCGATGGCGACGTGTTGCTGGCACACATCCGCGAAACCGCCGACCACAATGCGGTGAAAAAACCGACCACCTACAGCATCGTCGGCGCCGGTTCGCAGATCCTTCGGGACCTGGGCGTGCGTAAAATGCGCCTGATGAGTGCACCGATGAAATTTAATGCGATATCCGGTTTCGATCTGGAAGTTGTAGAATACGTGCCCTCCGAATAAGACCTGGGTGTTGCGGTCCTGTATTCGCGGTTCAAATATCACTGAGGGGCGCGTAGAAAACGCGTCCCGGCTCTTTAAGAGATCTAACGAATGACCCTGAAGACCATCGAAGGTACCTTCATCGCCCCTAAAGGCCGCTACGCTTTGGTAGTGGGCCGTTTCAACAGCTTCGTCGTTGAAAGCCTGGTCAGCGGTGCAGTTGATGCCCTGGTTCGCCATGGCGTGAGCGAAAGCGACATCACCATCATCCGTGCGCCTGGCGCCTTCGAAATCCCGCTGGTTGCGCAGAAAGTCGCTCAGAAGGGCGAGTTCGCGGCAATCATCGCCCTGGGCGCGGTCATTCGTGGCGGTACTCCGCACTTCGAATACGTGGCTGGCGAATGCACCAAGGGCCTGGCCCAGGTGTCCATGGAGTTCGGCGTACCGGTCGCTTTCGGCGTGCTGACCGTTGATTCCATCGAACAAGCCATCGAACGTTCCGGCACCAAGGCCGGCAACAAAGGTGCTGAAGCTGCCCTGTCCGCCCTGGAAATGGTCAGCCTGCTGGCGCAGTTGGAGGCCAAGTGATTAGCGACGATAGCGATCGTTTCAACCCGCGCGATCCAAAGCCTGCGGATGCCGGCAAGCCATCGAAAAGCGTCAAGCGTCGCGAAGCCCGTCAGCTCGCGACTCAGGCACTGTACCAATGGCACATGGCCAAGCAATCGCTGAACGAGATCGAAGCGCAGTTCCGGGTCGATAACGATTTCAGTGATGTCGACGGCGCCTACTTTCGTGAAATCCTGCATGGGGTTCCAGCGCAGAAGGACAAGATCGACGCGGCTCTCAAGCCTTGCCTGGATCTGACCATCGAAGAGCTGGACCCTGTTGAGCTGGCGGTATTGCGCCTGTCCACCTGGGAACTGCTTGAGCGCGTCGACGTGCCGTACCGCGTTGTAATCAACGAAGGTATCGAACTGGCCAAGGTCTTCGGTTCCACCGACGGCCACAAGTTCGTCAACGGTGTGCTCGACAAGCTGGCCCCGCGTCTGCGTGAAGCTGAAGTGAAGGCATTCAAGCGCTGATCGGCGCTTGAATTTGCGATGGGTGAGTTTGAGCTGATCCGCAATTTCTTCGCCGCCGCGCCCTGTGCGCGGGGCGGCGAAGGCGTTGCCCTCGGGATCGGTGACGACTGCGCCTTGCTGGCTGTTCCCCCCGGGGAGCAGTTGGCGATTTCCACCGATACGCTGGTGGCCGGTGTGCATTTCGCCGACCCTTGCGACCCGTTTCTGCTCGGTCAGCGCTCGCTGGCTGTGGCTGTCAGTGATCTGGCCGCCATGGGCGCCGCTCCCATTGCCTTTACCCTTGCCCTGACCTTGCCGACGGTGACCACCGATTGGCTGGAAGCCTTCGCCCGTGGTTTGAACCTCATGGCGCAAAATTGCGGTGTGGCGCTGGTGGGTGGCGATACCACTCGCGGGCCGTTGAGCCTGACCATGACCGTGTTCGGTCGGGTGCCGGTCGGTCTGGCGTTGACCCGCAGCGGAGCACAGCCGGGCGATTTGCTCTGCGTGGGTGGTGAGTTGGGTAACGGTGCGGGCGCATTGCCGCTGGTGCTCGGCCAGCGAATGGCTGACGCGGCCATCGCTGAGCCGTTGCGTGCCCATTACTGGTCGCCGCAACCGCAGCTTGGTCTGGGCATGGCGTTGCGCGGCAGAGCCACTGCGGCGCTGGATATCTCCGACGGCCTGCTCGCCGACTGCGGGCATATTGCCTTGGCGTCGAAAGTCGGGGTTCAGGTAGAGCGCAACAAGCTGCCGTTGTCTAAGGCGCTGCTGGCCTTCCTCGGTCAGTCCGACGCTGAGCAAGCCGCCCTGAGCGGCGGTGACGATTACGTGCTGGCCTTCACCTTGCCGCCCGCCGAGTTGCCATTGTTGCTGGCGGACGGCTGGCCGATCCATGTGCTTGGGCAGGTCATAGCAGGGCAGGGCGTGACACTGCTGGACGCCGACGGACACGACATCACCCCGCCAATCCGGGGTTATCAACATTTTCGGGAGACACCGTGACAGATCATCCCAAACAGGTCCCGGCAGAGTTCGTGCCGCCATCGGTGTGGCGCAATCCGTGGCATTTCCTGGCGTTCGGCTTCGGCTCGGGCACCCTGCCAAAAGCGCCGGGCACCTGGGGTTCGTTAGTGGCGTTACCCTTTATTCCGTTGTGGCAGATGCTGCCCGACTGGGGCTACTGGCTGATGCTCGGCCTCACCATGCTGTTCGGCTTCTGGCTGTGCGGCAAGGTCGCCGACGATTTGCGTGTGCACGACCATGAAGGCATCGTCTGGGACGAAATGGTCGGAATGTGGATCACCCTGTGGCTGGTGCCGGAAGGTTGGTATTGGTTGCTGGCGGGGTTCCTGATGTTCCGCTTCTTCGACATCCTCAAGCCGTGGCCGATTCGCTGGATCGACCGGCATGTGCACGGTGGCGTCGGGATCATGCTCGACGACGTACTGGCTGGTGTGTTTGCCTGGTTGGCGATGCAAGGGCTGGTGTGGCTTTTCGCCTGAAGGCTGCAGACGAGGACGAAAAATGGCTCGCTGGTTGATGGTAATGGTTTTCGCGACGTTTTGGTCGCTCGCCCGGGCGAGTGAAGCACCGACGCCGCCGTCCGTGATTCACCTTGCCAGCGAAGCCTGGGAAGACTTCACCGCCGCCGATGGTCGTGGTTTGGGCTGGGACCTGTTGCGCGAGGTGTTCGAGCCGGCGGGCGTCAAACTGGATATTCGAATCGAACCGTATACGCGCGCCACGGGCCTGGCACAGCGTGGCGAAGTGGACGCCTGTGTCGGTGCCTATCGGGATGAAGTCAGCGACGTGCTCTATCCGCGCTGGAGTTTCGATACCGATCCCATCTATGCACTGGGCCTGGCCAGCAATCCGACACCGACCGCGGAAAACCTGGGCAATTATCGATTGGTCTGGGTGCGCGGCTACAAGTATCAGGCTTACCTGCCCAACGTGCGGCGCTATAACGAAGTTGTGCGGCGTAGCGGGATTCTGTCGATGCTGATTCAAAACCGCGTCGACTACTACATCGACGCGCTAGACGAGGTTGACTCCATCGTCAGCCGAGCCAAGGACCCGTCGCAGTTTCAACGCACGCACATCGCGGATTTGCCACTGTACCTGTGCTTCGCCGATACACTCCGGGCACGCCATCTGATGGCGTTGTTCGATCAGCGCATGGAACTGCTGGTAAAAAGCGGCCAGCTGAAACCGATCTTCGCAAAGTGGAAACAGCCGTACCCGTTTGGCGCAGACTGAATACGATCAATGTGGGAGTGGGCTTGCTCGCGAAGGCGGACGCACATTCAACATATGAGTAGCCTGATACACCGTTTTCGCGAGCAAGCCCGCTCCCACAGGGCCATTGGCTTGGCCGCTTGATCAAACTTTTTGATCGTTATGGCCGATAATTCAGCCTAAGCGTCTGTAGGAACGTGCTGTTACAATGCCGCTTCTGCGAATCTTCAGTACTTAATAGATCAGGAGCACACCGGTGCCTGTCGTTTTTGTCGCCGCTTCCAAGCTGCCAACGCCTTTTGCGCAATTCACCATGCACGGCTTTCTCGATGAAGAAAACGGGCGCGAGCACGTGGTGCTGAGCCTGGGTGAGTTCGCCGACGGTGCTCCGGTACTCGGCCGGTTGCACTCCGAATGCCTGACCGGCGATGCCTTGTTCAGCCAGCGTTGCGACTGCGGCTCGCAGCTTGAGGCGGCGTTGCAGGCGATCGCCCGCGAAGGCCGTGGCGTGTTGCTCTACTTGCGTCAGGAAGGTCGCGGCATTGGCCTGCTGAACAAGATCCGCGCCTATGAATTGCAGGACGGCGGTGCCGATACGGTTGAAGCCAACGAACGTCTGGGCTTTGCCGCCGACCAGCGCGACTACGCCATGTGCCTGCCGATGCTGGAGCATCTGGGCGTGAAGTCCCTGCGTCTGATGACCAACAACCCACGCAAGGTCAAAGCCTTGACCGACATGGGCATTGTGGTCGCCGAGCGCGTGCCGTTGCACACCGGGCACAACCCGCACAACAAACTTTACCTGGCCACCAAGGCCAGCAAGCTTGATCACATGATGGGCAACGAGCATCAGGGCGAGGTTGACCGGGCGTGACCCGCGCTCAGGTACGGCGGCGACTGTCCGTCAGCTGGTGGCAATACCTGGCGCAGGCCTTGCTGCCGCTGTTCGTGATCAACGGCGTATTCGGCCAGAGCGAGGCGGTTCTGCCGGTGCTGGCCATGCCGTTATTCATTGCCGGTGTGGCGTCGATGTTTGTCAGCCTGAAGTTCTTTGGCGGCTACAAGCACGCGCTGATCGCCACCCAGAAAGCCCTCGACACCCCTGAAGAGCCCGCCGCCTGGATCGCCCTGGCTGCAAAGCGCCGCACCGCGTTGCTGGTCGCCGGTCTGCCTGCCTGGATCGGTGCGCTGGCGGTATTCGTTGGCCTTGAAGCCGTGCCGCTGGTGCTGCTCGCGCTGTCGACCACGGTGCTGTTCTACCTCTACCGTATCCCGCGTCAACTCGGCTGATGCGCAAAGTCTGGCTGGCGGTGTTGCTGCTGGCCGTCAGTGGGGCGGCGGTTGCTGTCGAACGGGTTGTCACTCTGGCTCCGTCGCTTTCTGAAATCGTCGTGGAGCTGAACTCGGCTGACCTGCTGGTTGGTGTGCTGGATGCCGGTGAGCGTCCTGCCGAGCTCAAAGACATTCCTTCGGTGGGCCGCTATGGCCAGTTGGACATCGAACGATTGCTCAGCCTCAAGCCCGATTTACTGCTGCTCTGGCCGGGCGGTGTGGGGCCGGCTCAGCGTGAACAGCTCAAACGGCTGAACATTCCCACCTATGCCGTTGAACCTCACAACCTCGAACAACTTACCGTGCAGATCGAGGCAATTGCCGCGCAACTCGGCCGGCCGGAGCGAGGCGTTTCATTGGCTGAAAGTCTGCGTCAACGACTCGATTCCCTGCGCCAGCGCTATCGGAGGAATGAACCGTTACGGGTGTTTTATCAAGTCTGGGATCGGCCGCTGTACACCGTTGGCGGCAGCCAGATCATCAGCGATGCGCTTGAAGTGTGTGGCGCGCGCAATGTGTTCGCCGACCTGCCACAGCCTGCGCCGCAGGTCAGTGTGGAGGCCGTGTTGCAGCGCAATCCCGAAGTGATTCTGGCCGGTGATCAGGCGCAGCTCGATGCGTGGAAGGCCTGGCCCCAGGTGACGGCGGTGGCGCGGGGGCAATTGCTGTTGGTGATCGATAAAGGCCTGGAGCGGCCGAGTGGGCAGATGATCGAAGCGACCGCCAAGTTATGCCACGCCATCGCACCGGACCGTTGAGACCGAGGTGCCTGCTTCGCGAGCAAGCCCACTCCCACATTGACCGGGTGGGACGCGGTCAACTGTAGGCGCTGCCGAAGGCTGCGATCTTTTGATTTTGTTTTTCAGATTTGGAGCCGCCGAAGGTCAGGATCAAAAGATCGCAGCCTTCGGCAACTCCTACGGGGAGCGGGATCAGATGTTCAGCAGTTGCAGGCGCTGACGCACCGCTTCTTCGATCCCGGCTTCGTCCAGCCCGCATTCGGCCAGCATTTGCGCAGGCTTGGCGTGCTCCACATAGGCGTCTGGCAGGCCCAGGTGCAGCATCGACTTGAGGATGTTTTCGCGGGCGAGGAACTCGCTGACCGCGCCACCGGCGCCGCCCATGATCGCATTCTCTTCGATGGTCACCAGCAACTCGTGGCTGCCGGCGATTTCGCGAACCAGTGCTTCGTCGAGCGGTTTGACGAAACGCATGTCGACCACCGTCGCATCCAGCTTCTCGGCGACTTTCAGCGCCTCGGCCAGTTGCACGCCGAACACCAGCAGGGCGACTTTGCTGCCCTGGCGACGAATCACACCCTTGCCGATTTCAATCGGTTCGAGGTCTTTCTCTATCGGCGCATTCGGGCCGGTGCCTCGCGGGTAGCGCACGGCCGCCGGGCCGTTGTACAGGTGGCCGGTGCTGAGCATTTTGCGCAGTTCGTTCTCGTCGCTCGGGGTCATTACCAGCATGCCGGGGATGCAACGCAGGAACGACAAATCGAAGCTGCCCGCGTGCGTCGGGCCGTCTTCGCCCACCAGGCCTGCGCGGTCGATGGCGAACAGTACGTCGAGGTTTTGCACCGCGACGTCATGGATGAGTTGGTCGTAACCGCGCTGCAGGAAGGTCGAATAGATCGCCACCACCGGTTTCGCACCTTCGCAGGCCATGCCGGCAGCGAGGGTCACGGCGTGTTGCTCGGCGATCGCTACGTCGAAATAGCGCAGTGGGAAACGCTCGCTGAAGGCCACCAGATCGGAGCCTTCCTTCATGGCCGGGGTGATTCCGACCAGGCGCGGGTCGACAGCGGCCATGTCGCACAGCCACTCACCGAATACTCCGGAATACTTCGGCCCGCCGGCTTTCTTCGGCGCGGCGGCCGGAGCGTCCAGCGGTTCGAGTTTGGTGATGGCGTGGTAACCGATCGGGTCGACTTCCGCCGGGGCGAAGCCTTTGCCTTTTTTGGTGACCACATGCAGGAACTGCGGGCCTTTCAGATCGCGCATGTTGCGCAGGGTGGCGATCAGGGTCGGCAGGTCATGGCCGTCGATCGGGCCGATGTAGTTCCAGCCCAGCTCTTCGAACAGGGTGCCGGGGACCAGCATGCCTTTGGCGTACTCTTCGGTGCGTCGGGCGATTTCCCAGGCGCCGGGCAGGCGCGACAGGACCTTTTTGCTGCCTTCGCGCATGCTGGCGTAAGTGCGGCTGGAAAGGATCTTCGCCAGATAGTTCGACAGCCCGCCGACGTTGCGCGAGATCGACATATCGTTGTCGTTGAGGATCACCAGCATGTTGGCGTCCACTTCCGGCGCGTGGTTCAGCGCCTCGAAAGCCATGCCGGCGGTCAGTGCGCCGTCGCCGATCACCGCGATCGCCTTGCGATCACTGTGTTGCAGGCGGGCAGCAATCGCCATGCCCAGCGCTGCGCTGATCGACGTGCTGGAATGGCCGACGCCAAAGGTGTCGTACTCGCTCTCGGAACGACGCGGGAAGGCGGCAATGCCGTCCTTCTGGCGCAGGGTGCTCATGCGCTCGCGACGGCCGGTGAGGATCTTGTGCGGGTAGGCCTGATGACCCACGTCCCACACCAGCCGGTCGTCCGGGGTGTCGAAGACGTAATGCAACGCGATGGTCAGCTCGATCACGCCCAGGCCGGCACCGAAATGCCCGCCGGTCTGACCGACCGTGTAGAGCAATTCCAGGCGCAACTCATCGGCCAGGGTTTCCAGCTCTGCTTCGCCTAACCGGCGCAGGCCGTCCGGCGTGTTGGCACGGTCGAGCAGGGGCGTGGTCGGGCGCTTGCGGGGAATCTCATGAAACGTCGTGGGCATCAGGCGAATCGTTATAGGTATAAAAGATGCGGCAGTTTACCTGATGCATCGCCCCCTGCCCACGCGTTGGTCTTTTTTGGCGAGTACGCCGTCAGCTGCGGCGATCGACGATGTACCGGGCCAGATCGCGCAATGGCTCGGCCGCCGCGTCAAACGGTCGCAGCGCGTGCAGGGCTTGGTCGCGCAGTTCCAGGGCATAGACCTTGGCCGCGTCGAGGCCGAGCAGGGCCGGGTAGGTCGGCTTGTCCCGGGCGATGTCGGCACCCTGGCGTTTGCCGAGGGTTTCGGTGTCACTTTCGACGTCGAGAATGTCGTCCTGGACCTGAAATGCCAGACCGATGGCCTGTGCATAACTGTGCAGGGACTTCAGTTCGTCCTTCTCGGCATGACCGCTGGCCAGGGCGCCGAGTTTGACGCTGACCTCGATCAACGCACCGGTCTTGTGCCGATGCATGTATTCAAGGGCTTTTTGATCGAGCTTCAGGCCCACCGAGCCGAGGTCGATGGCTTGCCCGCCGACCATCCCCGCCGGACCTGCCGCCAACGCCAGAGCGCTGACCATCTGCAGACGGGTTTCAGCGTCCGAGCTGCTCAGGCGCGGGTCGAGCAGGGCGCTGAAGGCCAGGCTCTGCAAACCGTCGCCGGCGAGGATCGCACAGGCTTCGTCAAATTTCTTGTGGGTGGTTGGCTGGCCGCGACGCAAGTCGTCATCGTCCATGGCCGGCAGATCGTCGTGCACCAACGAATAGGCGTGGATCAGCTCAACCGCACAGGCTGCGCCGTTGGCTTGCTCGGCTTTGCCGCCCAGTGCTTCACACGCGGCGTAGGCCAGCAACGGACGCACGCGCTTGCCGCCATTCATCACGCTGTAGCGCATGGCTTCATAGAGGCGAGCGAGTTCAGGGCCTGGCGGGTTGAACAGGGTTTCCAGTGCAGCGTTGACGCGAGCCTGGCTGGTGGCCGAATACGCCGCAATCATTCTGGCTGATCCGCGTCGAAGGGTTCCTCGGCCAGCTCGCCATCACGCTCGAGCAGCACCTGAACCTTTTGCTCGGCCTGGGCCAGCGCCGCCTGGCAATCGCGGGTCAGACCAATGCCCTGCTCGAAAGCGGTCAGCGAGTCTTCCAGCGACAATTCGCCGTTCTCCAGACGCTCCACCAGCGTTTGCAGGTCAGCGAGGGATTGTTCGAAATCCAGTGCAGCTTTTTTGCGGGCCATGGCGGCTATTTCCGGTTGACGTTAAACCGGCGCGACACTAGCAGACATGGGGGGTATGGGCAAATGAGCGGGGTCGTTGGCGCAGCAGTTCCGGGGTGACAACACACCTTGTGGCGAGGGAGCTTGCTCCCGCTGGGACGCGAAGCGGCCCCAAAACCATACGCCGCGTTTCTTCAGGCACGCTACGCTGCATTCAGCGAATTGCGACTGCTTCGCAGTCGAGCGGGAGCAAGCTCCCTCGCCACAGAGATATGTCGTCTATAAAAGGTGATGGGGGTTATTCGGCTCACGCCCGACAATCACCGTGATTCCCACCGCAAATATAGATGTATCCGATTGTTAAAAAACCGCCGAATGGCTAATCTTCGCGCCTTCTACGACCCTATATTCAGGGTCTTTCTGACGAAACGCAGTTTTTTCGATCTGTAACGCGCCGAGGATCGGGCGCAGGGTTTCGTTATGCATGGCAGGAGGCGTCACATGCGTTGTGTTCTTTCACTGCTGATCACGCTGGTCTGTGCCCAGGTTGCGTGGGCCGAGCCCACGGCCGAGTTGTCGGAACCGGTGGGCGGCTGGCGCTATCACGGCCTGTTGGACCGCAGTGAAAATCCGCGAGTCGCCTATCCCACGCCGCCCATCGACCGGGGCGTGCAGCGCAATCGCACGATGATCGAAGGCCAGCTCAAGGCCCTCGGCACACTCCGTGGCCCCCATAGCCTGGCGGTCAACGGCAATCCCCTGAATTTGTACACCGACGACCAAGGGCGTTTTGCCCGGCCGTATGCGTTCGGCGCCGGCTCCAACAGCGTCGAAGTGCGCAGTTCCGAGGGCAAGTCGCTCAAACGCGTCCAATTCTATGAAGCCAACGACCAGCGCACTCCGGCGCGGATTCGCGTGGTGCTGGGCTGGGACGACCCCAAGGCCGAACTCGACCTGCACATCATTACGCCCGATGGCCAACATGCGTTCTGGGCTCGCCCGGCGATGAGCAACGGCGGCGGCCTGGACCCGGACGGGGTCGATGGCCCCGGCCCGGAAATGTTCACCATGACCGCGCCGATGCACGGCACCTACCTGGTTTACGTGAACTATTGGGGCAACTTCGGCAGTGGCGGCTATAACTTCGATGAGACCAGCAACCAGAACGAGGTGATCACCTCGCAAATCAATCTGGTGCTCAACGAAAACACCGTCGACGAAAAACGCGAGACCTTCATTGTGCCTTTGCGGGCGATCGGCGACCTGCTGCTGGTCAAGACTTTCAACTATTAAACATCCCGCACCACGGATGAATTGGGTTTGTGAACATGAGTGATAACACTATTCCACCAGCCGCTTCCCCGGCCGCCGACGCACCTGCTGCCAACACTTCCCGTCGCTGGCCGGCGCTGCTGGTCGGGCTGTGCCTGGTGGCTGGCGTGGCGGGCGGGTTAGGGTGGTTCCTGCACAAACCCAAGGCGCCGCCCGCTGAGTTGGCCAGTGACAAACTGGGCATGAGCCGGCCGGACGGTCTGCTCGAAACCCATTCCCTGAGCCAGCTGCCCAAGGATTTGCTGGCGGTGCCGTTTCTCAAGGAAACCCTGACCGAAGATTTCGTCTTCTATTACGAAGCTCACGCCGATCGCCTCGGTTTGATTGGTAGTCTGCGGCGGATCATTTACGAGCATGACCTGAAGTTGCAGGACAGCCTGATCGAGCAGCTGTTCGATCAACCGGCGGATGTGGCGCTGTGGCGCGGGGCGGATGGACGTCTCAAGGATTTCCTGTTGGTGATGGATCGCGGCGGGCTGGCCAAGGTACTGGAGCCGCTGGCGAAAGTGGCGCTGGATGATACGCAGCTGAGCAAACTGGCTGAAATCAAAGTCGCCGGCGATGTGGTGCCGCTTTATCAACTCACCTACAACAACAGCAAAGCGCTGCTGTTCGCCTCTCATGGCGACAAACTGGTGGTGCTGTCCAACCCGGCCAAGCTTTATGAAACCGGCCACGGTCCAGTCGACGACCCCGGCATGGTATCGACCGAATCGCTGGAAGCACTACTCGGCGGCCAGAAACTCTTCCCCGAAGCCTTCGGCCTGCCACCGCGCGCGCCCGAGGTAAAACAACGCCTCTCGGTCAATTCCAGCGTTCTGGCCATGGGCTACCAGCGCTTCATCCCGAACTTCGCCGGCCTGCGTTTCGACATGGACGACAAGGGCTGGCACAGCTTCCTGGCCATGGACGAACTGGAAAACCAGCCAGACTTCGACTTCAAACCGATCTGGCAAGCCATGCCGATGGGCGCCAGCGCCTGCGTGGCCTTGCCACTGGCCGCCGAACAACAGAAGCCGCTGCTGGTGAAACTCGGTGCCGAAGAGTCCGTGGCCCAGGCCCTGACTGAACACATGGCCGGTGCTGCCGGCCTGTGCTGGTATGCCGACTCGCGGTTGTACACGCCGCTGCTGGTGGCCAGCCTGAATGATGATGACAGCGCCAAACTCGACGGCGACCTGGGCAACCTGTTCGGCTCGATGGTGGGTGCTTACGAAGGCAACGTTGCCGATCACACCTTCCCGGTGGTCGAAAAACAGGAAGGCCAGACCCATCAGTGGCAGCGCCAGGTCAGCTCCAACTTCGGTCCCTATAAGGCCAAGGATGCCGAGCAGCCCGACGCGATCACCGGCAAAGCCTTTATGCGCGTAAGTCTCGCGCGCCACGGTTCGACCCTGCTGTTCTCCCTCGACGACAAACTGGTCGACAAAGCCCTCGGCACCCTCGACAAACGCTTCCCGCCGCTGGCTGACGTGCTGCCAAAAGACCTGTTGATGCCGATCTATTTCGGCCCGGATTCCATGGCGCAGTTGATGCAGCAGGAAACCCTCGACAGCCTGCCGCAGGACATGGAACCGGTGTTCTACAACGCCGCGCAAACCTACCTGATCCCGAAACTGCGCACCCTCGGCGGCTATGGCAAATATGCCCTGACCTTGCCCAAAGGCAGCGAGCCCGACGGCCACTGGCAGTGGCTGCCGCTGGAATGGAAAGCCTTGTGACCGCACTCATCCGAGGCCTCGGCCTGCTGGCGTTGTTGCTGGGGACTCGCACCTTTGCCAGCGAAGCCCCGGCGCTCGACCCGCAACAGTCCCAGGTATTCCGCGCCTGGTTCGTGCGCATCGCCCAGGAACAACTGACCCAAGGCCCGAGCCCGCGCTGGTATCAGCAGGACTGCGCCGGGCTGGTGCGGTTTGCCGCCAACGAAGCGCTGAAAGTCCATGACGACAAATGGCTGCGCAGCAATGGCCTGTCCAACCGCTACCTGCCGCCGGAACTGCAACTGAGCGACGCCCAACGCGGCCTCGCCCAGCAATGGCAGCAGGGCGGCGGCAAGGTCGGGCCCTATGTCAACGCGATCAAACTGATCCAGTTCAACAGCCACCTGGTTGGCCGTGATCTGGCCCAGGCCCGGCCCGGCGACTTGATGTTTTTCGATCAGGGCGACGACCAGCACCTGATGATCTGGATGGGCCGCTTCATCGCCTATCACACCGGCACCACTACCCCCACCGACAACGGCATGCGCTCCGCAAGCCTGCAACAACTCATGACATGGAAGGACACCCGATGGATACCCGACGCAGCCAACCCCAACTTCATCGGCGTCTATCGACTGAACTTTCTCTCCCAATGATCGGTGCCCGCATGCTGCGCATTTGCTCAAAACTGCCTCTTTTGCTTGCGTTGATTTTGCCTCTGTCGGCGGTCAACGCCGAAGACACCGTCGAGCCGAGCGGCTATACGCCGGTGGCCGGTGAAAGTTTCTTCCTGCTGGCCGACAGCAGTTTCGCCAGCGACGAGCAGGCGATGGTGCGCCTCGAAGCGCCGGGCCGCGATTACCGCCGGTTCCGCATGGAGCCTTACGGCGGCGCGGACATTCGTGTGTACCGCATCGATAAACCGCTGGATTTCCTCAAGCGCCAGAAGAACCTGCACCGCGTGGTCAGCGACGGCCAGTTCAAGGGCGAAGGCCTTTCGAACACCCTCGCGTACCTGTGGGACAACTGGTACCGCAAATCCCGTCGGGTGATGCAGCGGGCGTTTTCCTACGAGTCACGTAAACAAGTCACCGAGGAAGTACCGGAGCTGAAGATGGGCACCGCCATCGCCGCGCCAACGCCGTACGACGCTCAGCCGCAGTTCGCGTTGATTCCGGGCCTGCCAGTGGTCAGCCAATTCCGTTATCCGCTGTGGCAAGCCAAACCGATCCAGCCGCCTGAAGGCGTGAACCTGGCCGGTTCTTCCAGCGAGTTCGTCAGTGTCTCGCCGGGCAACGTGTACATCCCGTTGGGCAACCTGAAACCGGGGCTGTATCTGGTGGAAGCGCTGATCGGCAAGTACCGCGCGACCACCATGGTCTTCGTCTCCAACACCGTGGCCGTGAGCAAGATTGCTGGCGATGAATTGCTGGTGTGGGCCGCGCGCAAACACGAAGGCAGTTCGGTGCCCAAGGTCAATGTGCTGTGGACCGACGGCCTGGGCGTGATGAGCAGCGGCGCTACTGACGCCGACGGATTACTGCGTCTGAAACACGTCAGCCCCGAGCGTTCGTTCGTGATCGGCGAGGACGAAGAGGGCGGGGTGTTCGTCTCCGAGAACTTCTATTACGACAGCGAAATCTACGACACCAAACTTTATGCGTTCACCGACCGGCCGCTGTATCGGCCGGGGGATTGGGTGTCGCTGAAAATCGTCGGCCGCGAGTTCAAGAATGCGCGGGATTCCGTGGCACCGACCGCTGCCGACGTCAATGTGACCGTGCTCGATGCCACCGGCACCGCTCTGCAATCGTTGGCGCTGAAGCTCGATTCCAAGGCTGGCACTCAGGGCCGTTTCCAGTTGCCGGACAACGCGGTGGCGGGTGGCTATGAGCTGCGTTTCAACTACAAGGATCAGGCCTACAGCAGTGCCTTCCGTGTCGCTGAATACATCAAGCCGCACTTCGAAATTTCCCTGAACCTGGCCAAGCAGGATTACCGCACCGGCGAACCGGTGAAGGGCAGTCTGGTGTTGTTGTACCCGGACGGCAAACCGGTGGCCAACGCCAAGGTAAGCCTGAGCCTGCGCGCCCAACAATTGTCGATGGTCGATAACGAACTGCAGTACCTCGGGCAATTCCCGGTGGAGCTGACCAGTGCCGAATTGACTACCGACGCCAAGGGCAACGCAAGCCTCGATCTGCCCGCCGCCGAGAAACCGAGCCGCTACATGCTCACCGTGTTCGCCAGCGATGGCGCGGCGTATCGGGTCAAGACCACCAAGGAAATCCTCATCGATCGCGGCGCCGCCAGTTTCCGCTTGAGCGCGCCGCAGCGGTTCAGCGCGGTGGGCGGCAAGGTTGCATTCAGCTACGTCAATGAAGGTGGCAGCGAGCAGAGCAAAGCGGTCAACCCGAGCAGCTACAGCTGGGTGCGACTCGAAGATCAAACCACTGGCGAAGGTAAACTCGCCGCCAAAGATAAAGGCTTCACCCTGGCCTTTGACCGTCCGGGCACTTACAACCTGACGCTGAAAGATGACCATGGCCGCGTACTTGGCGCGACCGGTCATTCGGTCACTGGCGACGGCGTCAAAGCCGTGCCCGGCACCGTGGAAATCGTCCTCGACAAACCTGAGTACAAGGCCGGCGACGAAGCCCTCGCGTTGATCACGTTCCCCGAGCCGGTCAGCGATGCGTTGCTGTCGCTCGAGCGCGACAAGGTCGAGGCCACGGCGCTGTTGTCCAAGGGCAGCGACTGGCTGAAGATGGAAAAACTCAGCGACACCCAATACCGCGCGCGTATCCCGGTGAAGGACAACTACGCGCCGAACCTGACCTTCTCCGTGCTCTACACCAAGGGTGGCCAATACAGCTTCCAGAACGCCGGCATCAAGGTGATCGCGCCGCAGATCGACGTGGCCATCGCCACCGATAAAGAGGCGTATCAACCCGGCGATACTGTGTCCGTGGACCTCACCACTCAATTCGCCGGCAAGCCGATTCCGGCGCACCTGACGGTCAGCGTGGTCGACGAAATGATCTACGCGTTGCAACCGGAAGTCGCGCCGACCATCGACCAGTTCTTCTACCACCCGCGCCGCAACAACGTGCGCACTAGCGCCAGTTTGTCGTTTATCAGCTACGACGTGGCACTGCCGGGCAGCCCGGGCGCACCGGGCAAAGCCAACCGCAGCGAGCGTGGGGTGAAAGTGCTGGAGCGGCCGCGTCGTGAAGACGTCGACACCGCCGCGTGGCAGCCGGAATTGATCACCGACGCCAACGGCAAAACCCGTTTCACCTTCAAGATGCCGGACTCCTTGACCCGCTGGCGCATCACTGCCCGCGCCATCGCCGATGACGGCCAGGTCGGGCAGAAGAAGCAATTCGTGCGCTCGGAGAAACCGCTGTACCTGAAGTGGAGCGGCCCGACCAAATTCCGCAATGGCGACAAACCGGATCTCGGTGTGTTCGCTTTCAGTCAGGCCGAGAAACCGGTCAAGGCTGAGCTGGTGATTCATTACGCGGGTGCCGAGCAACGTGTGCCGGTCACCCTGAACAACGGCGTCAACTACATCGCATTGCCGGCGTTCGCATTGACCAATGGCGAGTGGACCGCCGAGCTGGTGCAGGACGGCAAAACCGCTGACGCCTTGGCCGTGCGCCTGACCGCGACCGGTGAAGGTTGGCAGGTGACCCAAAGCCAAAGCCTGGATGTGGCCAGCGGTGATACGCCACTGACCTTGCCGGCGGACGCCAGCGACATCCGCCTGCGTCTGGATGACAGCCCGCAAGCGGTGTTCCGCTCGGCCCTCGATGATCTGCTGAGCTATCCGTACGGCGGCGTCGAACAAACCGCCAGTCGTTTGCTGCCGTTGAGCATCGCTTATCCAACGCTGTCGTCGAATCCACAGATCCGCGACCGCTTGCGTTTGATCATGCAGAACAGCCGCCTGCGGCTGGTGCAAATGGCCGGCCCGTCGGCGAGCTTCACCTGGTGGGGCTATGACGGTGAGCCGGATGCGTTCCTCACCGCTTACGCCTATTACGCCGACTGGCACGCCAGCAAGGCGCTGGAACTGAGCCTGCCGCCGGAGCACTGGCAGCGGGTGCTGGAGGTGTACGCGAAACAGGCGCAGAACACGCCGCTGTTGCAGCGGGCGTTGATTCTGTCGTTTGCCAAACAGATGCAATTGCCGGTGAACACGTTGCTCAGCGGTTTGATCGACGACTTGGTGAAAGCCGGCGAAGGCAATGCGGCGAGCGTCATGGACGATGGCGCAGAGAGCCTGGTCATGAACGATCCGGATTCGGCATTGGGTCTGGCCAGTGCTCGGGTGCTGACCGCGTCTTTGGCGCGTCAGGCCAAAGTCAATCTGCCCCCGGCGTTCAGCCGTCAAGTGGATGCTGCGCAACAGCAAGTGGCTGCCAGCGCTCAACCGTTTGCCGAGGCCTTGAACCTGTCGCTGCAAGCTTTCGATCAAGCGCATGCACAAGCGTTGTTGCAACGCCTGTTGCCACAGCAATCGACCCTGGAGCGCGCCTTGGCGCTGACTTGGTTGCAACGCAGTATCGAGCAAGCCTCTCCGACCATCGCACTGGCACCGGGGGAAGGCTGGAAGAAACGCTACGGTGATACCGGTGAGATGTATTGGACGTGGCAGGGCGCTACGCCGGTGCCGGCGGTGTTGTCGCTGACCGGGACGCAAGAACGCCCGCTGCGTGCCGCGCTGAGCTACCAGACCAAACAACCGGCAATCGATCCGATGGCCGTGACCATCACCCGTCGCCTGTCGCGTCTGGTGCCGGGTGATGAAGCGTTCGAGTTCAAACTCGAAGCGGTCGGCACCAAGCCGTTGTCCAGCGACAGCCTGTACCTGGACGAAGTGATCATCACCAGTAAAGCGGCGAAACCGCTGCGCTACGGCATGCTCGAAGTGCCGCTGCCACCGGGTGCGGACGTCGAGCGCACCACGTGGGGCATCAAGCTGATGGGCAAGGCCGGCACCGAGCCGACCGCGTTGGAGAAGGCCCGTTTCGAACCGGGGCAAATGGCGTATGCGGTGCCAGTGGATGCGCTGAGCGGTGAGTTGCGCCTGCGTCATCTGGTGCGCTTCTCGCAAAAAGGCCAGTTCAGCCTGCCACCGGTGCGCTTCACGCAGGTCTACGCGCCACAGCATCAGGCTCAGGAACAGAAGCCGGCATTCGGTCAGGTCACGGTCAACTGACATGACCCGGTGTCTGGTCTGGTGGCTGCTGTGCTTGATCCCTGCGCTGGCGACAGCGCAGGACGAGCCGTTGCACCTGGGCTTCAAGGGTGAACTGCTTGCGTTGAGCCGGACTCAGATGATCTCGCGTGAGCCATTGCCTGCCGATTTGCAGACGCCGCTGGGCAGCTTGTGGAAGTTGTTTGTCTACGGCTGGCTGGTGGACACCGGCGCGCGTGAACCGGCTTATGAGTGTCGCGGGCAGTCGAAGGAAGAAATTTATTGCTGCACGGCGGGTGGCACGATCGGTCGCGATCAGGCGTTGGTGAAGTCCTGCGGGTTGTACTTCGAGCCCGCGCGGTTGGGCATTTCCGGCACTGAGTGGCGCGAGTATTGGCAGACGAGACAAGCGCCAACGTGGTTGCTGGACTTGCCGTCGTTGCAACCGCAGACCCGGGTTTCGGTGGCTGAGTTGTTGAAGGTCTTGGCCGTGATGCCGGCGCAGGATCGAGCGCGGCGGGTATTGCTCGATGTGGTGCTCAATGCCGCTGACGGCAATGTCGTGGGTGAGCTTGGCGGTCGGTTGCGGGTGAAAACCTGGAGCTGGCTGGGGGATCAGGATCCTTCGTCGCGCCAGGGCGGATTCGCGGGCTGGACGGCGGACGGCACGCCGGTCTGGGCCGGTGGGCGTGGCACCAGCCAGATGGTTTTGCGCAATTATGGTCAGGCGCTGGCGACGGTGTTGCCCTCGTCATGGCCAGCAGAAGCGGGGAAGTGTGTCGAGGTCGGCCTGTTCGCGCGTTATCCGCTGAAACGCGTGCTGTCGGGGGGGCGCGTGTTAGCGCCTGGCCCCCTGCAGGGCGACTACCGCGTCGAATTCGCCAACGGCAACCAACTCGATATCCACAGCGACGGCGAGTTGTTCTTGCTCAAGGACAAGCTCGTCGCCCGCCTGGACCGCGAAGAGTACGTCGCCCGTGTCCTGCAGCGCGAAGCCAGACCCGAGCCCGTTGAAGCAGCCAAAGCCCTGAGCGTCGCGATCCGCACCTACCTGCTGCAAAACGCTACCCGTAACGGCGACTGCCTGAGCATCGACGACAGCAGCAGCCGGCAGCGCGTCGCCCCACGTCCGGCCGCCACCGAATCGCGCAACATCGCCGCGTGGACCAGCGACCTGGTTCTCGCCGGCAGCACCGTTACCTATCACTCCGACCAACCCGGGCCGGACAAACTCTCCTGGCAGCAAGCCGTCGAACAGGCCAACGCCGGTCAACGCTACGACGCCATCCTGCTGCACGCCTACCCGCGTGCAAGCCTCAGCCGCTGGGACAGCCCGGTCGCTTCCTGCGAAGCGCTGCCCGCCGCGCAAGACTGGTTGCAAAACCAACGCCGCGGCTGGCGCCAACGCCTCGAAAGTGAGGTCGGTTACAACGAAGTCAGCACCTTCGCCGTTTGCCGCCTGGCCTTCGGTCGTCCCTTCGTGGACCGCGAACGCCAGCGCATCTATGTGCGTGGCGTGCTGACGCTGCAAGACCGCCTCGACTTGACCCACGAATACCTGCACCTGGCCTTTGAAGCACATCCCAATGGCCAGGATGAAACCTACATCGAAGGGCTCGCCCGCCACCTCTTGCTGGAATAGGCCATGAAACTCCGTTATCCACAGGTCTTCCTGTTCCTTTGTTCGTTTTGCGTATGGCCGACGACATTCGCCGCCGATAGCGCGGTCAAACTCGACACCCCCGTCGGCGGCTGGCGCACGGGCGCCCCCGAAGGCGAAGGTGAAAACTTTCGTCAGACGGTCAATTACCCGGCTTCGTCGGTGAACACACCGGTGGGGCAGGCCAATACCGCTCGCATTACCGGCCAAATCCAATCCACACCCAAGGGTAATGAGCCCGGTAAGCTGATCGTCAACGGCGTCAGCATGCCACTGAAAATTGACCCCGCGGGCCGCTACGACCGCCCGTTCTCATTCCCCAACGGCAGCAACAGCGTTGAAGTCCGCAGTCCCGATGGCCAACAGCGGCATCGCACTCAGTTCCTGAACGCCAGTGGCGGTGCCACTCCGGCGAAGTTGCGAGTACTGCTTTCCTGGGACAGCGACGGCACTGATCTGGACTTGCACCTCATCACCCCCGATGGCGCACACATCTGGTACGGCGATCGTGTCGCGCCCAATGGTGCGGCGCTGGATGTGGACGTCACCACCGGCTACGGCCCGGAAATCTTCGCCATGCCGGCGCCGATCAAGGGGCAATACCTGGTGTACGTGAACTACTACGGTGGCGGGTATCGCGGCGATGAAGAGGGGCAGGAAGAGGCTGTTCAGCCGCTGACCACCGCGCAAGTGACGGTGATTACGCAAGAGGGGACGCCGAACGAGAAGATGGAGACGTTCCTGGTGCCGATGCGGGCGGTGGGGGAGTTGACGTTGGTTAAGGGGTTTAGTTATCCGTGATCGGGCAATTGTGACAGCGGTGCTGACACTATTGAATTGGGCAGCAGTCTGCTGCCCAATGGCGTAAACCACCGACCGAACCTCTTTCGTATGCGCCAGTTTTACGAGGTGTACAGGCACCATGCAAAAGTCTCAGCACTGCTGCGACAATTACCCTGGACCCAAAACCTGATCATTCTCAACCAATACCTCGGCAAACTGGACTTCTACCTCGAGCCTTTGGATCGCAATGTCCGCAAACCCCATGAAAACCCATTCTCGTCCCTGAGTTTTTTACTCGATGGAATAGGCAAGGCATTTTTCGAGCACTGGCGTAAACTTTGCTTACAAAGTATCCAGGATACTGCCTCGCACGCGAGTGTTGGCGATGGCTTGTTGATTACCGGCCTGCTCTTTGCCAAGCATCAGGAAGGCCATGATGGCGGTGGTTTCATTAAGGGAATGAGATGTTTGAGATAGATCGCAGCAGCAAGACACTGTTGGTGGACCAGATCCGAAGCGCGATTATTGCCCGCATCGAGTCTTTCCAATGGGTTCAAGGCAGTCGGTTGCCTTCGGTCAGGGCTCTGTCCAAACAACTGGGCGTCAGTAACTTTACGGTGAGCAGCGCTTACGAGGACCTCGTGGCGCAGCACATCATTGAGTCCCGACCCGGGGCCGGTTACTTTATTCTCGCGGCCAATCCATCGGGATCCCTCAAGGATCTGGACGAGTTGATCCCACCGTCCAGCCTGCATGCGGGGTTTCTGTACCGCGCGCTGGACCCTTCCCAATACGATATCCCCGTCAGTTCAGGTTACTTTCCTCCGTCCTGGCTGGCTGACGCTGTGCCTGTTTCTGTTACCGGACGGTTGATTCGTAACACGCTGTCTTGCAGCGTCCCTGCGCCCGCCGCGGGGAGCCAGCAGTTGCGCTCGGTAATTGCACGCAAGTTGCGAGAGATTCAAATCGATGCCTCCAGCAACCAGGTTGTGGTGACGGTGGGGGCTACCCATGCGTTCTCGCTGATTCGTAACGCCATGCTCAAGCCCGGTGATTACCTGTTGGTCGAGGACCCGAGCTACTTGTTGCTGCAGTTGAAGCTGATCAAGGGGCGGGATTTCAACATCATCACCGTGCCACGAATGGGGGATGGTCCGGACCTGGAGGCCATGGAGGCCATGCTGATCAAGTACCGGCCAAAACTGTTTCTGACCCAGACCCTGATCCACAACCCTACTGGCGGCAATACCTCCCCGGCCAAGGGGTTCAAGATTCTTTCGCTGGCCGAGAAGTATGACTTTCATATTGTTGAAGACGATATTTTCGGCTCGTTGTCTGCCAGGCAAACACTTCGGCTGGCCAGCCTGGATGGTTTGAATCGCACCTTTTACATCAGCGGTTTCAGCAAGGTGCTCAGTCCTGCCCTGCGCCTTGGGTATGTGGCGGCACCCCCCGCTTTTGTCGAGCGTCTGGTGGAGCAGAAGATGTACAACCTGTTGTGCGGCTCATCCCTGGACGAAACCATCGTGACCTACACCCTGGAGTCCGGGCGCTATCAACACCATCTGGATGGCCTGCGCCAGCGAGTGATGCAGGAGCGTGCCCGGGCGCGGGAGTGGCTGGGCAAGGTGGGCGTGGTGTTTGATGAACCCAGCATGGATGGTTTGTTTCTGTGGGGGCGTTTCCCCGCGCACGTGGATATTCGTCGTCTGATTGAACAGGCCCATGACGCCCGCATCTTTCTGGCACCAGGGTCGTTGTTCAGCAACACCCGCGATTACGATCAGTATATTCGCCTGAACGTCAGCCACTGCAATGACATCCAGTTCAAGCGTTTCATCGATTCTCAGACCGGCAGCGAAACAGCCCAACGAGTCACCGAACACAGCATTTGAAACCTGGCCCCGGGTTAGCCTGATGCTCGTCGATCTAGCTGTCCGGCGACGTGTTACGGCTGCCCAGGTTTTGCTGCCAGCTTTTGAAGTACTCCACCAGGGTGGCCACTTCCCCCAGGTCTTCATAGGAGTAGATGACGCCGTTGAGGATCTGGACTTCATCATTGTCGTGCAGTGTTTGAATGAGCGAATCCTCAACGATTTCCGAGCCGTTGACGGCCAGGCTGATGTCATCGATCCAGTACAGCGGTTTGCCCTCCTGGTTCGACCACACTTGGGCGTCGGTGTAAAAAGATTTCAACGCTAATCCATTGGTTTTCATAGACATATCGTTAATTCCAATTAGACGGCAAGCCTCGCGCCGGTTGTCTGCTGATTGATCCAATGTGTCGCTTTTTGTCAGCCAGGTTCTGTGGGGCTATGCCTTTTTTTCAGCTCTGAAACGCAGGCATGTGTAGTCCACCGTCCATCGGCCGTCGGAGTCCAGCAGGTCATTGACCAGTTCCTCCGTCACTTCCTCCAGAAAACCCGCGCGGGCTTCAAGCGGCAGCGCCGCCAGGTAAGGAGTGCCAAAGGTTTGTATCCATTCGGCAATGGGGTAATCCAACACCACCGGTCGTTCGAACCAACTGATGAAGCTGACGTGAAACCCCGCGTTCTCCAGCACCTGTTGGTATTCACCGGCGGTGGGCAAGTACCAGGGGTCAATGTCCTGTGCGTCGACGGATCTGCGCTCCAGGGCGCCGTGAATCGCCCGTCGGATCAGCAGCGCATTCTCGGCTCCGGCAAATTCTCCGATGAAACGCCCACCGGGCTTGAGGGCCATAAAGGCCCCATAGGCGACTTGATCGGCACGTCGCATCCAGTGTATGGCGGCGTTGCTGAACACCGCGTCGAACTCCTGGTGAAAGAACAGTTCCTCGGCATTACCCAGCCTCACATCCAGGCCGCGAGAGCGTGCGGCTTCCACCAGTTCCGGGCTGTAGTCGAAACCCACCACTTCAGCGCCTTGACGAGCCAGTTGCTCACTCAGATAGCCGTCACCACAACCGATATCCAGGACTCGGTCGCCGGCCTTGAGGGCCAGCAGTTCCACCGCGCCATTGGCGAGGTGGGCGACGAAATGGGCGTTGTTTTCATACTGCGAGGCGTCCCATTGTTGCAGTTCAGAGGTGGGGCGAAAAAAGCTCGAAGAAGTCATGGGCGGATTTCCGTCTGGGTGTGGAGAGGGTGAACAGCCAGGCTGAAACCCCCTCGAGGAACACGTGGATGGAGCGCGCTGGTTGACCCGCGCGCGATCCTGTTCAGATGCGCTTGGACAGCCAGACCAGCACGATGACGATGGCGCAGACGGCCGGGGTCAGCCAGTTCCACGACTCGCCCATCAGGAAGATCGAAAAAGCAAATGTGAAGAACGGTTGCAGCAACTGCAGCTGGCTGATGCGCTGGATGCCACCCAGGGCCAGGGCACGGTTCCATGAGAAGAAACCCAGCAGCGAGTTGATCAGGGCCAGAAACAGCAGGGCGGCGACCCCTTGTCCCGGCAGGTTGGCAATGGTTTGGCTGTCATAGAGCCAGAGGCTGACCGGGAGCAGCACAGGCAGGCTGATGACCAGAGTCCAGCACATGACCTGCCAGCCCGGCAGTTCCTTGGACAGTGCACCGCCCTGGGCGTAGCCAAAACCGGCCAGCAGCACGGCGCCCAGCAGTGCCAGATCGCCGATGTAGATGTCGGAGACATTCGACTTGATGACGGTGTAGGCCATCACGACCAGGAAGCCCAGGCTTGAAACCGCCCAGAACATTTTGGATGGGCGAGTGCCTGTAATGAGCGTACCGAAAATCGCTGTGGACAGCGGCAGTGCAGCGAGTACCACGCCGCCATGGCTGACCGGAACGTATTGCATGCCCAGCGCGGTGAGGATCGGAAAGCCGTAAACGATCCCGGTGGACGTCAGCAACATTCGCTTGATTTGCGAACGATTGGGAATCTTTGCCCGGCCGATAAGCAAGAAAGGAATTGCCGCAAACGCAGCCAACACTGACCGGAAGAACCCGACTTGCAGGGCACTCAGGTCGCCAGCGAGCATTTTTGCCGCCGGTAAGGTCATGGCAAAGGCCGCGACCGAAATGAGTCCCAGGAAATAGGCCTGCAGGTCTTGATTCTTTGTTTCTTGAAAGCTGGCTACGTTGGTTTGCGTCATGAGACGTTTCCTTCTGGTTTCGCCGGTTGAGCGTCCGCCTTGGGGGGCGGACGCACACTCCGATCAGATCTGTTTATTGTTGAGGTTGGGTTTGTCCAACGGGCTGGTGCTCAGGAAAAACACCAAGGAGGAGCGTGTGCCGCTCTCTACCTTGCGTACGCCGTGGGGAATCTCGCAGCGGTTGATCAGCACGTCGGCGTAGTCTGTTTTAAATTGCGATTCGCGGCCTTCATGCTCGATGAAAAACTCGCCGCCTTCGTATTGCTTGCCGAACTGGATCACCACGGAGTAGCGATATTCCAGGTTGCTGTAGGTATCGATGTGCTTGCCGATGAAGTTGCCGGCTTCCAGCAGATTGGACTGGCAGCGACGGATAAAACACTCGGCTTCCATGATGCCGTTGAAGAACTCACGGCTTTTTCCCGAAGAGAGGATCTCCACCACACGTTTGCCGTAAGGATCATTGCGATACACGGGTAACTGGCCTTTTTGATCCTCCATGAAGCGTCCCACCGCGAGAAAGTTTTCTTCGCCTACATCGCCGATTTCGATGATGGTTTTGGGGATGACCTGGCACGCCGCTTCCATGTACTCCAGCTCTTCTTGAGAAAACAGCTGTGAGGCCTTGAGGGAGGCGTAGGCGTTGTTCTGCAGTTCGTGGTTAGCAGCTTGGATCGTCTCTTGCATTGCTCAGACTCCTTGAGAGGTGGACGTTGGGTACAGGCTGTTTGGGTTATTGAGAGAAGCAGGTTTCCGAGGGGTAAACGGCTCGACCACCCCTCGGCACAAATGGTCGCGAATCAGGTACAGGCCCGCCATGAACCCCCAGACTTCGAGGAACGGGCCATAAGGAGAAGGCTGTTGCTCGACGCTGGCGCGATAATTGGCGATATGCCGGTAATGGACGTTGGGGCGGCGGTGGTGCGCGTCGTGGTTGGGCAAGTCTTGCGGGTACACATACAAGCGCACCGGCAGATCGTAGAGCGCACACTTCAGCACCCAGGCGGCATGGGCGATGACCCCGCCTTCTGGAGGTGTGCGGCCCTGGAAACGACCCCAGGTCAGCCGGCCATAGTGGCTTTTCTCGCTGCTCCCGGCGTCCCGGTGGTAGAACCACAGGTGCTCGGTAAACAATTGCAGCCACATGGAGTGCTCAAACAGCACGGCGCGCGGGATCACGTACATCAAGCCAAAGGCTTGCAACCCGCCTGTCGCCCACAGCAGCGTGAGCAATACGCCCCAGAAACCCCAGCGAAACAGTGCTTCACGACGTTCAAGACGAACAAAGCTGTCGAGCAACGTCCCGCGCCATTGGCGCATCAGGTAAACGGGGCGAAAGGGCGTGCAGCAGACCCTCCACCAGTAGACCGGTTCAGGCATCCCCGGGTAGAAACCTTGCTCACGGATGAAACGCTGGTCGGGGTCCGTGTCAGAGCACAACACGTGGATATTGTGGTGTTCGCGTACATGGCTCTGGTTATAGGTGTCCCAGTCCTGGTACAGCAGCGGCGTGGTCAGAAATAGCCTGGCATAGCGCTGTGCGCGGGCCTTGTCCTTGAGCACTGCGCCATGGGTCAAGTAGTGGAAGGTGGCTTGCATGCTACGCAACCGGTTAACCATCAGGACCCAGCCCACCAGCACCAGCAACACCGCCATACCCGTGGAGAAGGCACCCTCCAGAACGGCCTGGCCGAGCAGCACCAGGGCGATCATCACCAACCAGGTGAACAGCAAATGAGCCACCAGAAAGCGCTCACCGCTCTCATTCATTGCGCTCTTTAACGCCTCGGGTGTGAGTGGCTGACCCTTGCCGGTCAGCCAGGTCCAGAAACCCTGGAAGGGCAGATGGGCATAGCTGGCACGGACATCGCCCTGTGGCCCGTACTGACAGTAGTGAGTGCATTGACCTGCACTTTCACGGGCGCTCATCAGTAAACCCTGGTCAGATAAAGGACAGGAATGGTGCTGTACAGCCAATAGAAGGGTTGCATGCGATTGTGATCCGCACCGATAACAATCGGGTTGGTCCACTGCTGGGCAAACACCTTGCCGATGGCCGCATACTCCGCACCCTGGGCATACAGGATCTGCATCAGCTCTTCGTTGCTGCGCTGCTGGTGCCAGGCCTGATAGAGCGGCAGTCGTGCACTGAAGATGGAGGCATAGTCGAGATCATCCTCGACGATGCAGCCGTTATCCTGATGTGCCAGGCGCTGTTGGGCTTCTGCCGTCAGTGCATGCCAGCAGTCCTCGCCACCGGCGGCTTCGGCGATCATGATCGACTCGGCGCCAGGACCGAGAACGTCGAGGATCTTCTGCTGGCTGATACGCAGTTTGTGAGCGAAGCCTTCGCGTGTTTCCTTGAGGCGGTTCAGGGTACTGGCGTCAAACCCTTCAAAATCCCCGGCCGCCACGGCGATCCGTGCATCGATGCCGTGCTTTTGCAGCACTGCTTGCAGGTCAGGCAGGGTCTTGACCACACGTCCGGCCACCAGCCCGATGCCTTCGCCCAAGTGCTCGAAGGTATAGCGCAGGCGGCCATTCTTGTTTTCGTAGCCATAATCAGGGCACACCGGGGAGACCAGGGTAATGGTTTCACCGGCCAGTCCCTTGGCCAGAGCCTGGGCAAAACGCGCGACGAAGTGGGGCGCTGATTGGGCAAATGACAAACGCTCAAAGGCCTGCTCAAGATCCACCACCAACTCGTCCGGCAGTTCTCGCATGGCGGGGTATCGCACTTTCAAGGCCGGGGTCGTGGCGGTGTTGTCGTTGATGGCGCACAGCAACAAGTTCAATAACGAAGGTCGGCTTTGGTTGATGTATGGCTTGTCCAGAATCAAGGTTTTCTTGCCCTGAGTGGAGCGAACCTGCCATTGAAAACCGGGGAATTTAGACTGAATGAAACGATAAAACGGCATGTAACGAGGAAGCCCCGTCTGGCCATCGTCCGAGTGTTGGAACTGGGCATAAACAGCTGACAACTTTGACACTTCACTTTCAATGCAAAGTGCCTGTACCAAGTCAGCCGGAGGCTGCTGGGAAAGTGAAATAGGTGACAGCACGCGCTTGCTGATCAACTTATGGGTGAGTTTGTTTCTGACATAGTAGTGGGCGAGAGATTGGCTCATGGGATCACCGGTATGAAAGTTCCTGATCAGCAGGCATTAGTTCAATAAGATTAATATTGACGTGGGTGGGCTGATGCAGGGCCCAGAGGATCGAGTTGGCAACATCCATCGGCTCAAGCGGCGTCAGGGTGCTGTACACCCGGTCGGCTCTGGCTTGATCGCCAGCAAATTGAACCAAGGCGAATTCTGAGCGGGTTTTACCAGGTGCGATGTTGGTCAGCCGGACCCGAGCGCCCACCAGTTCGGTGCGCAGGCATTGTCCGAAGTGGTCGACAAAGGCCTTGGATGCCGCATAGACATGGCCGCCGGCGTAGTGATAATGAGCGCCAATCGAGGTCAGGTTGATAATGTGCCCGCGTCCACTTTCTATCAGCTTGGGTAATACCGCCCGAGTGACATTGATCAAACCGTGAACATTGGTCTCCAGCATGGTGGATATTTGAGCATCCGAGACTTCCAGTAACGTCCCTTGTCCCTGAAGTAAGCCGGCGCTATTGATGAGTTTGCTGATGGCGGCAAATGCATCGGGGAGTTGTTTCAGTTGTGTGTTGAGTGCGTCGATGTCACGCACATCACAGCTGAGGGGATAAAAACGTTCACCCAGTTCGTCGGCCAGTGCATTGAGGCGCTCGGTTCTGCGCCCGATCCCAACTACCTTGTTTCCCTGTTCTATCAACTTTCTGGCGCAGGCCAGACCAATGCCTGATGTCACTCCGGTGACAACCACTGTTTCATCAGTGTTCAATTGAAGCTCCTTTTTTATTGCATTTTTATCGGTACTTGGCGAACTGAGGCGTGGGTGCCTGATGACGAACTGCAGATTAGGGAGCTTGGCGAGGGAAGTACCGGTACGGCGACGGGCATGGGCAACGAACTGTATCGTTGCGCGACCATGACAGTTGGAGGGCCGTTTGTTTCGATAGCGCGCGGGTGTGCGTGCGCGCACAGTGTAGTGGTCAACTAATTCCGGACACCTCGATAGGAGGTTTAGACGCCATTGCCCGTTCGTAAACGGTCGGTGGCAGATATCCCAGTTTCGAGTGCAGCCGCTCGTTGTTGTAAAACCCAACGATGT